>CAYMUE010000038.1:30883-34022 GCA_964393505.1 uncultured Polyangiaceae bacterium
GGCAAGCGGCACGTGGCGGGGTGAGCGGCACGCCGGACGGATGGTGTTCAACGCAGCCGACGCTCCGCGGCTGATCTCCGAAGGTCGCTTCGTTGGCGCAGAGGAGCTCAATGCGCGCTCGACCTCGTTCACTGTGGGGCCGCCGTTCCCTCCACCACCTCCACCGCGCTCTCGGACGTCGTAGGCTCGGTGATCATCACCGCGCCGAGCTCCGGAACCCTCCGCCAACAGGCGCGGCAGCACCCCGAGCCCGTTCTCGGTCCCGATCCGCAGATCCAGGAAGGCCAGGTCGCACGGTCCGAGACACTGGTGAACCTCGGGAACCTGATGCGTGAGCAGGTGCAGCCCGATGACGCGCCGCGGCTGGCCGACGATCCGGGGAAGGCAGGCATCCGGATCCGACAACGGGGTTGCTTCGGGATCGACTTCGACATCGTTTGTGACGTGGTCTTCGCGAAGGTGCCGTGGCTCGAATCCTCACCGCAAGAATTGATGGAGCAGCTCCCGGACTCCGCTTCCTGTCCATGAGTCCTTCGTGACTCGCCGGTCCTGTCTTGGGTCCTCGGAGTTGGCCCCGACGATGAGAGCGGGCCTCGGAACTGCAACACGTTGCCAGATCCTCCGGCTCCGGAGATGTGAACCCGGAGCCGCGATCGGGGGGATCTCCTCCGGGCCTCACCCGTCCCGTGCGTCGACCCGTTCGCCAGACGTGCGTGCCGCACCGTCGTCCGGTGCGGTCCCCTTTCCCAGCTCTCGACAACCGCGCGACGCACGTGCCGATCCGCGTGCGATTCGACGTGCCTCGTGACCGCCGGGAGCTCGTTCTTGCGAAGCGAGATGGCTCCGTAACCCGCCTGCCACGTCATGGTTGGATGGCTGGGCTCGACGCAGTGGTGCACCTATGTCGACGCCCCTCCGACCGGCGGAACCAAGTCGACGTGCGCGCAGGTGGATGCGGGGCTCGATGTGGCGTGCGGCTCCAATTTGGCGTCCGGGGGCTTCGGAGACTTCGAACGCATGTGCTCACTCCCGCTGACGCGAACCCAGGAGTCAGATCTGCCCGCTACCGGGGACTACACGGTGGATGTCGAGGCGCCCTGACTGTGATGAGGCGGGGATCTCGTCTGCCCACGACGGCCCCAGGCCGCCGGCGGCAAGAGCACGACACCCGCCCCACCGCGCGGTCGACGCGTGATTCACACCGAGCCTCCCGACCGCGTGAGACGACGCGTGATTCGTGCTCCTCGCGCCACCGCATACTGCCCGCCATCCGTCACGCGATTGCCGTATCATCCCCCAACCATGAAGACCGCGCCCTGGCTGCTCGCCTGCCTCCTGCTCTCCTCCTGCGTTCCCGTGATGAGCTCGTCCGGCCGATGGGTGTCTCCTCCCACGGTTCGCCCGGCTCAGGCCGAGGTCAGAGGCGTCACCCTCCTCGTCTCCCAGGAAGTATCCCTCGAGGCCGATGACCCCGAAGTCCTGTCGCGAATGAAGGAGCGCAACGCCGGCGTCGTCATCCGCGACGCGATGGCGCGTGCCCTCGGAGACGCGGGATTCACCGTCTCCCGGTGGCGCGACCGCCCCTATGACGTCGAGGTGAAGGTCCACGCCCGCTCTGCGCTCACGAACGGCGTGCGGCAGGAGGAGTACCGCATCGCGCTCACGAATCCCGGCGGGGCAGCAGTCGACGAGCTGCGGTGGGTGTGGCCTGCCGACGAGATCGTCAAGCTCGATCAGATCGCGGCGTTCGCGGGGAACAACCTCGCCAACGCGATCGCGGACTCCCGCAAGCTGGCCGATGGGTCGGCCTCGCGCGCTAACCGCTCCGTGGCCGCATCGACCCCGCCCCCCGCAACCATCGCCGGCGGGGCTGGTTCCGCTGCGCTCGTGGCAGCTTCGCCGCAGCCCGGATCCTACGCACTCGTTGTCGGCATCGAGCGCTACCGTGACCTGCCCTCCCCGACCGGTGCCCGGCGCGACGCCGAAGGGTTCGCGCAGATGCTCCGCCGGACGCTCGGCCTGAAGGACGACCATGTTCGCGTCGCCCTGGACGATCGCGCCACGCGGACCGACATCGACAAGCATCTGGAATGGCTCAAGACCGAAGTGCCGGCTGGCAGCCGTGTGTACTTCTACTTCAGCGGGCACGGCGCTCCGGACGTCGCGTCGGGCTCACCGTATCTGCTTCCGTTCGACGGTGATCCCAAGACGGTGGAACGTACGGGGCTGGGGCTTGGCGCGGTGATGAAGGGGTTGGGCGAGACGAGAGCGAAGGAGGCCCTGACGATCGTGGACGCGTGTTTCTCGGGAGCCGGAGGCAGATCGGTTCTCCCTGCCGGGGCACGTCCTCTGGTGCGCGTGAAGGATGCTGCGCCGCCCGCGCGTGTGGCCCTGTTCTCTGCGACGGGAGCCTCGGAGATCTCGGGGCCGGCGCCGGGAGCCGCGGAAGGGCTCTTCACGCGGACGGTGTTGGAAGGGCTCGGCGGCGGCAAGGCAGACGCGGACGGCGATGGGCAGATCTCGCTCGCAGAGCTCGCAGGCTGGGTGAAGCCCCGCGTCACGCGGGAGGCGTTGAAGGATCAGCGCGCGCAGACCCCGACGCTGACGATGGGAGCGGGTGAGAGCGCGGACAAGTTCATCGTGGGGTACGGCTACGCGACGAAGTAGGGCCACCGCAGCGGTGATTCGCTTTGATGGAGCAGGGCCTCACAGTCTCGAGACCTCCCTGATTCGCGCCGTCGGCACTCTGCCGACCACACGCCCGTGCACTACCCTCAGCCCTGCATGCGCCTTTTCCCGGACCCGAGTCCGCGGTACGCTGCGGGTACCTCAGGGGATCAATCATGTACGCTCCACGCTTGCCTTTGTTGTTGCTTCTCTGCTCGTGGGCCGCTTCCTGCGGCGGCGACGAGTTCGTGGCCGCGCCTGGCGGCGATCAACCCGATGCTTCGGCAGGAGGTGCGGACGCAAGCTCCGAGGCCCACGGGGGCCAGGCCGGAGCTGCAGGCAAGGGCGGTGGATCGGGAGGCACGGGCACCGGCGGCCAGGACGGGGGCTTCCCTTCTGGAGGATCCGGCGGGGCCGCTGGTGAGGCAGGGGCCGCTGGTGAGGCAGGGGCCGCTGGTGAGGCAGGGGCCGC
>CAYMUE010000038.1:34122-45461 GCA_964393505.1 uncultured Polyangiaceae bacterium
CTGGTGAGGCAGGGGCCGCTGGTGAGGCAGGGGCCGCTGGTGAGGCAGGGGCCGCTGGTGAGGCAGGGGCCGCCGGGGCTGCCGGGAGCTCGGGTGCCGCTGGGAGCTCGGGTGCCGCTGGGAACTCGGGCGCTGCCGGGAGCTCGGGTGCTGCCGGGAGCTCGGGTGCTGCCGGGAGCTCGGGTGCTGCTGGGAGCTCGGGTGCCGCCGGTTCAGCGGGTGGCCCGGCAGGGTGCCCTCCAGGGCAGGAGTGTTTCGAGAACCCGCCCTCTGAGTGGACGCCAATCGCCATGGGAGCGACGCCGCCGACGGGCTGCGCTCTCACGCCGCAGAAGCTGTTTCTACAAAGCACTCTGGACGCGGCCAACAGCTACAACTGCCCCTGTGATTGCGTCGCACCAGGCTCTGCTGTGTGCTCGGCACGCCTCTCTTTCTTCACCGACGCCTTCTGCTCCGGCACGTCAGGTAGCCCGTGCTCGGTCAGCCCGAGTTGCACCCAGTGCACGGCGAACCCCAGCAATGCCACGCACCTCAAGCTCACAACCTTGATGAACGCCACCTGCGCGACGCCACAGCTCCCGACGCCGCCTGCTTTTGCGCCCTCGGCGTATGAATGCTCCGCGTACGCCAGCGATAGCCCCGCAATCTGCAAGAACTCGGGCCAATGCATCAAGACCTTCACGCCCGGGACCAAGATTTGTCTTCTCCATGCAGGGCCCGCGAACTGTCCCTCCGGCTTCACTTCCTCCCAGTCCTACTACCAACTCGTCTCGGACAAGCGCACCTGCGCGGGCACGTGCACGTGTGAGGCGGCCTGCAAGTGCTCGGCGCAGGACTGTCAGCTCAAGCTCCACAATGACATGGCCTGTACTAGCTCCCCGACTCTGCTCAAAGCAGGAGTCTGCACGCAGAAGCCCAACACGTTTGGAGCTGAAATCAGCGCCGACCTGACCGGACCGGTGCAGGCCACCTGCCAGCCGAACTCATCCGCCCCTTCCCCCGAGAGTGTCGTCACCGGAGAATCCGCCGTGACGATCTGCTGCAAGCCGTAGCTCCGGTGGTCCGTCACAGGCCGCTCGACAGCTAAGCAACGATGCTCCGGAGGCGAGGCCGCAGGGCTACTTCTTGGAGCCCGGGAACTCGGTGAAGCTCAGATAGTAGTGGAAGTTCCAGGCGCCCTGCGCGAAGGGGAACAACGTCAGGATCTCAGGGTCGTTGCGGCGCAGCGTCATTCGGGCCTGGAACCACGGGAGAACGGCGCCGGCCTCGATGTTGAAGTAGAACGCGTTGCCGCCCGGCACCCCCCAGTACGGCATCTTGGGCAGTCCAACGATGCCGGCGGAGAGGGCGATGCCGTAGCTCCCATCCTCGCCGTAGGCGAGCTTGCCTTTCGTGGTCACCGGCACGCGGTAGCCTCCATTGTGCAGCGACACGATGGCCTGGTGCAGAGCCGGGGTGGGTCTGACCGCATAGGCTCCCAGGAGATCGACCACGCGTCCGATCGAGACTTGCTCGAGATGAACAGTCGTGAAGTCGAACTCCCCGGAGGACGGGTTGGGGACGCTCTCGAGGATCCCGGGAGCGTAGAGCAGCCTGCGCAGATACAGGCTGGTTGCCCCGATGTTTTCCAGATAGAGCTGATCGAATCCCGCCAGGAGCGCGGGCAACCGCTTGAAGCCCTCGGTCGCGGCCACGGTCGAGAACGCCTTGATCTTGTCGACCGACAGGTTGGCGTACGCGCCGCGCGAGTAGGTGGCACCGATGTAGCCCGCGCGGAACGTCAACCAGTCCGAGTACGACCCGGACACCCCCACCACTCCACTGCCCTGGATGGCATTCATCCCCTTGCGCCATTCGAGCCCGAGAAGGTTCCCCCATCCGACCGTCGGACCCCACGCGTAGCCTGCAAGTCCCCACGTCAGGTTGTCGCCGAACCGGCTCCCCGAACCGGAGGCGAGCGTGGCAGTGACCGAGTTTGCGCCGAAGCCGCAGTACTGGAAGTCGCCATCCTTGCCACACAGTTGGAGGGCGATGTTGCTCCCTACAAGGTCGATGTTCTGGAGACGGTACTCGCCGTTGCACTGCTCTCCCAGCAGGAGGTCCTTCGTGTTGCACCCTGGTATTTGCGCGACGCTCCAGATCCAGTTGAACTCGGCGCCGATCGTCATCGGCGACTTCAGGCCGTGCCTGCGAATCATCCGATCGAGCGCGGACACCGCGCCGTAGACCTCGGCGTTGCGCTGAGCCGCAGTGACGGCCGTGTCCACGCGCACGGTGCCGTCGAATCCGCGGAAGGGCTCGACGAACGTGTCGGCCTGCGCACGTCCCGTCCAAGCGAGCATCGCGGCCAACGCGAAGACGCCGGGTGAAACGAGCAGGATTCGTCGGGAAGACGCGCACCGGATCACGGCTGGCTCCCATTCTCGGGAATCCGCTTCCCGCTGGTGTGGGCCAGTATCTCGGTGCAGATCGGCACCGACCCGAGCCAGAGATCCAGATCTCCTCCCGCCGCAGCCACCGTATCGCACGGCGTCCTCCTCACCTCCACCGGGCAGACATAGTACTCCTCGATCTTGCGATCGACCGTCTTCACAAGGCACTGGTACTCGTTGCGGAACTCCTCCCAGCGTTGCACCGCAAGCTCCTTGTCCCCTGTGCACGTCAGGACTCGATTCGATATCGAATAGCCGACATCCTCGCAGACCTCGCCGGGCGGAAGCTCCTCCTGGCTCGAACAGCCGAAGAGCCAGGCGGCCAGTGCGGCCAGTATGGCGGCGCCGGTCCTCGCCCTCACGCGGCGCCTCCGAAGGACGACCAACAGCGGTGCGACGGCCATCGCGACCGCCGCCCGGGAAGGCGCCCTCGCGCGCCCTGCAGTCCGACAGTTGCAGCCGTCTTCATCATACAGGCTCACGAGCGGTCGCGACCCGCGGTCGACGCAAGCGGAGTCCCTGCACACCCAACCATCCACGCACTCGGAGTCCTGCGCGCAGCTCACCACGCAGGTGCCGCTGTCCGCCTCGCACCTCGCCGGCGAGCAGTCGGTGCGGGTGCCGTCGAGGGCCACTTGCACGTTCTCATCGCAGTGCGATCCACTGTCCGCACCACAGAGAACGAGCGAGCTGCACGCGATCAGTGCGACCGCGGCTGCGCGCGACGCACCGACGGGTCTCCTGCGCGACAGGAACGCGAGGGCGATCCCCACGGCGGCAATCCCGAACCCGCTGCCGCGGCCTGCAGGAGACATCGCGCACGACGAGTCGTCGGCAGAGTCCGCGATCGACCTGCCGGCGGGGACCCTGGGTCTGCCGGGTCTGGCTGACGATCCCGCTGATCCGTCGGCGCCGGCGGCACCGCCCGCTCCACCATTCTCGATCCCCGAGTCCATCATCGCGTCCTCGCCGGAGTCCCCTGCCGCGTCTTGGCCGGAATCGTTCGTCCCGGCCTCCTCCGCGGCGTCCTCTGCAGCCTCGGCTTCTTGCATCGCGTCGCCTTCCGCGTCCGGATTCGGGCCATCCGCCGACACGTCGAGACCGGCGTCGCCGGGAACGCAGAGCCCGGACTGGCACTCCTCACTGGCAGCGCACGTCCCGCAGGAACCCCCGCACTGATCGTCACCGCACTGCTTGGCTTCGCACACCGGCAAGCACGGGCAACCCGCGGGCAAGGCAGGCCGGCTGGCGTCGAAGTCGGCGCACGTGCCGTCGCCAATTCCGAGCGACCCTGTCTCCAGCCAGGTCTTGATCACGGAGTCTTCACGTCGGAACACGAAGTAATATCGCTGGCACGCAGCCGCAGGCGTGGTGACCGCCGCCGTCCACGCCCCGAGATACCCGGTGCCTCGCTCGCGCGTCAAAGGATGGCAAGTCCCGTCAATGTCGACTGCCGCCGTCTTCGCAGCCCAACCGTCATGCCACACGGCGTGGAACGTCAGGTTCGTGCCCTGGCGGGGGAAGTGCGATCCCGCGACGATCGGGTAGGCGAGGGACGGCACGTTTTCCGAGAGGTCAGCCACCACGGCGTCGCCGGAAACGCCGAAGCCGATCGCGCCCGTCGTGGACAGCAGGGTGCCTCTGGCCTCGGGAGTCGAGGAGCATCCCGACACCCAGGGTTCGGCCATCCACGCGTCGAACGCTGCGACGGGGCTCGTCCCCGAGCCGAGGACCTCGTGCGAGCCGGTGATGCCGAACAGTTGCACGCGCTGCGGCCAGGTGGTGCACTGCGGAGCGCACGACGCCGTGCCTCCGACGCAGGCGCAGCTCGGAACGCCGGCACAAGAGGTCGGGAACGAGGACGCGATGTCGGAGACGAGGGTGCACGCCGAATCGTGTCCGGTCGCTCCCATGAGGGACATCTCGACCGCGTGCAGCCTCGCTGCGCGGTTGAGAGAGGACGAGTAGACCAGGGGAGGCTTCGGTGTGTAGCAGGCCTCGTCGGCGCAGGCGGAACATGGTGCGAGCTCTGCGGCGGGGTCGAGCCTCGCGCGATTGACCCATGCGTGCAGCACACGCTCCTCCCACGAGGGGAGTCCGTTCGTGGACTCGCCGAAGGCGAGCCCGGTCGACGAAGTGGTGAGGATGGCTGCGACGGCCAACGTGAGAAGCGCGAGGTCAGACGAAGAGCGGCCAGGCATGTCGTTCGCCTCCCGGACGAGTCCTGGCCATTATGCACCGGCCGACCGGGCAATGGTTCGTCGATGACGGGAAGGGCGCCTATCCCCCGTTCGGTCTAGTCCGGCTGTGACGCATCCGCGCCCGACGGTTCGAGTGGCGCTTCGCGCTGAACCCGACCAGCGCTGCGCTGCGGGACTCCGCCGGGACAAGGTTTCCGATCCCCTGGGAGGCTCCACGATCCGACCCTGGCGATCGAGGACGATCAGTCTGCGACGAGCTGGTCGATCCTCGGGCCCCGGAAAAGTGAATCCCGAATCGCAGCGATCGGTCCCGGCGTCGTGATCACCAGTCGCGCCCAGTCCTTGTCATGGTTCACGCCGCGCGGGAGCATGCCAGTCGATCGGAGCACATGACCCGCGGAAGTGCAGCGAAGCGGCGAGTGCCAGGGCGAGCAGCGCGAATCCGCCACCCACCAGGCTGGCTCCCCACTACAGCATCGTCACGGGCGCGCTCACCAGCCCGACCTTCACCGTGTGGTGCAACCAGACCCCGGCCAGCGGGAGGATCGTGGACCAGACCCGAGCCCTCCTTACAATCGCGTGGGCTCTCAGGACGGGCCGACGCAGTGCATGCAGCGCCAGCACGATGGCGCTCGGCATGGCGCGCAACATCGCAGAGCAGCGCACAGCCGACGCAGTGCATGCAACGCCAGCACGATGGCGCCCATCAGCGCGACATGTGGCACCGACGTCACAGCCAGTCGGGTTGTATTCCACGAACCCTCGATAGGTCTTCCCGCGCCACCCGGGCTCCGTCGGTGGCGCCGTGCCCGCCGCTCGCGGTCGGTCCCCGGTTTGCCCCCCTGGTGTCGCGTCGTCTATGCGTGTCCCCTTTCGCGTTCGGCCGTCTTCGATACGCTCGTGCGAGACAACACGTCGCCGCGTGCTCTGCTTCCCGTTGCGGGCATCGCATCCCCCGCGCTATGTCTGGCTCTCCCGAGGGACTGCATCGTGCCCATTACGAGTCTCCTGTCGCTGCTCGATGATCTCGCGTCGGTCCTCGACGACGTGGCGGTGTTGACTAAGGTCGCGGCCCGCAAGACCGCCGGCGTGCTCGGCGACGACCTCGCGCTCAACGCAGAGCAGGTCGCGGGCGTCCGGGCGGAGCGCGAGCTGCCGGTCGTCTGGGCCGTGGCAAAGGGCTCTCTCGTCAACAAGGCGATCCTCGTGCCGGCGGCGCTGCTCATCAGCGCGGTGACCCCCTGGGCCGTGGTCCCGCTGCTCGCCGCCGGCGGCGTCTTCCTCTGCTTCGAAGGCTTCGAGAAGCTCGCTCACAGCGTCGGCAAACACCACGCGCACAAGGCCGATCACGCGGCGACGCTGACCGCCCTGGCGGACCCCAGCGTGGACCTGGTCGCGTTCGAGAAGAAGAAGATCAAAGGCGCCATCCGAACCGACCTCGTCCTCTCGGCCGAGATTGTCACGATCACCCTGGGCACGGTCGCATCGTCTGCGTTCCTGACCCGCGTCGCCGTGCTCAGCGCGGTCGCGCTGGTGATGACCATCGGGGTCTACGGCGTGGTCGCGGCGATTGTGAAGCTCGACGACGTCGGGCAATGGCTCGCCAGAGGCGAGAATGCGGTCGGGCGTCGAGCAGGCGGTCTCATCCTCCGCAGCTCGCCCTGGATGATGAAGGGACTCTCGATCGCGGGTACCGCAGCGATGTTCCTGGTGGGCGGCGGAATCGTAGTGCATGCGATTCCGGGCGCGGAGGAGCGAATCGGCAACGTGTTTCAGGGCGGATTCGGGGACGCACTTCTCCCTGCGCTTGCCAACGCCGTGGCGGGCATCTTCACCGGAGCGCTGGCCTTGGGCGTGGCGACGATCGGCAAGAAGCTGTTCGGCAAGAAGGGCGCAGCAGCGCGCTGAGGGCGTCTACGTCCGCACGGCGAGGCACGCCGCCCGCGGACATCCGAGACAGGCCTCCCGATCCTCTTCGTTCATCGGCTCGACCGACGGTCCGTCGAGCTCGAGTTGCCTCGCGACCAGGCACGCTCCGCCACCGCAAGCGCCGCTTGCGCAATCTCTTCGGCATTCGAATTGCCAGACGCCAACCACTGCACCCGCCCCTCCCGATCCAGCACGACCGTCGCCGGCACGCTCCTCACCTTCAAGTCGCGAGCGTAGTCAGCGCCCCAGTCCACCAAAAATGTCCCGGTGAGGCCCAATGACCCATAAGCCTCCCGCACCGGCTCGATCGGATCGCCCCGGTGCAGCACCGCGACCCGCACCACTCCGACCCCCGCTTGTTGAAGCTCTCCGCGGTGCGCATCAAGCGCCCGAAGGGCCCGCCGGCACGGTTCGCATTGGATCGCCCAGAACTCCACCACAGTGGCTCTCGCACCCGGAGGAGGAATCGCCCGCGGCTCACCGGTCGTCCCATCGGGCAACTCGATCTCTGCCTGAATGCCACATGGACGGCGCGTCGCTCGGCACGTCCTGAACTCGAAGGTTGGCGCGCAGGCCGACAGACTGACGATGAGCGCGGCGAGGCACTTCACCCACGCGCGAAAGGAGGTCTCTCGGCGGCCCGGGACGTCCAATGCGACCCGACCGCGTCGGCATGATAGCCAGCGGAGAGAATGCGGCATGCTCACATCCAACGGCGACCTCGCTCGGGTTCGGCTTCGGCTTAGGGTCCGCGTATCTTGACCGAAAATGCCCTGCCGTTCCAGTCGAGATCGAGCCCCGCGGGCTCGAACGTGCGTGCGCCTCGACGGCAGGTTCCGACACGCCCTCGGACACCGCGATGTCGCCTTCGTCCTGGTCGTGGACGGCGTCGACGTCCACGGCGGCCATGCAGCCGGAAAGGGGCGCAACGGCAAGGAACGAAAGCATCGCATGCGAGGTGATTGTGTTCGAGTCTCTCTTGTCGAGTCTCAATGCGGCGGAGCAAGGTCCTGCGACGCAGGTGATAGGGGTGCTCTCGCGGCGACGTCGGAGAGTACGACGCGGGGCACCGATTCTGACATCGGTTCCGGAACGGTCCCGTCCACGCTCTGGCGGTGTGGTCCTGACCTGGGCAGCAGCCGCCCCGTGCTGCCCCGCGAGGTTGATGCACCGCTGGCGGGGGGGGGGCGCCACTCGGTCGCGAACGAGCGGGTCAACGCGGTCCTTCTGGCCCTCCGCGCAACGCCGTCGCACTCCGCTCGAGGAAGGCGCCGCGGCACCCCCCTCAGGATCCAATCCTCCGCATGCGGCTGTCGATCCACCCCACTTGGGCCGTGAGCCCCTCCGTTTCGTAGATCGCCCGCAGCCGCGCGTAGCGGGCGCGAACGTCGAATCCCAGATTCCAGGCGAGCTTCTTCAGACATACAGGGCAGAGAAACGCGGGTTCGCGATCCATCTCATCGAGGGAGTTGGAGCCGTTCATCACGCACTCGTACCGAATGCAGTGGGAGACCGTGAACATGTGTCCGGCCTCGTGGGACAGCACCTTGAAGCTCCGGAGCACCGCCAGACGCCTCGCCGCAGGTGTGTCCGCTCGCCCCCAGAACCCCGGCTGGTAACGCGCGAGCGAGTACACTCCAATCCGCTCTTCGAGCGTGGCCTCCCCGAATACGAAGTTCCAGCTCTCTTCCGGGTACAGGTCCGACATCGTCACGCCCAGCAGACAGACGGCGTGTTTCGGCAGCAGCGGTGGCAGCACCCGATTGAGCAGGTGACGCGTCCGGTACTGCGTCCACGGTCGGGGACCGTCGGTGCGCCGGCGCGAGCCCCGCGACGGCAGCTCGATCGCCTGCGCGAGCTCCGTCGGCGTGTCGAAGAATGCCGACGTGAAGTCACCGACTCGCTCGAGCAACGATCGCTCCGCAGCGGTGAACGCGCCGAGGGGCTGAATCACGATCGCGCGGCGCTCCGAAGTGCGGCTGACGGGTCTCGAATCGGCGTACTGCTCGAAGGAGACATCGGGCTCGTGGAACCGTGCGAGCCAGTCTCCGGGGGCCGCCGGACGCTTCGTGCGGAAGTCCTCCGGGTCAGCCTGGAAGGCGCGATCGGAAGCGTCGAAGCGTGCAGCAGCGGGGCTGCTCGACGGGGATTCCGCGGGGCTGGACGCCGCCGCTGGCGACTCCCCTGGCGACTCCGCAACCGACGGTGAAGCCGACGGCGCCGGTGCGTGAGATCGCGGCGCCGGCGAGCGTCGGCACCCGAGAGCGAAGCCCGGCAGGGCGCAGAGCAGGGCGCGACGTCGCAGCGAGGGTGAGGGGGACATGCATCCCGAGCGTACGCCGGGCCGCGAAGCGGAGGAAGGGGTGCAGGAGCGGTGAACGGACCGCGACGGAGGTCCCGTGCCGCGCCCGCCGCTCAGGGCTCGATGCCGCTCGTGTCCAGGTCGTCCGCGGGCAGCGGCCCCTGGCGGTCCGGATCCAGCCCACGCTCCCACACGCGAAGGAATGTCTCCGCGGAGCTCTCGAGGGGGGAAGTGTCGAGACCGAACGACTTGAGCTCCGCGATCACGTCGGGCTCGATGCCGATGTGGCCGAAGCCCGCGGTGTCGAGCAACGTGCCGGAGGGGTTGGCCTGCACGGCCTGCTGTGCGGCGATCCTCTTCGATTCGCCCGACGCTCCGCAGGTTTCCTTCTCGCCGCCGAAGCGGGGACGCAGTTGGGCGATGTACCCGTTGAAGTCGCTGGCGAGCGCGATGGGCACCTTCAACCCCTTGGTGCCGTAAGCGAAGGCCTGCGCGAGGGAGCGGGTCGATCCATCGCAGTCGTTCGCCACGCCGGACTTCGAGTACGTCTTGACCTGCTCCGCACCCGTTCGTAGACCGAACATTCCGCCGGTCTCCCGGATCATCTTCACGGCCCAGTCCGGCGTCGTCTTTTCCTCGGTCTGCTTGTCGTCGAGCATGATCGAGCGGAAGTGCCCGTGCGAGAGCACCAGCGGGTAGAAGTCGCGCGACGATGCGAGCTCGTAGGCCCGCTTCACTCCGCGCTCCGACACGTGCGAGATGTCGATGATCATCCCCACGTCCATCATGGCATGGAGCAGAGCCTCCCCCTCGACCGTCAGCCCCTTGGTGTTCTTCCCCTCGTCATCGAGATCGAAGCCCGTGTCCCGATCGAGAAGCTGGAAGACCTTGAAGATCCAGTGGTGCGGCGCCGCGCCGCAGAAGCGGTTGTCGAGCTGGTGCACGAGCTGGATCGAGCGCACACCGCGCTCGTGGTAGGCCTTCAGTTGTGCGAGCCAGTCGCCCTCCGGAAACAGATCGCTGACCTCGATGGCCAGCACCATCGCGAGCTTGCCCTCGCCGATGATGCGACGTGCATCCTGCGGGCTGAGCGCGATCTCGACCCAGTCGCGCGCCTGGTCGAACTCCCACGCAGCGTCGAGCTGCACGTCCACCGCTTCCATGTCGTCGCACGTGCGCCCGGGATCGCGGTTGTCTTTGGGCATGGTCTCGCACAGCGGCTTGAAGTTCACTGCCGACATCAGCATGAGGTTCATCCCGCGATCGTGCGCCTCGCGAAGATGCCCCTCCCAGACCTGTTGGTGGGCGATCGTATCCCACCGCGGCCAACCATCGTACTCCGGATACCCATGCGTCTTGTTGAAGTGCCAGCCCGTGTCGCCGGAGGTCCCAGGGGCCTGCGCGAGGAACTCGTTGAGCACGCTGAGCGAGGTTCGCGCGTGGTCGCCCCCGAGCACGTCACCGCCGCTGCACGCGCCCATCGCGACCGCCTCCTCGCCCTTGTGCGATCCGTGGAACCACGCGCCCGCGTAGGCGTACTCGGCAAGATGGTGCACGTGGATGTCGGCAAACCCCGGCACCGGGCCCGCTCCCGAAGCCTCGATCGGTTCGGCGGCGTCCGACGCGCCATCGGCTGCGTCCCCGGAGGCGTCGATCGCGATCGCGTCGGATTGCGATACATCCTCGGTGTCTCCTGCGTCGCCCGCGGCCAGGTCATCCGGAGCCGACGAGGTGGTCGGCGACGACGAGCAGGCACCGAGCGTGGTCGCGAGGATGGGCAGAAGAAAGCTGGAGAAGTGCATCGATTCGCTCCGTCCCCGCCCGTTGGCGATCTTCACGGACAACCGCGATTATCGGCAACTGCTTTTTAACGTCGTATACGTGCAATCTTAACCGTCCATTCCGCATGCTTTCTTCACGGGTGCGTTCCCCCCCCCGGCGCTCACGGGATCGGAGGGCGTCGGATTCATGCGCTCCGTTGGGGGTTGCCTTGGAATCGAAGACAGTAGTCACGCGGCGTTCTCGTCGGCAATCATGGACTCCGCTCCGCGGGTGAGATGAAGTCGATTACCACCGGGTCCCCGGGCGAGTTTCCAAGCCTGAGTCAGCTCGCGGGACAAGAAACTGCTCGCTCCGCTGCCGCGCGCGTTGCGCGGAGCGGATTGCCATATTGCGCCCGTCCCCGAGGAGCCGTGGGAACCTGGGGACCTCGACTGTACGACAACGACACCGACTCGGACTTGCGACCCGCCGTTGCCGCCGGTGCTGAAGGAGATGGAGAAGGTTGCCGTGCAAGACGTTTCGATCGCGAACCGTCTGCGGGTCACTCCACCGCGGAAGAAGGACATCCCCCTCTCCTCTCTGGGAGAGCTGATCCGATGGCGCTGCGTCCCGTGACGGACGGCGCTCGGGCCGATCCCTCGGGGAATGGGGACTGCAGCAGCGTGCGCTTCCCTTCCTTCTGCGCCGCGCTAG
>CAYMUE010000039.1:0-32180 GCA_964393505.1 uncultured Polyangiaceae bacterium
CCCCGAAACTCGGGCCGCGGGCCCACTCGCCCCGCCCTGTCGCGAATCAGGTCTGGGGAACGGGGAGTGGGTGGCGAGGGGGAGGGGCCGACTCGACGCACCGAGGCCGGTTGCGGACGGCGCCCCCGGGCCGAGTCGAACAGCCGACCAGCGGGTCGGCAACACGTGCCCGCGACTTCGCGCGACCTGCCGGAGACAGATGCGCTGCGAGTTTTCAACGACCGAACCTTGCGGAGCTTGCCCGCCTCGCTCGAGGAGGTCAAGGCGCGGCCACGGAGGGTGTCTGACGGGCGCCATGGAGGCGTGATTCGAGCCGTGCGAGCGCTGATGAGGAGCGGAGGCGGCGCGATGGACGGAAGGGCTCGAGGGAAGGCGGCGTGTCTGCGAGCTCGTCGGGCCCGCAGTGTGCTTGATAACGGCCGTTCCGCCGACCACGACGCGTGCGTTCATCGTTGAGTGGGCCGACGCATGCTCGTAGAATCCGTTGCATGATCCTCCCTTCGTTTCATGGTCGGGGCGAGGCGAGAACGGGCGTCGGATCTCGGTATCCCTCCGTCTTGCTCCTGGCGTTCAGCGTGGTGAGCGGCTGTGCTCGCCAGGATGACGCAGACGCCTATCCGCCGGCGAAGCACGACGGCGGCGGGGCAGGAGACGCGAGCGTCGCACAAGACTCGAGCGTCGCAAAAGACTCGAGCATCGATCGCGACTCGGGCGTGGCGGAGGACTCGAGCGCGGAGGCGGGCTGCAAGCCAACGACGTGCTCTGCGGCCGGAGCGGAGTGCGGGAGCATTCCCGACGGATGCGGCGGCGTGATCGCGTGCGGAAGCTGCTCGGGTGGGGAGACGTGCGGCGGCGGCGGCCCGAACCTTTGCGGCACGAGCGTTTGCCAGCCAAAGACCTGTGCGCAAATGGGCGCCTCTTGCGGGATCGCCTCCGACACGTGCTCGCAAACCATCGATTGCGGCATCTGCCCCGCGCCGCAGACCTGCGGAGGCGGCGGCACGCAGAACGCGTGCGGCTGCACTCCCAAGACTTGCGCGCAGCTCGGTGTGAGCTGCGGCTCGATTCTGGACGGCTGCGGAAAGACGTTGGACTGCGGGGGGTGCCCCGTGGGGCAGTCCTGCGGCGGTGGAGGACCGAACCTGTGCGGCACCGGCAGCTGCGTCGCCAAGACGTGCGCGCAGCTCAACGCGGGCTGCGGGCTCATTTCCGACGGCTGCTCGAAGACCATCGACTGTGGCAAGTGCAGTGCCCCGGAGACATGCGGAGGAAGCGGCGAGGCGAACGAGTGTGGCTGCGTGCCCAAGACCTGCGCCCAGCTCGGTGCAAGCTGCGGCATGGCGCAGAGCGGCTGCGGGTTCGAGATCGACTGCGGAGACTGTCCGAACGGAGAAATGTGCGGCGCAGCAGGAGTGCCCAACCAGTGCGGGTGCGTCTGCTCGCTCCCCCATGCAACCGCCGAATGCCAGGGCGGTGCGTGCGTCATCACCGGCTGCGACGCTGGCTGGGACGACTGCGATCAACTCCCGGCCAACGGCTGCGAGGCGAATCTCACCGCCGACCCCAATTGCGGGGTGTGCGGCAAGATCTGTGACGATGGCAATGCGTGCACGGTGGGCGACGGATGCGAGGCGGGGAGCTGCAAGCTTGGGACGCCGAAGAGCTGCACGACCCCGCCGAACACCGACTGCTACCAGGGATCCGGCTCCTGCGATCCGGCGACCGGGAGCTGCTCGTACGCAACCAAGCCGAACGGCACAGAGTGCGGAGCCACCACCTGCGGAGCCTACGGCGCCTGCGCGCCGACCGGCGAGTGTTCCGCGTCCGGGACGAAGGAGCGAAGCTGCACGGACCACAAGTGCCAGTCCGGAACCTGTGGGTCATCGAGTCGCACGGAGAGCGCTGCTTGCTCCCTCGTGGTCACGGATGGCACGCCGTGCAGCGCCGGGTACTGCTGCAGCAACGCCTGCGTTCCGCGCTACAGCAACTCCAACTGCGGAGCGTGCGGAGTCGAGTGCTACTTGACGAACTGCCAGCAGATCGCAGGAGCGAACCCTCCCCAGTTCTCCTGCACGTGCACGGGCGACGCATACTGCAAGAACGCCGGGTTTGGCCCCGACGCAACCTGCTACGACGACGGCAAGGGCCAGCAGTTGTGCGACTGCCAGTGCCCAGGCGGCGCCCTGTCGTGCTACGGCGAGTGTCCGGGGGGCGCCCTTTGCGCGGACGTGTCCGGGCACAACTACTGCCACTACTGACGCGGCAAGCGCATCGACGCCCTGCCTCGCTCCCAGCGACATCGCGACGCTTGCCCGCCGTCCACACGTGGATCCACAACGGCTTCTCTGAAGCGGAATCCCTTGTTTTGTGGCGCCCCCGGGCTGAGTCGAACAGCCGACCAACGGTTTAGGAAACCGCTGCTCTATCCTCTGAGCTACGGGGGCAGAGGCGTCTGTCTCGAGAGAGGCCGCGCATGGTAGTACGTCGCCCCAGGAAGGCAAGCTCGAAGGCCGTCTTGTCCAAGGACGCTCGTGTGCGCTACACCGTGCGCATGAGGCTTCGCCCGTGGCCGGTGCTCGTCCTGCTCCCCGCGGGGGCGTGCGGGGGTGAATCGTTCCAGGCTGCTCCTGCGTCGGATTCGGGAGCCGACGTGTCCACGCACGACGCTTCCGATGGCGGCGTGGACGCCTCGAAGGACGCCCTGCAAGACGACACGTCCGTGAAGGACGTCTCGCAGGAAAAGAGTCCCGAGGACGCCGCCAAGGACGTTCTCGCAGACAAGAACGTTGTGGATGTCGCCGACGCCGCAGTCGTCGATGCGGTCGTCGTGGGGCCGCAGTGCTCGGGCTCGGGCTTCCTGCTCACGCCGAACCCCCCGGTCAGCGCGGGCTTCAACCTGAGGTACGAGCACAACACCGGCTTCGTGTGCGTGCGGTTCCACATCTCATGCGGTGGGCAGTTGCTGAACGTGCCGGCGAAGCCGTTGCCCGACACGGAGTGCGTTCAGGCTGCCCACTGCTGGGCCACCACGGTCACCTCGTGCCAGCCAGGGGATGCGAAGGTCACCTTCGTCTCGGAGGCGGATCACTCCGGGGAGCCGGGTTCGGGATGTGACCAGTTTGCTGGGAAGCCCGGCAACGAGATCGCCTCGTGCACGTTTACCGTCCTCGCGAAGTGACCCGCCGTGCGCCTTGGCTTCCGGGCCGGGTTTGATCTACATACCGCCCCATGCTGCGTGCCCGATCCCTCCTCCCGTGCGTGCTGTTGTGCCTCGCCCCCGTGTTCGTCGCGTGCGAGGACAAGACCAGCAAGTCCCCTGCCGTCGATGCAGGAACCAGCGCCGCCCAGCCCCCGGGGCTCGACAACCCTAAGCTGCGCGAAGCCCTCGCCGCGGCTTCCGCTTCGGCATCGGCCCGTGCGGTCGATCCCGACGGTCCACCCCCGGGAGGCGTGTTCCCCCCTGAGTTGGCCGAAGCGCGCCATGCCAAGAACGCGCCCGTGAAGATCCAGGTGGGAAGCGAGGGCGCAGACCCGAAGACCGCGATCGCACGAGAGCTCATCGATCTGAAGGGCCCAGGACGCACGACCATCCAGATCCGGACCGGTCCGCGTTCCGCGTTGCCGTCGGTGGATCTCACCCTGTCGTTCAAGGTGGACAAGGCCAAGGGAGGCGACAAGCTTTCGCCCGCGTCGATCACCGTGAAGGTGGACAAGGCGGTGCTGTCGGCGACCCAACCCGGCCAGATCCCCGCGGGAACCGACAAGGAGATCGCCAAGCTCACGGGGAGCTCGTTCCGCATCACGGGCGGTCCATCGGGCGGAGCCGAGGACGTCGCGATCACGGTGTCGAAGGACGCTGCGGCGGAGCTGAAGTACGTGCTGTACGGCGCCGCGGAGATGCTCTTCGCGATGTACGTGCCCGTGCCCGACAAGCCGGTCGGCGTCGGCGCGGCCTGGATCGCCGAGGCCCGCTCCACGCTCGCGGGACTCGAGACCATTTCCTATCGCCTCTATCGGGTGAAGAGCATCGATGCCGGTGCGATCTCCCTCGACGTCGAGGTGAGGCAGTACGCGACCGGTCCCAAGCAGCAGATGGAAGGCATGCCCGCTGGCGAGATGCAGCAGTTCGAATCGGTCGCCCAGGGGCAACTCAAGATCAGCACGACCGGCACGTTCGCATCGCAGGCGCAGTTCGATCAGAAGCGCGGGATCGCGTTCCTCGACGGTCAGCGCATGATGCAGTTGCAGATGGAGACGGAAGGGAAGTTCTCCCGATAGGGAGCGCTTCGAGGCGATCGGAGACGGGCAGCTCGGGGCAAGACGCGCTCCTGCTGCCCGTCCTGCGGTCTACAGGTCGGCGAGGTTCAAGCCGCCTGGATACCAGTAGCTGGTGTAGTCGCCGTAGCCGTAGACGGTGATGCCGACACCCTTGTCGGCCGTGACGCTGTGCTTTCCATCGCCCCCGTTGGCGAACTTCACGCGGGCGACACCGAAGCCGGTGCCGCCGACCGGCTCGAAAGCAGCGGCGACCGGGGCGCCGTCGAGCATCACCGCCGCGCCGTTGGGGGCGATGATGTTGACGTAGTTGTGGTCGTAGTTGACCGGCGCGTGGAACAGGTAGTCCTTGCGGAACTGGGCGCTGGTGACGGCGAGGGCCTGGGCGGGGTCACCCGAGCCGCCTCCGGCATTCTGTCCCTTCATGTACTGGGAGACGAGGATCCGGGAGGTGGCCTTGATGTGGAACGATGCGCTGGAGTCGAGCTCGACGTAGTCGCCGGTATTGGCGAGAGCCGCAGGCCAGCCGCCATTCGGGGGATCGTAGGTGATGTTCGTCGCGGGCTCGACGGCGATGACGCGCACGAAGAACGACTTGGGCTGCGCCATGGTGGGCAGCGAGGGCGGTGTGACGATGTACTCGTCGGCGAGGGTCGAGATGGGGAACATCGACTCCTCGAGGTGATCGCAGGCGGTGATGTTGGCGGGGACGTTGGTGCACGCATGGCCGCCGATCACTTGGACCGGCTTGTCGGAGGTCACGATCGTGCCGGTGACGTCGGCCGAGATCGGGGTCCCCGACAGCACCTGAAGGGAGTCCCCGCGCTGCAGAGCTACCACGGCGTTCCCGTCGCCGCCCACGCCGGCCCCTGCCCGCACCGAGCTGCCTGTGGCCGAAGGCGTGAGTGTGACAGTGGTGGCGTCGTCGGAGGCGACGACATTGTAGAATCCGGGTGAGTTGATGTTGCCGTTGTCCCAGGTGTTGCGCGCGGCGACCACGTACTTCTTGCCCCACGCGTTGACGGGGAGGAGCAGCGAGGCGTCGTTGGTGTACGAGTAGTACGCGCCCGCGCCGTACTCGAGAGGATTGAACTGGTAGACGGTCACGGGCCGCGTGGAGCGGAGGCGATAGGCTCCGCTGGCCAGCATGGTGGTGGCGTTCAAGGCGGTCTTCAGCGCAGTCCACGGCAAGACGATGACTGCGACGGCGCCCGGGGCTACTTGCTTCTGTGCGACGTTGTTGGCTCCCTGGGTGATGAGGATGTCGGCCGGATCGGCGGAGGTGTTGGAGACCGCGATGGCGTAGTGGAAGGAGTCGGTGCCGCCCAGCTCTCCGATGAGAGGGTTGAGGGTGACCGTGGGGTAGTACTCGCAACCGATGTAGCTCTTGCCGAGCTTGCTCGGGGCACACGGCCCGGTGCACTGCCCCTCGTCGCACGTGCTGCCCATGATCGGGTCGCACACGATGTCCTGGAAGCCCGAACCGTCGGGCTTGCACTGCGTGGCCGTGTTGCCGTTGCACGTCCCGGTGCCCGGGAGGCACACCACGCAGCCAAAGACCGTCGAGCAGATCTGCGCCCCGCAGTCCTCCGCCGGACCCCACGTGCCGTCGTCGAGACACAGCCGCTTGACGTTGCTCTTGCACTCGATCACCCCCGGCGAGCACTTCGGCGGGGCATCGGCCTGTTGATCGACCACGACGTCAGGCTGCGTCGTACCATCGGGAAGAACGCTGCCGTCCGTGCCGCCGTCGGTCCCGGTTGCGCCGTCCTGTGTGCCGGTATCGGTCGACGCGTCGGCCTTGAAGCCGCCGTCTCCTGTGGGAAGCGCAGCGTCTTCGGCGCTGCCGCAGCCAGCCCACACAGCAGGGGCCGAGCACGCAGTGAGCACGAACAACCAGGCACGAGACATCGTGTATCCTCCGAGTCTGAACGGAATCCAGCAGACCAAGGCTAGCACGGCCCGGCCGCGTCTGCGTCGAAGTAGGATGAGTGTTCGGGTAATCAGCCGAGAGCTTCGGCGAGACGCCGGGCCCCTTCGTCGATCTCCGCCGGCTGCGCGAAGGTGAAGCACAGCCTCGCGAAGCGACTTCCGTCGACAGCCTCACCGACGGTCTCGTTCCTGGACGGGTAGCAGGTGTCGCCCGGCAGGAAGGCGACGCCGGCATCGACGGCTTTTTGGAACAGGTCGCGTGCGTTGCCCTTGGCGAGCTCCACCCAGAAGAAGAATCCGCCCTCGGGATCGTTCCATCGCGCAGCCCCCTCGGGGAGCCTGCGCCGGAGCGCCTCGCTCATGGCGTCGGCCTTGGCCTTGTAGTGCGCTCGAATGCGCTCGAGGTGGGCATCGAGGAAGCCGCGACGGCAGTACTCGGCAACGAGCACCTGGGCGACGACGGAGGTGCACAGGTCCATTCCCTGCTTGGAGATGGCCATTTTGCGGATGAGCTCCGCGTCACCGACGGCCCAGGCGACGCGCACGCCAGGAGCGAGGATCTTGGAGAACGACGAGGCGAAGAGCACCCCCCCCGAGCCGCTGGAGAACACTGTCGGGGCCGCCTCTCCGTGATACCGCAGCTCACCGTAAGGGTCGTCCTCGAGCACGGGCACGCCGTGCGCGCTGGCGATCTGCGCGAGCAGCGGGCGACGCGCCGCCGCGAGGCAAGCGCCGGAGGGGTTCGAGAAGTTGACGATGCTGTAGATGAGCTTCGGCAGCTTGCCGGTCTCCTTGCGGCAGCGGTCGATGACCTCGGGGAGCTTGTCGACGATCATGCCGGAGGCGTCGCAAGGCACGACGGCGAAGCGGGCGCCCTGGTTGCGGAAGGTGTGCAGCGCGCCGGGGTAGGTGGGCGCTTCGGTGATGATGACGTCGCCGGGGTCGATGAGCACGCGAGAGAGCATGTCCATGACCTGCTGTGAGCCCGACGAGATGATGACCTCCTCGGGGCGGATGGGGCGTCCCAGAGGTTTCTCCATGCGTTCACGGAGCAGATCGACGAGGGGAGCGTAGCCCTCGGTGGCGCCGTATTGCAGGGCGACGGTCCCCTTATCGTCGAGGACGGGGGCGCACTGGGCGAACTCGCGGGTCGGGAAGATGGCGGGGTCGGGCAATCCTCCGGCGAAGGAGATCATTCCCGGGCGCTGGATGAGTTTGAACAGCTCGCGGATGGGGGAGGGGCGCATGGCCTGCGCGGAGGCGGAGAAGTGGTAAGGGAAGCTCACGGAGTACCTCGCATGCTTCGTGATCCGACGCGATGTCCGGGCAGTCGGAGTTGGGGCCGGGACTGTCCCTTGCGCGATGCGAGGCGTCAAGCGGCGGTTCGTCCGGCCGGAATGTGGACGCCTCTTCGCCCGGCAGATACAGTACGTGCCGTGCTCGTACGCGTCCTGATCGTTGCTGCAATCGCCCTGGTGATGGGGCTGCTGCTCCTGCTGGTCGTCCGTCGGATGTCCGGAGCGTCGGCGGCTGCTCCTCCCGCGCGGTCGAGGTCGCTCCCGCCACGCGCCGGTGGGCCCCTCTCGGTGCCGCCGGGGAGCGGGACCACAGCGGCAGAATCGATCTCCGCGCAGCTCAACTGGCTGGTGGGCATCGCGGGCGATGTGCAGGGCAAGACCTTCCACGTGGCGAATCGCACGGCGACGATCGGGCGGGGGCTGGGGAACTTCATCCAGACGACGGATCCGGACGCGTCGAGGGTGCACTGTCAGTTCCAGGCCGTGCCGGGGGGACTGCAGATCAAGGACATGGACAGCAGCAACGGGACGTTTGTCAACGGGCAGCAGATCACGGTGCGGCTGCTTAGGGACGGCGACCAGGTGCGGATAGGCAAGGCCGTGTTCGTGTACCGGGCCCGCGGGGACTTCGGCGTGGACTACGCCCTGCAACGCAAGGTCGCGGGGGCGAGCGCGGCGAAGGCGACGATGATGGGCGGCATGGGGGACCTTCGCGGCATGCTGATCGCCGCCATGCAGAAGGCGCAGGGCAACGTGGTCGTCGCGGCCCAGAACATGGGTGTGCAGCCGCAACACCTCCTGAACCTGCTGCAGCAGCACAAGGTCACACCCGCGGATTGGGGCGGAAGCCCGCCCGCGGCCTGAACCGGACAGCGGCACAACGCCCCCGGCCCTTCGGGCGGGACTCCCCGGCTCCCCAGGCCACCATGCCCTCCACGAATCCTGAGAAATTGCGTTGGGCCTGCTTCCCCGACCGTCGGTCTTCCGCTATCCTGTCCCACCATGATCCACTCCGTTCGCCTCTCGCCCCTCACGGCTCCGGCCCTCGTCTTCCTCTTCGCTTCCATCGCTGCCTGCTCGTCGGACAGCGACACTCCCGCCTCGGGCGATCCCACGATCCCGCCCGCAGCGGAGGAGGAAGCGCTCAGCGATCCCGATGCGCTGTTGTCGGGGGCGCCGGACAACTCCACGATTCCGGAGGAGGGCAAGGCCGACGCGACGTATCCGCCGGCGTTCACGGACCTGATGAAGCTGCAGTCGCCGGTGCGCAACCAGGCGAGCCGCGGGGTGTGCTCGATCTTCTCGACGGTCGCGCTGATGGAGCACCTGTACATCGCGGAGGGGACCTACAAGACCCCGGACTTCTCCGAGCAGTTCCTGCAGTGGTCGGCGAAGGTCGAGCTCGGGGCCTTCACCAATACCGAAGGCTCCAGTGCGGATCAGAACATCGATGCGATCCACGAGTACGGCATCCCCGAGGAGACCGCGTGGCCGTATCAGACCACGAAGTGGAACTCCTCGAATGATCCGAAGTGCGACGGCAGCAAGGACGTGCCGGTCAAGTGCTACACGAACGGCGATCCGCCGCAGTCCGCGCTGGATGCGCCGCGCTTCCAGCTCCCCGCTGGCCGCTGGGTCAACTCGTCGGACAAGAGCATCAAGGCCTTCATGTACGGCAAGCGACAGGCCGTCGTGGCCGGCGGCAAGTTCTTCTATCAGGCCTGGAACCACGGTGCTTCGCCCCTCCCGACCAACAGCTCCTACTCGGCCAAGGGCTACGTTCTGTACCCCAACGCCAAGGACAAGGAGGAGAGCCTCAAGAAGCCCGCAGGCCATTCCTTCCTCCTCGTCGGCTGGGATGACAACCTCGAGGTTCAGACCATCGACGGCGAGGGCAAGCCGGTTGTCGACGCCGAGGGCAAGCCCGTCATGGAGAAGGGCTTCTTCCTCTTCAAGAACAGCTGGGGCACCAGCCGTTTCGGCGTGCAGAACCCCAACGGCGCCGGGTACGGCTGGATCTCCTATCGGTACATCAAGGAGTTCGCGAGTGTGTACGGCGCGGACCTGCCGCAGATCAAGAAGGTCCCCGAGGTCTGCAACGACAAGAAGGACAACGACCTCGACGGCAAGATCGACTGCGATGACACCGACTGCGAGACCAACGTCGCCTGCACCGACTCGGGCAGCGAGTACAAGAACACTACCTCCGTCGACATCCCTGACAGCGACCCGACCGGCGTCACCAGCGTCATCGAAGTCCCCGAAGGCGGCGGCATCGCTTCCCTCTCCGTCACCGTCGACATCTCTCACACATACCGCGGCGACCTCACCGTCAAGCTCGTCAAGGACGGCGGCCCCGAAGTCGTGCTGGTCGATCGCGAAGGCAGCGGCGACGACGACCTCAAGCGCACGTTTGCCCCCGCGGAGTTCAACGGCATCGACGCCAAGGGCACCTGGAAGCTGGTCGTGATCGATCGGGCGAAGGCCGACAAGGGCAAGCTCAATAGCTGGTCGCTGGCGATCACGCGTTGCCCCGGCGGCACCTGCGCGAACAACGGCACGCACTACGAGAGCACCGAGACCAAAGCGATCCCCGACGGCTCCATGGCCGGCGTCTTCACGAGCATCGAAGTCCCCGACTCGGCCACCATCAAGGGACTGAGCGTTGGCGTGGACATCGCCCACCCCGCCAAGGGCGACCTCACCGTCAAGCTCCAGCGCTTCGGCGTCCCAGGCGACGTCGTGTTGCTCAAGGCCGACGCCAGCGACGGAGCGTTCGTGCCCCGAACCTTCACGGTCCCGGACTTCGTGGGGCAGGACATGAAGGGCTCCTGGCGACTCATCGTCATCGACGAGGCGTCGGGCGATACGGGGACCCTGCAGAAGTGGTCGCTCGATTTCCAGAAGTGATTGCGGGTCGCATCGCGGCCTGATCCTCCTCGTTTCCCCTTTACGCCCATCGGAAGCCGCAGACTGCGCAGATGCACGCAGATGGATAGGTGCGGCCGCAGATTGCGCAGATGCACGCAGATGGATAGGTGCGGCCGCAGGCTGCGCAGATGCACGCAGATGGATAGGTGCGGCCGCAGACTGCGCAGATGCACGCAGATTGATGATGAGAGGGCGGGTGCGGAGAGGGATGAGAGGGAAGGGGGGGTAGGTGCAGCGGATTGGGAGAAGGGAGCGCTACGCGGGAATGTTCACCGTGAAGGTCGTGCCTTTGCCCTCGACGCTCTCGACTCCGACGCGTCCACCGGCACGTTCGGCGAGCCGCTTGACGATCGCGAGTCCGAGTCCGTTGCCTTCGATGTCTCTCGTTGCCGGGCCCTTCTCCCGGAAGAACTCCTCGAAGACGTGCGGTACGTTTTCCTGCTTGATCCCGAGGCCCGTGTCGGTCACTCGCAGTGTGACCCAGGTTCCTTCCCGGGAAGCGTCCACCGAGACAGACCCGCCATCGCGGTTGTACTTCACGGCGTTGCCCACCAGATTCATCAGCACGGTGCGCAGGTCGTCGCCCCGCATCGGGACCATGGGAAGGTCCGCGGGAACCGTCGCCATCATCTGGATGCCCCGGGATTCGGCTCTCGGACGCAGAACGTCGAGGATCTCATCGACCGCGGGCTTCACGGCGATCGGTTCCGCCGGGGCGATCTGACGCTCCTGGTCGATCCTGGAGAGCGACAGCAGGTCGACGATGAGCTCGACCAGCTTGTCGATCCGGTGGTTGGCGCGTCCGATGAACGACAGATAGGGATCGATTGAGTCGCCGAGGCTTTTGTCCTCGACGACTTCGAGCATGCTCTTGATGGCGCCGAGGGGGGACTTGAACTCGTGGACCATCGTGCGGATGAAGCGAGATCGCTCGAGGGCCATCTTGCGAACGACTGTAGTGTCGGACATGGTCACGATGCGGCCGCGCTCGTCGCCCTGTTCAGCGAGGAAGGTCACGACGCTGACCACGAAGCTGCGCTCTCCGAGCTCGAGCTCGAAGACCATGCGCTCGCTGGAGCCCGCGGCGAGCTTTTCGCGCAGCAGGTCGAAGGAGGGGGCAGCGAGCACCTCGGCGAAGGGGCGGCGCAGGACGGACGCCTCGTTGGTTTGCAGGATGGAGGCCATCGAGGGGTTTGCGAGCACGACCTCTCCGTCGCGGTTCACCACCAGGACGGCGTCGCTCAGACACGACACCAGGGAGTGGGTCTGCGACTTCTCCGACGCGAGGGCGAGCAGGCTTGCCTCATGCTCTGCGCGCAAACGTTCGGCGTCCTCCTTGAGCCGACGGTGTCGCAGCAGCGTCTCGAGAACGCCGATCAGATCGTCGGGAAGGAACGGCTTGGGGAGGAAGAAGTCGATCCCCTGGCGGGTGGCGGCGATGGCTGTGTCGATGTTGGCGTACGCGGTGATCATGCAGGTCATCGTGTCGAGCTTCCGCGCGCGCATCGCCTGCAGCAGCGTCAAGCCATCGATGTCCGGCAGCTGGTAGTCGATCAGTGCGACGTCGAAGCGGTGGCGATCCAGCTTGGCAAGTGCCGATCGCCCCGTTTCCGCGTCATCGACCTCGTAGCCTTCCATTTCGAGGATCAGACGGATGCCCGACCTCACCCCGTACTCGTCGTCAATTACGAGGACCCTGCCCTTGCTCGACATCGCGACCTCCCACGGATCGCAGGCTTCGTCATTCGTCGACGGCTACGCTTACTCGCCGAGGCGCTCCTGCACCTCCTTGAGGAGCTGCTTGCTCGTGACCGGCTTGTCCACGAACCCGTCGAGCTTCGACCATGACTTCAGGCTGTCGGGATGGTTGTCGAAGCGCTGACCGGTGGCCGCCGCCACGCCCGAGAGCATCACCATCGGCACCGATGCCAGCTTCGGATCCTTGCGCAGCTTATGGCTGAGCTGGAAGCCGGAGTCGTAATGCTCCATCATCAGGTCGAGGAAGATGATGTCCGGCGTTTCCGTGCGAAGCAGCTCGATGGCCAGATCGCCGCTCTCGGCCGTCAACACGCGATACCCCTTGGCGCCGAACCACGCCTCCTGCGCCCGCAGGAAGTCCCGGTCATCATCCACGAATAGAATCGTTCGCTTGCTCATTGCTTATGCTCCTGGCGTGCAGGGTCTGGTTCTGCGGAAGCTCGAGGTGGAACGTGGTTCCCTTGTCCGACTCCGATTCGAACCAGATCGTGCCCCGATGCATCTTGACGATGCCGTATGAGATTGGCAGGCCGAGGCCCGTGCCCTTGCCGATGCTTTTGGTGGTGAAGAACGGCTGGAAGATCTTGTCGCGCGCTTCGGGAGGGATGCCGACACCCTGGTCGGAGACCGAGATGCGCACGCGCTCACGATCGGGGACGAAACGCGCCTCGACGCGGACCAGGCCGCTCCGGCCTTCCATGGCCTCGATGGCGTTCTTGACGAGGTTTCCGAGGACCTGGGCGATCTGGTCGCGGTCCATTTCGGCGCGCAGGTCCGGCGGGCAGTCGACCACGACGCTGACGCGGTGGCCCTCACCGTCCTGGGCCGCATAGCGCGACTCGTCGGCGGCCTGGCGCAGCAGTGGCTCCACGAGGGTGGACTCGAGCTTGACGCGGTTCTGCCGTGCGAAGTCGAGGAGGTTGCCGATGATCTTCTTGCACCGCTGCGCTTCGTCCTCGAGCAGACGCAGGTCGTGATCGAACTCCGAGCGCGCTTGCAGCCTGCGCCGCAGGATGTTCGAGTACAACAGGATCGTGCTCAGGGGGTTGTTCAGCTCGTGGGCGACGCCGGCCGCCATTTGCCCCATGGAGGCGAGCTTCTCGGTGTTGATGAGGTGGCGGTGGACGTCGCGCAGCTCGCCCCAGGGGATCTTGAGCTCGTGGCAGACGCGTTCGGCCTGCTCGACCATGAAGGGCAGGCACATCGCCTCCTCGGCGAGCCCGCGGTACACGGCCACAGCCTTGGCCCGGCACGTGGGGTAGCCGCATGCCCCGCAGTTGAGCTCGTCCTCCTGGGAGAACTTGTTGGTCCGCGCGAGGATCTGCTTGATCTCCGACTCGTTCGGCTCCTTGAGCCGCTGATCGTCGGGCGTGAACTCCCTGTGCAACGAGGCGAGGTCCTGATCCTCCTGCTCCGGGGTCCCGTCCGTGGGGAGCGTGGTGCGCTTGGACGTGACGTAGTCCGAGATGCGCTGCTTGCGTTGCAGCCTGCGGTGGTGCAGGTACATCCCCGGTCCGGAGTAGCAACCCCGGCACATCAAGGCCTCGACCAGGAGCCGTGGCCCTTCGTCGCGCGTCAGGTTGCTCAACACCTCGATCGTTTCGGACTGGCCGCTGAGGACGGTGACCTCCGGCTGAAGCGGATCCCGCTTGATCCCCGAGCTGCGCAGCAGGCCGCCCACGAGGGGATAGACTCTTCCGCCGCCCCCTTCGGGGGGATCGAAGCGTGAGGGGGGCGCCCAGCCGAGGGGCACCGACTTGACCAGCATCAGGCGCCGGAGTTCCTGGAAGGTGAGGACCTCATCGACGATTCCGGCCACCTCGGGATTGCGGATTTCGAGCTTCTTGGCGACGCAGGGGCCGATGAACACGCATCGGACCTTGTCACCGTAGCGTCGCTTGACCTCTTTGGCGGTTGCGACCATGGGCGACACGATCGGGATAAGGCACTGGGTGAGCTCGGGCTTGTACTTGCGGATGTACTCCACCACGGCGGGACAGGTCGTCGTGATGCGAACGCCATCGGGGTTCTCGCGAAGCCAGCCGCGGTAAGCGCGGCTCACGGCGTCGGCACCGTGAGCCACCTCGACAACATGCGAGAAACCGAGCTGTCGCAACGTCCCCACGAGGGACTCGGCAGAAGCATCGGGGAAGTCGGCAGGGAACGAAGGGGCGAGCATAGCAGCGACGGGGCCGCTATCGGACAGCAGCTCGATCACTCTCTCGACGCCGCTGACATAGGCCTTGGCGCCCTGGGAGCAGACGGCGGTGCAGTTGCCGCAGGCGATGCAGCGCTCCTCGACGACGGACGCCTGGCCGTCGACGATCCGGATTGCCTTGGCGGGGCAATCGCGCACGCACGTGTAGCAGCGCCTGCAGTTCTGCTTGATGGTGTGAATCACGCCCGACTTCCGTTGCTCCAGCATGGCCCACCCTCTCCGATCGAATGCCCGTCGCGGTTACCCGGGCCGGCTCGAGCCGGCCCGAGCTGCCGCCGCCCGGGGCCGACAGCGGCATCGTACTGCAAGCGTCGCGCGTCCGTCGCTACAGCTCCTTCCTGCGATCGACGTACTTGCGATGCAACAGGTGGTGGCTCACTTCGCCCAGGGGGCGTCCGAGCATCGTGGCGTACAGCGACTGGACCTCCTCGTTGGAGTGCGAGGTGCGGTTACGCGAGCGACGATCGGTGTCGTAGAGTCGCTCGAGGCGCTCCTGCACCGCCTTCATGTCGGTTTCGAGAGGCTGGCCGCCGCCACCGATGCAGCCACCGGGGCAGGTCATGACCTCGACGAAGTGCAGGTTTGACTGTCCGGCAGCGATGGGATCGATCAACGGCTTGACGCGGCCCAGGCCGTTGACGACGGCGAAGTTGAGCGTAGCACCTCCGACCTCGAGGGACAGGGTCTTGAGGCCGTCGAGTCCCCGCACTTCGGAGATTTTTGGTCCGTTCTTCATGTCCGCGCCGGTGAGCATGTGCACCGCCGTGCGGATGGCTGCTTCCATCACGCCGCCGGTACCGCCGAACAGGCGTCCCGCTCCTGTGGCCTCGGAGAACGGCGGATCGAGGGGCACGCGATCGGTGCAGCGGTCGAGCGACATACCGTGTCGCTCGAGAAGCTGCTCGAACTCACGGGTGGTGAGCACGAAGTCGACGTCGCCCTGGTCGTTGGCTTCGAACTTCTTGGCGGTGCAGGGCATGATGGAGACGCAGACGAGCTTACTGCGGTCGATGCCGATGTAGCCTGGGTAGACCTCTTTGATGAGGGCGCCTGCCATCTGCTGGGGGGACTTGCAGGTGGACATGTGGGGGATGAGCTCGGGGTGATGGAGCTCCACGAACTGGACCCATCCGGGGGAGCAGGAGGTCATCATCGGCAGGACGCCGCCGGTTTGGACGCGGTGGATGAGCTCGGAGACCTCTTCCATGATGGTGAGGTCGGCGGTGAAGGCGGTGTCGAAGACGGCGCGGAAGCCGATGCGCTTGAGGGCGCCGGCCATGCGCTCGAGGGTGGCGCGAACCGAGGGGGCCTCGGCTTTGTTCTGCAGGGTAGCGGGAACGGCCGGAGCGATTTGGACCACAACGACCTTGTCGGGGTCGGCGAGGGCCTCGAGGACCCTGGAGACGTGGCTCTTCTCCGTGAGGGCGCCGGTGGGGCAGGCGCGGACGCACTGACCGCAGAAGACGCACTCGGAGACGTTGAGGCCGAGGTGGAAGGAGGGGGCGACGCGCGTCTTGAAGCCTCGGCAGGCGAAGTCGATGGCGCCGACGCCCTGACCGGCGTGGCAAGTGGTGACGCAGCGTCCGCAGAGGATGCACTTGTTCGGGTCACGAACGATTGCCGGCGACGACAGGTCGATGGAGAGGTTCTTCTTGATGCCGGAGTAGCGACGCTCGCGCACGCCGAGATCCTCGGAGAGCGTCTGGAGCTCGCAGTCGCCGTTGCGCGAGCAGACCAGGCAGTCCTGGGGGTGGTTTGCGACGAGCAGCTCGACGAGGTTGCGACGCACGTCGACGACCCGCTTGGTGTGGGTACGGACGACCATGCCTTCCTTGGCCTCGAGGGTGCAGCTGGTCATGAGCCGCGGCATGCCTTCGACCTCGACGAGACACATGCGGCAGGAGGCGGTCGGGGTGTCTGCCCATTCGAGGGAGCAGAGGTTGGGGATGTGAATCCCGGCGCGCTTGGCGACCTTCAGGACCGTCTCGCCCGGGGTGAAGTCGATGTTCTGTCCATTGATCGTAATGCCCATGGCTTACCTCTTCACGCCGTGACGACCTGGTGGATGGCCTTCTTGGGACAAGCGTCCACGCACGAGCCGCAGCCCGCGCACTTGTCAACGAGGATGTAGTGGGCCTGCTTGCGCTCGCCGATGATGGCGTCGCTCGGGCAGGCCTTCTTGCACAGCAGGCAGCCCACGCACAGCTCGTTGTCGACCTCGTAGGTGCGCAGTCCCTGGCACGCGCCGGCAGGACAACGGTTCTCGAGGATGTGGGCCCGGTACTCGTCGCGGAAGAACCGCAGCGTGCTCAAGACCGGGTTGGCGGCGGTCTGTCCGAGGCCGCACAGCGACGCGTCCTTGACCGTGCGCGCGAGCTCCTCGAGGTGCAGGATCCCCTGGAAACGCTCGAGGCGGCGCATCTCGTCGCCGAGAGGACGCTCGGTGAGGCTGCACAGGATCTCGTGCATGCGCGTGGTCCCCTCGCGGCACGGTGTGCACTTGCCGCACGACTCGTTGCGAATGAACTCCATGAAGAACTTGGCGACGTCGACCATGCACGAGCGGTCGTCCATGACGACCATGCCGCCCGAGCCCATCATGGCGCCGAGCTCCTGGAGCTTGCCGTAGTCGGCAGGGACGTCGAGGTAGGCGTCGGGGATGCAGCCGCCGCTGGGGCCGCCCATCTGCACGGCCTTGATCTGGTGGCCGGGCAGGGGCCCGCCGCCGATCTCGTAGATGATGTCGCGCAGCGGGGTGCCGACGGGGACCTCGACGAGACCGGTGTTGCGCACAGTGCCGCTGAGAGCGAAGACCTTGGTGCCAGCGCCCTTGTCGAGGCCGAGGCTCTGGAACCACGCGGCGCCGCGGTTGAGGATGGAGGGGACGTTGGCGAGGGTCTCGACGTTGTTGAGGACCGTGGGCTTGCCGTGGAGTCCCGCGACGGCGGGGAAGGGGGGACGGGCGCGAGGCATGCCGCGACCGCCTTCGATCGACGCGAGGATGGCGGTCTCCTCGCCGCACACGAAGGCGCCGGCGCCCTGCTTGATGATGATGTCGAAGGAGAAGAGGCTGCCGAGGATGTCGCGGCCGAGAAGTCCCACGGCGCGGAGCTGCGCGATGGCGTCGTAGAGGCGGTCGAGGGCCAGCGGGTACTCTGCGCGGCAGTAGATGTAGCCCTGGCTTGCGCCGATGGCGTAGGCCGCGATGAGCATGCCCTCCAGCAGACGGAAGGGGTCGCTCTCGAGCACCGCGCGGTCCATGAACGCGCCGGGATCCCCTTCGTCGGCGTTGCAGATGAGGTACTTCTGCGCCCTGGGCTGCTCCAGCGCGATCTTCCACTTCTGGCCCGTGGGGAACCCACCGCCGCCGCGCCCACGCAAGCCGGACTTGAGCACCTCGTCCACCACCTCCGCAGGCGTCATCTTCAACAACGCCTTGGAGGCGCCGGTGAAGGCCCCGTTGGCCAGAGCGGCGTCGAGCGACGTGGGATCGATCAGCCCGCACTTCTCGAGCACGACCTTGGTCTGACGGATGAAGTAGGGCGCGTCGGACACGCGGGGGACGTCGAGGTCGGGAGAGCCTTCGCCATGGCGGCCGAGCAGGAACTGGTTGACGCGTTTGTGCTCGAGGAAGACCTCACGAAGGAGCTGGTCGATGTTCTCGGGGGTGATGTCGCAGTAGGCGAGGCGGTCTTCGCCGATTTGGATGTCGACGAAGACTTCGCGCTGGCAGTAGCCGACGCAGCCGACCTCGACGATGCGGGCCTGGACGGAGTGGGCCTCGAGGAAGTCGCGGATGCGCTCGATGACGCGGGTGGAGCCATTGGCACGGCCGCAGGTCCCTGCGCCGACGAAGATGAGGGTTCCGTCACCGCCGCGTCGCGCGGTCGCGTGACGGCTGGCGCGGAGCTTCTTGCAGGCGTCGTCGTCGTGACACAGGGGGCCGCTGGCGATGCACTCGACCAGGTCGCGGCAGGGTTTGGACGGCGAATGCCAGCAGCGATTGCAGCAAGGGGATACCAGAACGCTGTCTCTCATGATTGCCTCGCTTCCTCCGCGACGGCGGCGTCGGAGGATTCGACTTCGTCGAGCAGCCGGTCGAGCTTCTCGATGGTGAGGTGCCCGTGGAACTCGCCGTCGATCTTGATGACGGGTGCGATGGAGCAGGCGCCGAGGCAGGCAACGCACACGACGGTGTAGCGGTTGTCCTTGGAGTTTCCGTCATCGCGGAGCTTGAGGCGACGCTCGAGGTGTTGTTTGACGAGGAGGCTCTGCTTGACGTGGCAGGCGGTGCCGCGGCAGACCTCGATGACGTGCTTGCCGAAGGGGGCGAAGCGGAACTGGTTATAGAAGGTGGCGACGCCGTAGACGCGGCTGGCAGGGATACCGAGGGCGGTCGAGACCTGCTCGATGGCTGATTCGGGAAGGAAGCCCTGCTCAGCCTGGATTTTCTGGAGCAGGGGGATCAGGTGATCCGGGGTCAGGTCTTCTTCGCATCGGATGATCTCTTCGACCGGGCGCATGGCAATCCTCCAGCAAGGGGCGGAAACACAAGGGAGCGTCATCCGGCGGCCTCGATGCCCTGATGGGTGAGCGGTTTCTCCTCGTCGATGAGGCGGCCGTGGGAATCGGCGAGGGTATGGGAGTCAAGGGAACCGCTCTGGTGAATCGTTGCTATCCCTTTCACAGTGAAACCTGTCACAGCATCAGACGAACCGGATGCGCGGTGACCCGGGAGGGGCAAGAAGAGCCCGGTCCGCGTGAGCCTGAACCCGCCGAGCAGCCAGGCTGCCGGCTCGGGTGTGACTTCGTCGATGGGCCCGAGGTCCGTCCTGCGCAACGAGGCGCAGGCGCCAGTCGGGTCCAAGTCCGCTACCGCTTTTCAGTCTCCGGGGCAACCCCCGCGTGGTCGAGAAATGACAGCTTCTCGAGCCTCGCGGCGATGTCGATCTCCTCCACGTACCCACCCGGGGGGGGACTCACCCGCTTGGGCACGAAGTTCAGGAACGAGCGAACGCCGGCCTTGGCCAGGCGGTCGATGATCTTCTGCAGGCCCTGGGGGCGGCACGCGAGGACCGCGACCCGGACCTGGTACTCCTTGGTGACCAGCTCGAGCTCGTCCATCCCGTGGCAACGGCGTCCGGCGAACACCCGGCCGACCTTCTCGGGGTCGAGGTCGAAGCAGACACCGACGTGGAACCCGCGCTCCTCGAAGCCCCGGTAGCTGAGCAGGGAGCGGCCGAGGTCGCCGACGCCGATGAGCGCCAGGGTTTGGGGCGTGTCGGTGCCAAGGATCCGGCTGATCGTGCGGATCATCTGGTATACGTGGTATCCGCGGGCGATGTTGCCGAAGGTGCCGAACGACGCCAAGTCGCGTCGCAGTTGCGCCGGGGAGACCCCGGCCAGCTCGGCGAGCTGCTGCGAGTAGACGTACTCTGTGCCTTCCTGGTGCATCTCCTCGAGCACCTTGCGGTACGTGCTCAGCCGCTCGACCGTCTGCAGCGACACCCGGCGCCCCGGACGCCCGCGGGGGCGTTCGTGTGCCGGGCTCGTCGTCTGGGGCGTCGGCTCCATGTGGTTGTGATTCTATTCACAGCAAGGCGGGTGTCAAATACTTTCTTGCTTCACAGCCTCGCCCAGGTCTCGCGCGCCTATCGAACCGGTGCCGACGTCTCGCGCTCCAGCCTTCGCAGGGCTTCCGCGTAGCCCTGCGCCGCGTCCTTGCGCGTCGCCAGGACCACCGCCACCCGATGCAACCGAAGCTCCGTCAGATCCGCGCGCGCAAGCGCATCCCGCCAGATCTCACGCTGACCTTTGCGTATCGCTGCCCCCACCACGCCCACCAGGGACGCTCCGGTGGCCAGCGCCACCAACCCCATCCCGAGCATCCCCGCGGCTGGCCAGGACACGCCGCCGAACAACGCTCGCAGCCCGGAAATCCCAGCCAGCGCCAGCGTCCCCAGCGCGCCGATCACAGCTGCCGCGTGCGCTGTTCTGTCCACCCACGCGGCCCTCGCGACGGCCTTCAACGCGAGAGCTCTCCACAGATCCGCCTCCCGGTCCAGGCGCACGGCGAGGGCGTTGAGCGCATCGGGCTCCGGGCCGACCTCCGGCAGATCGGTGCTGTCCATCAGCGCATCGACTTCCGAAGAGGCCGGCGCACCGACGATGGTCGAAGCCCGCCGCATCCCCTTTCCGACCACCGCAGCGATCGCGCCAGCTCCCTCCTCGAGAGTGTGTCGCACGTCGGATCGCCCGGCTCCGCTCGGACGCTCTTCCTGCGGATCCGGCAAGCGAGTCCATTCCGATGGTTCTTCCTGCTCCTCCGATTGCTTCTGCGCGCCTTCGTTGGTCATGCGGCGATCATACGCCACGCTCCCGCCCGCCCGCATCAACAACCCTGGTCTTCCCTTTACGTGGGCGCTACGGTCCGCTGCGCTTGGAGCGAGACGACATCATGGAACTCCCCGTTTTCGACTGCCTCACCTGCTCGGCCTGCTGTCATCAGCGCGAGGGAACCATTCTGGTGACGGAGGAGGACGTGGCGTGCTGGGCATCGATCGGGCGTCAGGACATGATTGATTCGCTGGGCGAAGGACACTTCGGGGAGCGTGCGTTCCTGATGCGCGAAGAGGATGGCGCGTGCGTTCACCTGGGCCTGCCGGGCAAGCCGCACCACTGCCAAGTGTACGAGGTCCGCGCCCGGGTATGTCGCGCCTTCCAAGCGGGCAGCCAGCAGTGCCGCGAGTTCCGGCGCGAGCGGGGCATTCCCAATCCCTGATGCGGCGCATCGCCTTCGATGCGCCGCGATCTGCGCCGCGTGACTTGCGCTCAGGGACCCGTGCGATTGACCGTGATGTCGGTGGCAGAGCCCGAGTAGCTCGTGATGACACCGTACTTCTGTCCCGAGGTCACGTGGAAGGCCATGGAAGCAGGGATCGAGTCGGATTTCGAGTACTCCGCGCATCCCAGGTCCTTCTGAGACCACGACGGCGTGTCGTCGCACCGCAAGACGCGGACTCCGCCGTCGCAGAATCCGATCAGCGTGTCACAGCAGGGACCGCACGCGGAGCCGGGCACGGAGCAGGGAGCGCCGAGCGCGGCGAAGCCCGAGGCCGCCTTGCAGACGCCGCCGTTGCAGACATCGCCCGCGGGGCAGTGAGGCCCGGGCTCGCCCACCAGACACGCCCAACGGCAAGTGCCGGCACCGGTGAAGATTCGTGCGCTCGAGAGGGGGCGGCTAGCGAGCAGCGGCCGCCGGTGGGGCGGAGGGGTGTTTGCGGGAGGTGGCGGCGACGCCAGCGGCAGCCATCGCAACCAGCATGAGGCTCGCGGCGGCGGGGAAGGTCCACGAGATACCGAATCTCGCACCGACCCATCCACCGCCCCAGGAGCCGACAGCGAAGACAACCGACGCGAGGACTTCGTGGGAGGCCATGGATGCGGCGCGGTCGCGTCTGGCGGAAGCTCTCCAATACAGGTCGGCCTGGCTGCAGACGGCCATTCCCGCGGAGGCGACGATGACGAGGAGCCCCATGGACCATCCACTTCCGCACAGGGCGATGGCGCCGAGGGCGAAGGATGCGACGAGTCCGGCGGAGAGGATGACAGCGGAGCTGTGTTGCCAGCGATTCGATCGCGCGAGGGCGTAGAAGGCAATCGAGAGGGTGAGGCTGAGGGCGGCGGCGATCACCGAGTGGGTACGAGGGCCGAGGGAGAGCTCCTTGATCGCGGACACGAGCGGATAGCGGATGACTCCCATGCCGAGCCACGCGGCAGCGAAGGCGAGCGCCGCGACGCGCATCATCGTGTTGGGGGCCACGGGACCGCTCGTATCGGGGGCGGTTGTCTCCACGGGGTCTTCCATGGGCCGAGGCGCGGTGGCGGCGAGGGCGATGGTGACGCACTCGATGGCAATGGCAACGACGAAGGGGAGCCAGGTGTGTGAGAGCAGGGGGCCGGCGGCGAGGGTGCCGACGATGGCGCCGGCGGACCAGGAGGCGTTGAACCTGCCGAGCCTGCGGTTGAGAGGGTCGCCCTGCTGTCCTGCGGAGAGCCAACCGACGACGGTGGGCCAGAACAGGCCGGCGGTGATTCCGAAGAGCCCGACGAGCAGGAAGAGCGCGAGGACAGAGCGCGACGAGGCCATGGCCGCGAGGATGAGGAGGGTGATGGAACACGCGGCGACGATGAGTCGTTGGCGACCGACGGTCTTTCCTGCGCGCGGAGCGACGAGGCATGCGGCGAGATAGGTGATGGTGACGACGGTGCCGGCGAGGCCGACGTCGGAGCTCTTGCCGCCGGCGCCCATGACGACCCATGGCAGGGCGGTGAGGGTCATGGAGCCCTGGGCGGAGCGGAGGAAGGCGAGGGCGACCTGGCGATTTCCGGTGTGGGCGAGGGAGACCGCGGGGATCGACGGGAGCTCGAGGGACGGGGTGGCAGCCGCGGGATGGGCGGAGGCGTCGGACATGGGCGGCGGAGGCTAGCACGCAGGCCGGGGCGGTGCCGGTGTGGCGTCGAAGCGGTGCCTCCGGGAGCTTTGTTCCTTGCGGGCCCCTCTCATTTCTGCTTCACGTTCTGCGTGGATCGAAACTGGCTGCTGGAAAAAGTCATGATGCTCGTGCCGTTGGTGCTCTCGCTGACGGTGCACGAGTGGGCGCATGCGTGGTCGGCGTTCCGGCTGGGTGACGACACGGCATCGCGCCAGGGGCGGCTGACGCTGAATCCCATTGCCCACATCGATCCGATCGGAACGCTGCTGTTGCCGCTGATGGGCATCCCGTTCGGGTGGGCGCGTCCGGTGCCGGTGAACCCGATGCGGTTCCGTCGCTCGACCACCATGCGCACGGGCATGATGATCACGGCCGCGGCGGGGCCGCTTTCGAACGTGATCATCGCGCTCCTGGCGACGGTGGTGTGGGGGCTGCTGTTCCGCATCAAGCCGGACTGGATGCTTGGCAACAGCGGCGTGAGCGTGTTGCTCAACATCACGATCATGATGAACGTGGCGCTGGCGCTGTTCAACATGCTGCCGTTTCCGCCGCTCGACGGGAGCCGTGTGGTGGACGGGCTGATGCCGCTGAAGTGGCGTCCGCAGTGGGAGCAGGTTGCGCGCTACGGGTGGGTAGGGCTTCTGTTGGCGGTGGTAGCCGGGCGGTACATCCTGGCGATTCCGCTCGCGTGGGCGGATCGGGTGTTGGGGCGTCTGCTGGGAGTGGTGGCGGGATTCGGCTGACGGGCGGCGGGGGGGAGATTTCGTGAGACGAAGCAAACGGCGCTGGACCCGGCGTGCGGGTCGGGATACCAGGGCGAGCGTGCGGGAGTGGTGCGCGCCGGGCGCCAAGGGGCGTTCGGGGCGGCCGTGCTCGCGCGACAGCAAGCGAGGGTGACATGTTGGGAACGACGAAGGCCGGGGCGGTTCTGACGATCCTGGTTGTCGGGGCGACGGTATCCTGTGGTGACTCGGAAGACGGGACGACGCCGGAGCAGAAGGCGTACGATCCGGCGGCGTTGATTGCGGCCGCGTGCTCGGACACGCCGGAGGGCGTGTACGAGATGCCCTCGGGGCTCGCGCCGTTCGACACGTCGCGACGGGGCGAGGTAGTCCGGTGCGCGAAGGTGGGGGCGGTGAGCGCCGCGGAGCTCCACCAGGCTGCGGCGACGCTGGGATACGAAGGCGCCGCGTTCGAGAGCGGGGCGATCGTGTACCGTATCGCCTATCGCACCGAGCGGGTTGCGGCGTCGCCCGACGCGAAGGACGGGATCAGCAGCGCGCTGGTGATGATCCCGGACAAGCCGCGTGCGCAGGGGCCGCACCCGTTGGTGGTCGCGGCGCACGGCTCGGTCGGCGTTGCGGACAAGTGCGCGCCGTCGCGCGGGGAGCTCGCGACACCGGGCTCGGTGCACGACGACTTCCGCTCGGTGGTCCTGCCGCTGGCGGGGCATGGGTGGGTCGTGATCGCGCCGGACTACGCGGGGTTCGGGTACGGGTCGACGACGGGGTGGATGCTTGCGGAAGACGAGGCGCACTCGCTGCTGGACGCGACGCGGGCGATGGGGCGTTTGCTGGCCCCTGGGACGCTGAGCGGCAAGGTGGCGATGGTGGGGCACTCGCAAGGCGGGCACGCGGTGCTGGCGGCGCAGTCGATGGCCCGCAGCTACGGGCTCGAGGGGACGCTGGTAGGCGTGGCGGCGTTCGCGCCGATCTGGTTCACCAACAAGTCGTGGGGCGCTGCGCTCGCGATGCTCAAGACGTCGAGCAAGAGCGAGTTCGCGTATGCGACCGAGTACTTCTACACGCACGCGGAGCTCTACGACGGCGCGGGCAAGGGGCTGGACATGATCCTGCCCGACAAGCGGGAGCAGATGCGCACGGTGCTGACCACCGGCTGCCTGTGGGAGGTCTCCGACAAGATGCCGGACTTCGGCACGGTGGCCGCGGACGTGTACGACAAGACCTTCGTGGAGAAGGTCGGGTTGTGCGGCGTGGCGAACGCGTGCGCGGACGCGCCCGCGGACGTCTGGATCGAGCGTTTCCGTGCGGACCGTCCCGCGGTGGATCCGGAAGGGGCGCCGATTCTGGCGTGGTTCGGCGGACAGGACGGGACGGTATCCCCCGGGTTTGCGAAGTGCGGGATCGACAAGCTGCGGCTCGATCTCGGGGCCTCTGCGGACGCGAAGCTGACGGTGTGCGCGGACGCGACGGCGGTGCACGGCGGGTTCCTGAACCGGCAGACGGATCTGCAGAACGGGATCACGCGTCGGGCCGCAGATGCGGTGGACGCGTGGATTTCCGCGCGACTGCTGGGGACTGCGGAGCCTGCGGCCTGCCCGGGTGAGCAGGCGCTCGCCCCCGACGGCGGCACCCTCGAGTGCCGCACCCCGCCCTCGAACACCGACTGAGAACCCGCAAGAAGCCGGCAAACCAAGACAGAGGCGCTCCGTTCAGGAGGCGTGGTCGTGCTGCAACGACGTCCGCCCCGGTGCATCGGAACCGAGGGGAGCCATGAACACGATCAGTGTGCGCAAGCGACGTCGCACGAACCGGGACCGGTGGTTCGATCTGCCGCACGGCGGGGTGCTGCAGCTCCGTCGCGGCCTCACACCGGAGGGGCACGGGCTGGACCTGGAAGTGATCATGGTCGGCGGCAAGCCGCGCTGGCTGTGGATGCTGGAGTCGGGCGAAGCGCTCGGGTTCGTGGAAGCCGGACAGGCGTGAGGGAAGGGGACCTTGGGGGGAGTGGGAGCCGGGAGCTCAGCACCCCACGATGCGCACGCGCTTGCCTTCGAACTCGACCTCGCGCACGAACAGCTTCTGCTCCCAGCTCATCTCCTTGCGCAGATCGAACATCACCAGCCAGCCTTCGCTCAGCCCGCTCGTGTCGAGATAGCGCGTGACCTGCTCGAGGGCGTCCTGCTCGGTCTCGGTGTCCCTGCGCAGCTTCACCTCGATCGCGTGGCGCTCGTGCTTCCACAGGAGCATCAGGTCGAGCGCGCCGCGACCCAGGCCATACTCGCGCTCGATGCGCCCGCCGCCGTTCACGATCCGCTGGAGGAACGCCATCAGCATCAGGTGCGGTCCGGCCTCGCGATAGCTGAAGCCTTCGGCCGCGAGGTGCCCGTCCTTGCGCCAGAACTTCTGCCATTCGGTCATCAGCTTCGGCAGATCGAGCCCGCCATCGGCCTTGATGTACCACGCGGGCTGCTGTGCGATCCCCAACTGCTGCGCGTAGGTCAGCACACGAGGCATCACCTCCCGGTAGATCGGGTTCGCCACCTGCAGCTGCCCAGCTCGCACCGCCACGATCCCCAGCCCCAGCGTGTACGCGAGATCGTCGTCGAGCATGTCCGGCAGCGGCGCGCCCACCAGCATCGGCTCCACGATCCGCTTGACCCGCTCGTCACGCAGCTTCGCGATCAGCGAGTCGATGTTGGTTCTGCGCTCCGTGATGATCGTCTCCTTCGCCGCCTCGACGTGCTCGGCCGTGACCGCGATCGAGCGGTCCTCGACATCGCGGTTGACGACCTGATCGGCCATGGCGTTGACGAGCCAGGGGTGTCCCTGGGACAGGAACCAGACGCGCTCGACGGCCTCGGGCTCGAACCTCTGGCCGGTGTGCTGGGTGTGCTGGAGCAGGAGCTGCTCGACCTCTTCGCGATTGAAGGGCTCGAGGGTGGCGGCCTCGGCGGTGATGTTGAAGGGCGAGGCGGAGCCGAGCCAGGAGACCGCGCGGCGATCCACCTCCGACAGCGCGTAGTCGCGCACCTGACGCTGGCCGATCAGCGCGACGCTCTGGGGAAAGGGGAGCTTGGAGCGCGCGATGTAGCCGTCGCGAAGCTGCGTCAGGAACAGCACCATCGCATCGCCCACCAGACAGTCGACCTCGTCGAACAGCACGACCAGCGGGTGCTCGGCTCGCGAGCTGACCTCGCGCAGGTAGCCCAGGATGCACGTGCGGGGATCGTCGAGCAGTGCATCCGCCGACGGCAAGGGCAGCTCGGGCAGGTACATCTGCATCGCGGTGTCGAGCTTCGCGAGGACCGTTTTGAAAGCCTTGGCCGGGTCCGGCTCGCCCCGCGCGGTCTGGACGTCGACCCACAGCGCCCGGTACTGCGCACCTCGGTTGAGACGCTCGACGAGCCACTGCGCCGCCGTGCTCTTGCCCGTTTGCCGCCCGGCGTGGAGCGTGAAGTACTTCTCCTCGTCGATGAGCTTGAGCACGTGGTGGACACGACGCTCCGGGGACAGCATGTAGTGCTTGCCGGGAACGCATGGGCCCGAGGTGTTGAAGTACGGGAGCATGGGGCGACTATAGCGCGGGCGGGCCGGGCGCCCCACGATTCGCGCGCGCTTGCCCTCGGTTCGGAGGGTGCGCGTGGACCGCTTGCGTGGCCAATCGCGCCCCGTGGACAAGCCCTGCAGCGCATCGGCCTTGGACACCGCGACCTGCGGCCCGTAGTCTTTGCATGATGCGCGCGCCTTCGCTGGCAGCCTTGTCGTTCGCGATGATCGCGGCGGGAAGCGTTGCGTGCAGCAATCCCGCGCCGGGCGGTCCCACGCGGCTGCTCGCGGCGGCACCTCCCGCTGTTTCCGCGCCCGCGCCGCAAGCCTTCTCTGCGTCCGTCGCCGACGCTTCGCCTCCGCCGGAAGCGGACGCCGGGGTGGAAGCCTCCGCGCCCCCCGGCCCCGGAGAGCACTGGACCGAGGCGCACCGCAGCGCGGCCGTGTGCGACGACGAGTACCGCACGTCGCCGAAGCCGAAGACGTACCGGGACCCGCACGGATCGAAGAGGAAGTTCGGCTACGACGGGTACGTGTGGGTGAACCTCGCGGTGGAGCGGGAGATCGACGGCCAGCGACGCCTGCACTGCGTGCAGGTGCTGTGGCCTCCGTCGGAGAAGAACAACGACGGCAAGCGATCGCTGGCCGCCAAGGGGATCAAGCCCTCGTGGTTCCGGCTGATCGAGCGCACGATGCAGCGTCTCCCGTGGAGGCACCTGCAGGCGGTGGAGCGGTTCGTGATCGACGATCGACCGTTGCTGCACGGCGTGGCGCCGTTCGATCGCGGAGCGCCGGGGGAGGACGCGCGGGACGGGCACACGGTGTGGCTGAACTCGCACTTGTTCCGGGATCCGAACCATTGGATTCACGGCAACTACGGGCACTACTGGGGGTATCACTGGCAGCGTGAGGGGGTGGTCCTCGGGCGTCAGGGAGCGGATCACGATCTGTTCAGCCCGGTGCTGTTGCACGAGATCGGGCATATCGTGAACTACAACGTGGTGAACGGCTCCGCCGGGGATCCGACGTGTCCGAAGTGTTCGGAGATGTGCGGGGACGTTGGCAACTGCAAGGAGCTGACGCAGGAGCAGCGCGAGGCGCAGTGTGCGACGGCGTACTGCACGGGGTTCGGGCACGAGTCGGGAACGGAGAACTGGGCGGAGATGTACCGTTGGTTCTACCAGGGGAAGGCGACGCGTGAGCTGTTGGAGGCGAGCTTCCCCGGGTGCTACGAGTTGCTGGCCGGGGTGGGCTCGCGTTCGGGGCACAACGACGGTCTCGAAGCGCCGTGGGAGCGTGGGCTGGGTCAGACGGAGGGGTACCGCAAGACGCGGTGGGATTCGTGCAAGGGGCAGGCGTGTCGCGGGCGATAGCCTGCCGGGCGGGTGTCCGGAACGAAGACGCGGTCGGGCACCGGGGACGTGCAGGGCGCAGGGGGAGGTGAGCCGGCTGCGATGCGCCATCGCCTCCTCCTTTCTGGTTCAGTCAAGGGCTCTTCGTGCGAACATGTGCGTTCGAGCGAGGGGCGCCGATGACACAGGACATCCGAATGGTGCTGGAGGAAGCGTTCGAGGTCTACCCGGACGCGATGATCGTCATCGGCACCGGCCTCACCCCGCTGCTGGCCAACGACGCGGCTCGTCGATTGCTCGACCTCCCGCAGCTCCCCGACGCATCGTTCGACGGCGCGGCGCTGGCGCATCGGCTCGGCGGCGAGACCAGCGCGCAGGCGCTGATCGACGCCATGAACCGCGCTTTCTCCGGGAAGACGGAGCGTCTCGACCTGCCGCGCGGACGCGGCCCCGAGGCTGCGTGGTGGCTCTCGCTGCGCCTCGTGCCCGTGCTGTCGCGCGACGACGGGGTGCGCTCGGTGATGCTGCGCGTCCGCGAGAGCTCCACCCCGGAACGTGTCGAGGAGGCGCTGATCGAGAGTCAGCAGAAGCTGCGCCTGTCCGAAGCCGAGCTGCGTTCCATCCTCGAGAGCGATCCCGATCTGGTCATCAGCTACAACCGCAAGATCGAGGTGCTGTACTTCAACAAGGAGGCATCGCGGGCGTATCGGGAGCTGCTCGGAGTGGAGCTCCGACCCGGTTTGTGCACCTACGAGCTGTTTCCCGCCGAGCACCGCCCCTACTGGGACCGGGTCAACGCCCGCGTGCTGGGGGGCGAGAAGTTCACCGAGGAGTTCCGCGCGCCCGGCACCGACGGCCATCCGTTGGTCTACGAAGTCACCTACCAGCCGACGTGGGTCGGGGACCACGTGATCGGCTTCACGACGTTTGGCAGGAACGTCACCCTGCAACGCCGTCAGGAAGAGGCCCTGCGCCAGACGCAGAAGCTCGACAGCCTGGGTGTGCTCGCGGGTGGCGTCGCCCACGACTTCAACAACCTGCTCGCCGTCATGCTCGGCAGCCTCGAGCTGGCGAGACGCCAGGGGTTCGACACGCCCGCCGGCGCGGAGAGCGTGGAGAGGCTCGAGAAGGCCGTGCTGCGAGCCTCGGAGCTCACGCGCCAGATGCTCGTGTACGCGGGGCGCGGCTCCGCGGACGTGCGCCCTCACGACCTCAGCGGCATTGTCGGTGAGATCGCCGGGCTGCTCACGGTCTCCATTCCCAAGACCACCTCGCTGCGACTGCAGCTCGGGGAGAACCTTCCGCGAATCCAGGCCGACGCGGGCCAGATGCAGCAGGTGGTCATGAACCTCGTGACCAATGCAGCCGAGGCGATTGGCGATGCGGCCGGAGCCATTCGCGTCACGACGCTGCTGGTCGAGGTGCAGGGCGACGCGTCGGGCTCGATCATCCCGGGACACGAGCCGCGCCCGGGCAGGCACGTGGTGTTGGAGGTGGCCGACAACGGCTCCGGGATTCGTCCCGAGGTGCTGCCTCGGATCTTCGACCCGTTCTTCTCCACCAAGGCCGAAGGGAGAGGCCTCGGGCTCTGCTCGATGCTCGGCATCCTGCGGATGCACGGTGCGGGCTTGCAGGTGGAGACCGAGCCGGACCGCGGAACCACGTTCCGGCTCTACTTCCCGGCCGCGCAGGAGACTCCGACGGAGCAGATCGCCGCGCCGCCCGTCGAGCACCCGACCGCCGGCGGAGTGGTGCTGGTGGCCGACGACGAGCCGTGGGTGCTCGACGTGACGTGTGCCTCTTTGCAGGCCCTGGGCTACGAGGTTCTGCGGGCGTGCGATGGTCAGGAGGCCGTGGAGGTGTTCGAGGCGCAGGCGGAGCGCATCCTCGCGGTGGTGCTCGATGCGAGCATGCCGCGGATGGGAGGCGCCGAGGCGCTGCGTCGAATCCGCGGGATTCGCCCGGGGGTCGGGGCGCTGCTTTGCAGTGGCTACAGCAAGCGGGAGGTGGTGGACGGGCCGCACGACGCGCGGACGCGATTCCTGCAGAAGCCCTACTCGATGGACGAGCTGGCAGAGGCGTTGCGCTTGCTGGTGGAGAGAGCGGGGGGGCAAGCGCACGGATAGCGCCAGGCATGTGGGCGAGTCCATCACACACGAGCCGCGCGTTCGCGAGCCTTCTATCCCGACCGTGCCGTGTTCGCTACCGACCGAGGCATCCGCAGCAACGTCAAGATCGCAGCTTCCGCCCACCCCCTCCTAGTTCACCAACACCAGCGTCGTGCCATCCTTGCCGCAGAAGACCGCCTCGCCGCCATAGCGCGCTCCACACGTCGGGCAGATCTTCCCCTTCGGCTCCACCGTCGCAGACTTCTGCGCCGTCGCCTTGAACACCGGGGCCGGCACCAACGTCTCACCATGCTCCGGACACACGCGCGTCGATGCGTCGAACCCCCGCTGACACACCGGGCACACCCCGCCTGCAGGCGCCGGGCGCGCCTGCTCCGTCACGGGTACCAGCCGCGCTCCGTCATCCGGACAGAAGATGCCGTCGGGTGGGAAGTGCTTGCGACACACCGGACAGGTGAGGCGTGGCCTCGGATCCTCGGGCGCTGCGACCGGGGCCGGAACCAGCGCGGAGCGCGCAGGTCGCGGCCGTTCGACAACGACCTCCTCCTCGACCTCGACGGCCTTCTTGCGAGAGCCGCGGCGCAGCAGCAGCAGTCCCGCGACCGCGAGCACGACGGCCATTCCGCCGACGATACCGACGAAGGTGAGCTTGCGACGTCGCGCGGCGTCTTCTCCGACAGCGGCACCGCCGCCGAGGCTGCCGGAGGCGATGGTGACCATCGCCGCTTCCTCGGCCTCTCCACGAGCGTTCAACCCGCGCGCGGAAAGCAGGGCGTCGTAGCGTTCGTTGGAGGCGACCTCGACGACGACGCGGACATGTTGACCGCCGAAGGCGACGTCGAGATCGGTGGAGCCTTCGGGGGCGTCGGCGGGGACGCGGACTTTTCCGGCGCTGTCGACGGTGAGGGCATTGGAGGGCACGGACCAGGTGGGGCGCACATCGACGCGGCAGCCCTTGGCATCGACGACGCGCGCGGAGAAGGAGAACTCCTCGCCGGGGCGCATGAGCTTGCGAGCGGGGCGGACCTCGATACGCGCGGGCTCACCGACGGAGGAGCACGCGGCCGGAGGAGGCGGAGGCGGCGCGGTCTGCGTCGGAGCCGCGGCGCTCGCCACGGGCGGAGGCGCGGCGAGTGTGGCGGACGGCGTGGCGGTCTGGGAGGGCGGGGGCTCGCCCTCGCGTTGCAGCAGTCGGAAGGAGCGTGTGCGACGGACGCTGGCGGTGCAGTTCTGCCCCTCGAGGACGAACTGGTAGGTGCCGGTCTCGCTGAAGCTGATGGTGTCGTCGGTGGCGGAGATGCTCGTGATGATCACCGCCTGGCGGGGATCGTTGGCGGCGGTGGTGCAGCGGTTGGACCATCCGCGAGGCGAAGCGGAGTGCGATGACCGCTTGAGGCCGGGCATCTGCTCGAAGCAGTGGGTGGTGCTGTAGGAGCCACCGGCTCCGTTGATGGTGAGCTCGTTGCCGGCCTGCACGATGGTGACGGTGCCGCCGCCGGGGCC
>CAYMUE010000039.1:32280-45116 GCA_964393505.1 uncultured Polyangiaceae bacterium
TCGACCTTGACGATCCTGGCCTTGCCTTCGAGCTCGCGCGCGAGGGCTTCGACTTCGGGAGCGATCGTCTTGCAGGGGCCGCACCACTGCGCGGTGAAGTCCACGAGCACCGGTAGCTCGCTCATGAGCACCTCGCGCTCGAAGGTGCGCTCGTCGACATAGGGGACAGCAGAGGGGGTGGATTGGTTTGCCATCGGGGAACCTGACCTTCCGGGCGGGAGTTATCTGCTCCCTGTCGGTCCGTCGCGCAAGGGGGAGGTCGAAAGCGGATGGGGATCGAGGCTTCGCCGGACCGTTTCCGAAAGGCGAACGAGGGCGAAGACCGACGCGAGGACCAGGGTTGCGGGGAGGAGGGCGTCCTGCGGCCTGGACGCGGAGACGGCGCGGGCGATCATCGATCCCCAGGACGCCGGGCCGTCGGGATGGGACAGCCCGAACAGGGCCAGCGCGCCGTCGATGAGGATGGTGACGCCGAGGGTGAGCACGGCGGATTCGGCGACGAAGGGGAGCAGGTGCGGGCCGAGGTGGCGCCAGAGGAAGCGGGCAGGGGGGATGCCGAGGGCGCGGGCGGCGAGGGCGAACTCGGAGACGTGCAGGCGCAGGGTTTCGGCGCGCACGACGCGGATGGACTCGGGGAGGCGGACGAGGGCGAGGGCGACGATGGAGACGGCGAGGCCGGAGTCGGGAGCGATGGCGCGCAGGAGGGCGACGATGATGATGCCCGGGAACGCGCCGAGGACCTCGACGGCGTGGGCGACGAGGCGGTCCCAGAGGCTGCCGGAGAGAGCGGCGGAGGCGCCGAGGAGGGAGCCGAGGGAGACGGCGAGGAGGGAGGCGGAGAGGGCGACGATCAAGGTGTATCGTGCGCCGAAGCAAATGGAGCGGAGCGCGCCGTGGGGCAGGAGCGATGCGAAGCAAGCCGCAGCGAAGACGGTGGCGAGAGAGACGAGCGCGATGCGCGTGAGGGCATTGGAGCGCAGGGAGGCGCGGAGGCGACGCGCGGCGCTCATGAGCGCTCTCCGAGGAGCTTGTCGCGGCACCTGGGGTCGAGCCACGCGTGGACGAGATCGCCGGCGAGCATGACGAAAGCGGTGAGCGCGGCGCCGCACACGGCGAAGGCCATGAGGAAAGGGACATCGCGGGCGACCACAGCGGTGCTCACCGCGGCGCCGAGACCGCGAAGCGACAGGATGCGCTCGACGACGCAGGCGCCGGTGAGCGCGACGGGGAAGTCGGCGGTGGCGATGGCGATGGCGGTGGCGATCGAGGGACGCAGCAGGTGAGTGACGACGAGCCGCGGGGTCCCGGCGCCGCGAGCTCGCGCGGCGCGGATGAAGTCCGACGCGGCCGCGTCGAAGGCGGCGAGGCGTTCGTGTCGGGCAGACGGAGCGATCAGCGCGAGGGCGAGGGCGAGACCGGCGGTGGCGACGGCGAAGCGCGGGGAGGCGAAAAGCGCCACCAGAGAGCCGAGGACGACAGGCGACGCGGCGTGCAACGCGACACCGGCGAGCGTCGGAGCGCTGTGGCCGCGTCGATCACGGTGGAGCGCCGAGAGGAGCCCGAGCAGGATGCCGGACGAGACGGCCATGAGCTCCGCGACGGCGATCAGCGCGAGGGTTCGGGGGCCGCGTCGCCGCAGCTTGTCGAGGACGGGGATGCCGTCGGAGCCGACGCCGAGACGAAGCGAGCTGGCGTGCAGCGCCCAGTGTCCGTATCGGGTCTCCAGGATCGTAGCGGACAGGCGTGCGGGACCGGTGAGCACGACGTAGTCTGCGCGCGACGAGAGCCACCATTGGTTCCAGCGCATGGCGCAGCGGGCAGCCGCGTGGATCGACGCGTTGGGCGCGATGCGGTCGTCGCGACCGGAGACGTGGGAAGCGACGTCGAGCAGGCGCGATGCGCGGGAGACGTCATCGCGGGTGCGCACCTCACCGACCTCGGCGAGGAGCTGCTCGAGGGCGAAGGTATCCAGCTCGGTGAGCTCGGTGCGGCGGGCCTGGGAGTCGGCAGTGGCGAGGCGTCGGACGGCGCGACGCACGACGGAGGACTTGAAGTCGACGGAGCGTTCTTCCCAGAAGCGCGACCAGAACAAGACGGCGTCGGCCGCGGTGCGGAAGCCCTCGGGGCCGAGGATTCCCATGCGGACAGCGACGGGAGCGAGGGCGAGGGCGACGCGAGCGCGCTCGTCGGGGGAGAGGGCGTCGAGCGCAGGCAGGACGAAGGGGAGGGCTGCACCGCCCGCGCGCACGAGCGGCTCCGCGGCCTGCTGGGGGGTGTCTCCGCGCGCGATGCGAGCGATTGCGGTCGTGGCGATGCTGCGGACGTCGCGCGGCTGCGGGTTGAGGAACAGGGGCAGCGTCTCGTCTTCGCGAGCGACGCGGGAGGAGACCGACGGGTCGAGGGGAACGAGGGCGAGGAAGCCGAAGGCAATCAGCGTGATCGCCACGAGCGTGGGGATCATCCAGAGAGCCCGTCGGAGGGCGAAGCGCAACACGGCGCTACGTACGCATCAGGAAGAAGGCGAGGCCGATGATGGCGCCGAAGACGCCAACGACGATTGCGAACAGGACCCAGAGCGGGGCACCATCGACGGGCAGGACGATGTTGTCGTCGTCGTCGATGGGGCCTTCCTGCCAGGCGCCTTTGAGGGACGGGTCGCTGGCGGCGAGCATGGGCATCTGTCCGCCGACGAGGGTATGGGCGACCTTGGACTTGGAAGGGCCGTGGTCGGTGAGGCGGTCCTTGACCTCGCCGCCGATCCTGGGCTGATCGACGTCCTTGAAGCCAGCGCGGCGACCTGCCGGGGTGGGCTCGGCGGAGGGATCCTCGGGCAGCGAGTACTTCGCGTAGGCGAGCGGCGCATCTTCCGGTGCGACCTCGCGCAGCGCGTCGCCCTCGAATCGTCCGACGATGCAAGTGATGTTGTCGTGGCCGCCGGCGTTGTTGGCCTTCTCGATGAGGACGCGGCACGCATCGGCGGGGTCGGGGTTGCGAAGGAGCGTCTCGCGGATGTCGTCGAAGCGGACCATGCCGCTGAGGCCGTCGGAGCACATCAGGAGGGTGTCACCGCGGCGGAGCTCGACGAAGGTGAGGTCGACCTGGACGGTGTCCGCGGTGCCGAGGGCCTGGAGGATGATGTTGTTGTGCTCGAAGTTCTCGGCTTCTTCTTCGGTGAGCTGGCCGGCTTCGATGAGCTGATTGACGAGGGACTGATCGCGGGTGACCTGGACGAGGCGGTCGCCGCGGAGGATGTAGCCTCTGGAGTCACCGACCTGGGAGAGGAAGAGGAAGGAGTCGACGAGGGCTGCGACGGTGGCGGTGGTGCCCATGCCGCGGTGCTGGCGGTCGAGCTTGGCCTCGGAGTAGATGCGCAGGCCAGCGGCTTCGACAGCGCGCACGAGGCGTCGGGCGAGCTCGTCGCGGTCCTTGGGAGGATCGGCCTCGGCGAGCTTCTCGTAGATGATGTTGACCGCGAGCTCGCTGGCAACCTCCCCGGCGGCGGCCCCGCCCATACCGTCGCACACCGCGAGCACGGTGCCGCGATCCCCTACCGTTTGCAGCAGGTCCTGATCCTCCAGGGTGCGGCTGCGGCGCGTGAGGTCGGCGACGAGGAAGTTGTCCTCGTTGTGCTCGCGTACGCGACCTACATCGGTGCGTCCGAAGATCCGCAACCGGATCGTGGGTGTCTGCGTCTGTTCGGCGATGGTTTCCGTCATGCGCCTACGCCTGGCTCAGTTCGATTCGGAACAAGTGCTGGCCCACGCGAATCGAGTCACCATCCCGTACCGGGCAATCGCCACGCACCGCAATGAACGTGCCGTTCGACGAGTCGAGATCGACCAGCGTGAACTTGCCGGAGGCCGCGTCTTTGCGGATGGCTGCGTGGCGACGGGACATGTAGGGATCGTCCGTGAACACGATATCACCCGACTCTCGACCCATGACGGTCTCGAGCCGGTGAAGATGGTACACGTCCCTGGCCACTCCCTCCACCGTTCTTTGGACCAGCCTTGCAGGACGCGGCAGAGCCGGAGAACCGAATACGAGGGTGCCGTGCTGAACCGCCGGCCCCAGTCCCAGCTCCGCATCCATGATGACCTCGAACCTTAGCACCTCCACGCCCAACAGGAGCAAGTCCCCGTCCACCAGCTCATGGGCGGCCTTGAGGCGTGCGAACACTCCGTTGGTGGACCCGAGGTCCCGGACGTACCATCCGCCGTCCTTGCGCACGAGCCGGGCGTGCCGCGGAGACATGTAGCGATCCTCGGGGAGAACTACGGTCCCTTCGTTGCGACCCAAGTCGATCTGGTCGCCCGCGATCGGGTAGCTCGGCCCCTCCTGCCCGTCGCCCGCGATGATCACGATGCGCCCGAAGGCCTGCGCCCCCGGGCTCTGGAAGGGGGCATAGGGCCCCGTGGAGGCGCTGCGCTTGTCGTCGGGAGCCGGCTCGCGAGGCCTGGCAGGGGCGACGGGTTGCGGCGCGGCCGGAGCAGGCTTGGGGGACAGGGAGGCGGCCTGACGCGCAGCCTCTTCGACCGCGGCCTGGATGCCCTGTCGCGTTGCGCCCTTCGAGTACTCGGGAGAACGTCCCAGGGGCTCGGGAGCGGCGGGGCGATCCGCCTGGACCAGAGGTGCGCCGCAGAACTTGCAGAAGCGCATGCCGGCTTCGCACACGCCCTGACACCGATCGCACACGAGAGCGGCGGGAGCGGGGCGAGCAGGCTCGGGCGCGAGGTGCACGGCGGCTGCGGGTCGCAGGGGTTCGTGGGGGGCGGGTTGGGGCTGCAGCGCAGGTTGCGGCACCGGGACCGGCGCTTGCGGAGCCGGCGCGGGCTGCGGTCGTGGCTGCACCTGCGGCGCCGGCGCACCCGCCGTCGAAGGCTCGATCGGCGTGCCGCACGACACACAGAAGCGACCGCTCGTCGGGTTGCGCGTCTGACAGCGCGGGCAGATCGTCGCAGGGCCGGGCACCTGAGCCGCAGCAGCGGCGGAGAACGCGAAGGCGGGAGCCTCGGCGCGCGCCGACACGGGCGCGGGGGCCGGGCCCGCGGGTGCGACGGGCAAGCCCGCAGGAGGCGTGGGCTCCACCAACCTGCGTGGAGGTTCCTGCAAGCGTAGGCCGCAGTCCTGACAGAAGATCAGGTGCGATGGATTGTCTCTTCCGCAGCGGTCACAGATCACGATGGGGAAGGGGACAACGGCAGGCTCGGTCCCGTCAAGATCCCTTTTGCGATCCGGGGGGCCGTCTCAACGAAAACCGAGCGGTTCGCGGTCTTCGAGGGTGATCTCGAGGCCCAGGAAGTGGGCGATCCCGGTCTCGCGCAGCTGGCCGGCCTGGTCGGTCCAGCGAGCGAGGAGCAGGGGACGGTACAGGAAGGCTGCGCCGACGACGGAGGTTCGGGTGAGCTCGAACTCGAGGCCGAGGCCGGCGAACGTGGTGGCGCCGAAGGTTTCGGCCCCCCATTCGTCGCCGAAGACGACGGCGCCCAGGCCGCTGACGAAGTACGGCTCGGTGCGCAGGCCGAGGTTGAAGTAGTAGCGCATCTCCGCGCGTGCAGCCTGCAGCGAGCCGAGGCGCATGATGCCGCGGGTGTCGATGCGGTTGAACTCGTAGGCGCCGCCGACGTACCACGGGCCCCTGGAGCGGTAGCCTGCGCGAGCGATGATGCCACCACCGGAGCCGAGGATGCAGGGGGCCGTGGCGCCGGACGGGCAGATTGCGCCGGCGCCGAGGTTGCGGGTACCGGTGAACGCGACGCCGAACTGCAGGAACGAGACGTTGACGGGGGGAGGTCGAACGGCGGCGGGGCGAGACGCCGCGGGGGGCTGCGGCATCGTCTGGGCAGGGGCCTCGAGAGGGGTCAGAAGGGTCGCGGCGATCCCCCCCCAGCAGCACAGCCGTGCCGCGGCCCGGCGACTCGCGACGGAGCCGCGATCGCGCACCCGGTAATTCAAGGCCTCGGAAGGATTCGACACGTCTTCGTTCTCACCAAGCTTGACGGCTCCCAGCCGCTTCGCTTAAACGCCCGAAGGATCCTGGAGGCAAACCCGTATGGAGATCAACCTCGACAAGCGCGCCGTCCGACAGATCCGTCTATCTGCCGAAGACGCCATCGAGGAGGGAGACACCGAAACCCTCCGCGAGGACATCCTCGAGGCGTTCAGCGAGGAACAGGTCGAGGACATCGAGAGGCTGCTGGATAACGGCGACTTCTTCGAGTTCCTCACCGATGTCCTGGACGAGTGGAGCGGCGACGACGTGGACGAACTGCTCGAGATCCTCGAGACCCGCCTGGGCGAGCTGAACATCGACCTGAAGTACGAGCTCGCGACGGAAGAGGCGAACGAGGCCGAGGAGTTCGACGACGACGACACCGACCTCGACGACGAAGAAGAGGAAGACGACGACGACGACTGAGGCGTGAGCAGGGACGGGCCCGGGGCGAAGGAGCCGGGCCCGGCGCGCCGAGGGCGCGTCCCCTGCGCTAAGGGCTCACGCTGTTGCCCGACGTCGTCGCCGGGGCGAGTTCCCGCGCGAGGTAGTCCCTGCACGCGCGAGGCTTGTCCAGCTCGGGAGCCGACGGGCAGAGCAGCCGTGCGCACGGCGCGTGACGGGACTCGGGGAGCTTCTTCACGAGCAACCCGACGGCATTGCACGCCCCCGAGCTGTCGCCGTCCCCGTGCGCCAGCAACGCCTCCTGCCACAAGGCGTCGTCGCGAAGCAGCGAAGTCGTGTGCTGCTCGAAGAGCTTTCGGAACTCCCTGCGCGCCGTCGCGTGGTCGCGCAGTGCGTCGCGATACAGCTCCGCAATGCGCATCTGGGCCTTGCCGTAGCGCGGACGCTCGTAGCTCCCGTTCATGGTCGAGGGCTCGCGGTGCGAGAGCAGCTCGCGCAACCGCTCGATGGCGACTTTCGGCTCTCCAAGCTTCTCGTCGAGCTCCGACGCGCGGAACATCGAGTCGTCGAAGAGCGAACCCGACGGATACGGATAGTCCTTGGCGGTCTCCACGAACCCGTCGCGCGCCCCGCGGACGTCTCCCAGCTCCAGGAGCCGATCGGCCACGAGGTACGATGCCGTCTCTCCGCAGTCGCTTTTCTTCAGCCACGAGAGGTTCTGCCGGAGCCAGTCGAGTGAGGCCTGGGCTCCGCGATCCGACGCGATGTGACGCACCAAACGTTCAAGGGAAGGCCGTGCAACCCCCGAATCGGGATACTTCTTCACCGCGTCCTCGACCATCTGCCAGCCCTTGGCGACGTCGCCATGGTCGATCTCGAGCCCGGCGAGCTCGAAGGCTGCGCGCGGGGTGCGAAGCCCGCCCGGGCTCAGGGCGATCAGCTCGCGGAAGCTCCGCGCGGCTTGCTCCCAGCGCCGCGCACGCGCGTAGGCCGCCGCCTCGAGATAGAGCATCTCGTCGCGGTCCTTGACCCTGTCGGCCACCGCGGAGGCCTCGCGGTACTTGCCTGCGGCCTCCTCGTACCGTCCCGCCGCGTACGCGCGATCCGCTGCGGCGTGAGCCCGCACGTGCGCCGACGGAAGCGTGGGGGCGCATGCTGCGCCCAGCAGGCACGCCAAGGCGACAAGCCGCAATCGCACCGCGGGGCTCACTCGCACCCCCTGCCCGCAGCGATCACCGCCGACGCCAGGCGCCGCGCCCCCGCTTCAGCGGTCCGCGCGACGTCGAGATGCGTCACAGCACGAAGCCGGTGCGGCCCGAACACCGATACCAAAACGCCCCGCTCCGCTGCCTGTCTCGCTACCCCCTCGGCTTCGAGGTCCGGCAGATCGATCATCACGATGTTCGTCTCGACGCCGCGCACGTCGACCACCGCACCGGGAATCTCGCTCATGATGCGCGCGATCACGCGGGCGTTCTCGTGGTCGAGCGCCAGGCGATCGCGGTGGTGATCGAGGGCATAGAGGGCGCCGGCGGCGATGATGCCCGCCTGGCGCATGCCGCCGCCGAGCATCTTGCGCAGCTTGCGCGCCGCGGCGATCCGCTCCCGAGTGGAGCACAACGCCGAGCCCACGGGCGCACCAAGCCCCTTCGAGAAGCACGCCGACACCGTGTCGAAGGGCGCAGCAATCGCTGCAGGGGCGTCTCCCGTCGCCACCGACGCGTTCCAGATGCGCGCGCCATCGAGGTGCACCGCAAGCCCTCGCCCCTGAGCGAACGCCGCTACCTGCTCGAGCTGCGCTCGCGGCCACACCCGCCCGCCTCCGCGGTTGTGCGTGTTCTCGAACGCAACCAGCGAGGTGCGCGGGTACCAGTCGAATGACGGCTTGATCGCCCGCTCGACGTCGTCGACGGTGAACAGCCCGTCGGTCCCCACGCTCACGGGCTGCACCCCCGCCAGCGCTGCTGCAGCGCCCGACTCGTACCACGCGCAGTGCGCTCCGGCGGACACGATGATCTCGTCCCCCCGACGGGTCTGCAGCAGGATCGCGAGCTGGTTGGCCATCGTCCCGCTCGTCACGAAGAGCGCCGCCTCCTTGCCGAGCAGCGAGGCCACCCTCTCCTCGAGGCGCGCCACCGTCGGGTCCTCGCCGAAGACGTCGTCGCCGACCTCCGCGTCAGCCATTGCCTTGCGCATCTCGGGCGTGGGACGTGTGACGGTGTCGGATCGCAGATCGATGATGTCAGCGGAAGTCATCGCGTTCTTGAGGTAGCACGGAGCGCGGGAGCGCGGAACGCCCAGAGGCGATGACCGCGAAGCGGGCTCGGTGCGGCGCGTGAGTCACCCCCCGAGGAGATCCAGCGCGATCAGCACGAGCCAGACCGCAAGCAGCAGGAGGGCGCCGGCGATCTGCACGACGGTCGCGACCCTCCCCTGCAGCGGTCTGCGCGAGAGCGACTCCCCAACGATCAGGCATGCGCGCCCGCCATCGAGCCCCGGAATCGGCAGCAGGTTGAACAGCCCCACGATGACCGAAAGAAGCGCCGCGAACGACAACACCCTGCGCGCATCCCACCGCCCCGACTTCTCCGCGCGCACCGCGAGCCCCACCGCGGATACCGGCCGCTGCCCGCTGCCCGGCATCACCATCCGTCCCGCGCGCGCGAGCAGTCCCGCCGACGTGCGCAGGGGCTCCACGAGCCCGCTTCCGATTGCCGTCGCGAGACTTCGTCGCTGCAGCTCGGGCCGAGGCACGTACCGGGCACCGAGCCCGGGCCGCGTCGGATCCTCGGGCATGACTTGAATCGACACCGCAGCGCCGTCGCGAAGCAGCTCGAGCGGGACCGGACGCGATGGGGCAACGCCGAGCCGGGCCCGCAGCTCCTCGACACGCGCGATCGGCACGCCGTCCGCGCGCGTCACCACATCTCCCACCCGCAACCCCTGGGAGGCCGCGTGCGCCGAGACCGCCGTCACCTCGAGACCCACGACGCGCCCTGTCTCGATGCCCCAGCCGAGCGACAAGGCCACGCCCAGGGCGGCCGCGACGACGTAGTTCGCTCCCGCGCCACCCAGGGTGACCGCGAGCTGCGCCGGGTGCGACGGACGAGGCCCCGGCTCGCCGCCGAGCCCGGCGACACGCACGAAGCCACCGAGCGGGACCGGAGCGATCCACACCTCCGTCGCGCCGAGCGTTCGACAGAACAGTGGTGGGCCGAGCCCGAAGCTTACGAGGGTGACCTGCAGACGCAACAGCCGCGCGACCGCGGCGTGCCCCAGCTCGTGAAGAACCGCCATCAGCGCGAGGCCGGCGATGACGGCAGCCGCAGCCATTCCGACGCGCCGCTACCTGCCGGCCTCGGGATCCGCAACCGCGTGATCGATCGGCGCGTCCTGCACCGCCTGATCGATCGTGGACGCCTCGCTCGAGACCTGATCCACCGTGCCGTCGAGATCGCCCTGATCCACTGCGGCATCCACGGTCTTCGGATCGACCGCAGGCCCGCAGCCGCCCAAGGAGGTCGCTGTCATCGACGCGGCCACCAGGATGCGTCCCACCATGGTTCCGCGCGCCTTCGGATAGGAGCGAGCCGGGTAGTCAAGCAAGGGAGTCAGTCTCGAAGCCATGCGTCCTCCACAACTGGTGACCCGCTCATCGTACCGCACCGGGATAGTGCCGTCGAAGGAAAGCCGCGTTGCCTTCGGCGAAGAGCTCCTCCGCGACGTCGTCGGCCGCGCGGATCGCGAGCTGCTCGTGCAGGCACAGGGCGCTCGACGGCTCCGACGGCATCCGCGTCATCGCGAAGTTCGCGCACGCACAACGGTGTCGACACCGGCTCCGGATCGAACAGGTCAGGCACTCCGCCGGGATCGTCCGCAAGCTCGCGAGCCACTCCGCGAGCTTGCGTGCGTCCACCCCCGCCGAGACGTGACCGATCACGAACCGATCGGAGCGATCGTCGCCGATCATCCGGTCGCAGGGGAACAGGTTGCCCGACGGAGCGACGACCAGATCGCGACACCCGAGGTCGCAGTGTTCACTGGCGAGGATGCCGCCCTTGACGTGGGCGGAGATCTTGGCGTCGAGGGCGGAGATCCACAGAGGATCCCCACACCGATACGAGGCGAGGTGCCGGGCAGCCAGGGCGGCGTAGGCCTCCGTCAACGACTCCCGCACCGCAGGCGCTGACCAGTCGGCGGACCAGTTGGGGTTGACCACGAAGTCGCGCACGCCCAGGTCCCGGGCCTCGTCGATCGACTCTCCGATCCAGCGCAGGTTCGACGGGTCCAGCACGAGGATGGCGCGGACGCGCAGCCCGGCGGCCAGTGCGCAGCGGAGCCCGTCGACCACGCGTGCGTGGCTCGAGGCTCCGCTCGCATCGCGACGGTTGGCGTCGTGCGCAGGGGCGATCCCGTCGTAGGAGACCGCGACCACGAACCGCTCCTGCGCGAGCCACTCGCAGCGCTGCAGCGTGAGCAGCGTGCCGTTGGTGGTCATCGTGGGGGAGAGCTCGACCCCCTGCCGAGCGCACAGCCCGCGTCCGAGCGCAGTGTACGACATGAGCGCGTCCCAGCACAGCAGGGGCTCGCCCCCGAAGAACACGAGGTGGAGTCGCTTGCTGACGCGATCCAGGGCGAGATCGAAGGCCGCGCGCGCAGTGCTCTCCGACATGGCGGCGTCGCGCTTGGGGCCCGCGTAGCAGTAGCGGCAACGCAAGTTGCAGTCGTGCGTCAGGCACAGGGTGAGGTGGACGTCGGGGGCCTTGTGCGGCTGCATCACTGCGATCGGAGTATGCGTGGGGGCAGTGCGACGGACAAGGAGAAGACGAGGCGATCGGGGTCGAGGCCGCGGACAGGAGCCTCAGCGGTTCTGCGCGCAGTCGCGGGTGAGCGCGGGAGTGTCGCGACGCGGATGGAACCAGGGGCGCGGGTCGGCTCCGATGGCGTGGCGTGATGCCTCGGAGCGATCGCATCGCAGCGTGGGTGGGGATGGAGTATGGCAGGCAGCGGCGTGACGGCAGGACGAGAAGTGGCGGCGTGGAAGACGCTCGGAGCGGCGGCGGGGACGGGTGCGCTGGTCGTGCTGGCAGCGCCCGGCGTGCTGCCCTGGAAGGCGGCGGGGCTGATCGCGTGGGTTTCCTTCGTGCCGCTGCTACTCGTGCTTCCGCAGCTCGACGTGCGTCGGTCCGCGCTGCACGGATGGGTAGCAGGGCTCGTGTTCCAGGCGGGCGCTGCGTCCTGGTATCCCGGTCTCATGGCGCGTTATTCCGGCATGCCCCCTGCCGCCGCCATCGCCCTGGCGCTCCTGATCTGGGCGCTGCAGGCGCTGCCCTGGGCGCTGTGGGGCGCGGTCGCAAGCGTCCTGTCCCGCAGTCGCGCCCCGATCGCGATGCTCGCAACAGCGGCCGCGTTTGCCGCCGTCGAGCGCTTCGTTCCCGTCGTGTTCCGGGGACCGATCGCCTTGACGCAAGCGGCGTTCCCTGCAGTCGCGCAGATCGCCGAGCCCGCGGGCATTCACGCGGTCTCGTGCCTGATCATCGTGGCGAGCTTCGCCCTGGCCGAGGCCTTGGATCGCGATCGACGCCGATGGGTCGCGGTGGGTGCCGGCGCGCTGATCGTCGCGGCCGTGCCGTGGCTGGGAGCCTGGCGCGTGCACGCGGTGCGGGCGCAGCGAAGCCGCGCGGAGTCGATCCGAGTGGGGGTGTTGCAGGAGGCGAGGATTCCGCAGGGGTGGGGCAAGCCGCCGGCAGACGAAGGGGTGGCTTCGAGATACCAGGAGGCGACCGCGCAGCTCGAGGCGCAAGAAAGCGCCCTGGATCTCGTGGTGTGGCCCGAGAAGGCGTGGCCGGAGCTGGTGCGTTCCGATGCGCGACACGATTACCCCGAAGGTCATGGGCGACGTATTCGAAGAGGATTCTCGAGCAGGGTGCTTTTCGGGCTGACGTCAGTCGAGGTGACGTCGCGCGCGGTTGCCAACTCGGCGGCGGTGCTGGAGCCAGACGGGAATCTCACGGTGTTCTACGACAAGGTGAAGTTGATACCGTACAGCGAGTCGGGGTACCGGCGGGGCGACAGGACCGCGCCGTACGAGGTGGGCGGGGCTGGGGTAGGGACGCTGATTTGTTTCGAGAGCACGTTTGCGGGCCACGTTGCGGAGCTCGCGGACAAGGCGGGCGTGCTGGTGAACCTGACCGACGACACCTGGTTCGGGGCGTCGGCGGAGCCGGAGCAGCACTTCGCGCATGCGGTGTACCGCGCGATCGAGACGCGGCGGGATCTCGTGAGGGCGTCGGCGGCGGGACCGAGTGCGTGCATCGCCGCGACCGGGGAGGTGGTGGCGAAGACGGGGATGGGGCAGGGGAGGTTGGTGTGCGAGGCGAGGGTGATGAGGGGGCGGGGGCAGCGGTGGGGGCGGGGGTTCGATCTCCTGTGTTTGGCT
>CAYMUE010000040.1:0-14356 GCA_964393505.1 uncultured Polyangiaceae bacterium
CCGCCTCCCCCATCGACACCCCACTCTTCTGCTCCTCCCCTCCCACGTTCACCTCGATCAGCACTCGCAGCCGCTCCCCTCGCTCCCGCGCGCGACGGCTCAGCTCCGCCGCCAACCGCTCGCTGTCCACCGTCTGCACCACCTTCGCAACCGTCAGCACCTGCTTCACCTTGTTCGTCTGCAGATGCCCGATCATGTGCCAGCAGATCCCCTCGAGCTCCCGCAGCTCCTTCGCCTTGCCCAACAGCTCCTGCACGTAGTTCTCTCCGAAGTCCCGCTGCCCCGCCTCCCACGCCTCCCGCACCGCTTGCGCCGGCTTCGACTTCGATACCGCGATGAGACGCACCTCCGCAGGATCCCGCCCCGCTCGTCGCGCCGCCTCTCGCACCCGCTCCCGCACTCTCTCGAGTTGCTCGCCTATCACGCTCCGAACCATGGCCCCTTCCATCCCACTGCTCACCCCCTCTCCGCAAGCCTTGGCCCCTCCCCTGCATCCCGCTACCATCCAATCCTGCATCGCCATTCCTTCACCCCAGAGGCCCGCCATGGCTCTCCGCTTCCTTCTCCCCCTGCTGCTCTCCCTCGGCGTCGTCACAGCGTGCTCCCTCGACCCCCAGCCCGAACCCCCCATGGCCGAAGTCACCGGCTTCGGCGGCTCCGCCGGCTCCGCTGCGCTCGACGCGGGCGCCGCCCTGGACGCCGCCCGCGTCGATGCCGATGACGAGGGCGTCGCGCCCTTCAGCGAGGCAGGCCCCTGCCCCGGTTGCGCCGAAGACGGCTGCGACGCCGGCGATCCGGATTGCGCCAACACCAAGAACGATGCGGCGTGCGACGGCTCCGACGAGGACGCTCCGGACGCAGCAGGCGATGCTGAGGACATCGACGCGGACGCACCCGATGCGGACAACGACGATGCGATGGCGCCGGACGCGTCGCTCGACTGACCGCACACCGAAGCCCACGCGAGCCCGCGTGGTCCGCTTCATGCTATCCTCCTTCCCATGTTCACCGGGCTCAAGCTGCGCACCGCTCTCCTCTTCCCCGCCATCTTGTTGTTCGCTGCTTGCTCGCTCGACCCGCAACCCGAACCCCCGATGATGGAAGATGGCACCGGCGGGATGTTCGGCGACGCGGCGACCTCAAACGGCGGAAGCGGCGGCTCCGCAGGCTCCTCGATCGGCAAGGGCGGCTCCGCAGGTGCCGCAGCCGGGGCCGCAGGTACTGCCGGAAGCAGCGGCATCCCCGACGCTTCCGCGGATGCCCCGTGCACCGGCGACAACTGCTTCTGCGAAGGCGTCGATGGTGGCTGCGAAGCAGCTTGCGACGCCGACTGCGAGGGCGGGTGCAACGATGCCGACGCCCCGAACGACGCCCCGAACGACGGCTTGGACGATGCGTCCGACGCGGGCGAACCCACCGACGGCGCGAAAGATGACGACGCCCTCGGAGCCGAGACCGGTCCCTGACGCGGCCGTCGGGATTGTGCCGTGCTGTGCCGCGAATCTGGCGCATGAGGGCGCTGCGAACTGACGGCCTCGGCGTGGTGCGGAACATGCTACCCTCCGCACCATGGCCTCTTGCTCCTTGTCGCTGCGCCAGATCGGGCCGCTTGCCATGTGCCTCGGTCTGCTCGCCTGCTCCCTCGACCCGCAGCCGGAACCACCCATGGACGACTACGCCCCGCCGGGCGGAATCGGGGGCAACGGCAAGGTCGATGACGCCGGAAGCAGCGGCAAGGCTGGGGCTGCCGGAAGCCACGCCGGCACCGGCGGCTTCAGCGGCGAACAGGGACAGGGCGGCGCAAACGACGCAGGCGCCGCTGGCGCCTCGTACGCGGGCTCCGCAGGCTCTGCCGGCTCCGGTGGCAGCGACGCCGGCGGGATTGGGAACGATGCGGGCGCCGACGCCGAAGCGGATGCGCTCGACGAGAACCCCGCCGACGCGGAGCCCGATACCGACGCAGGAGACGCTGCAGACGAAGCCAGTCCCTCAGATGGTTCGTCCGACGAACCATCTTCTCCCGTCGATGGCTCCCTCGCCGACTGACCCAGCCTACGTCGCCGTCCCGTGACGCTTGCCCACAAGATCGTCGAGCAGGCTCACCACCAGATCCGCCAGGATCCCGTCGGCCACGCGCAGCCGACGGCTGAGCTCCCTCGCCACGTTCAGCACGAGCAGCGAGTAGGCCTTCATGTCGCGACGATAGATCGCATCGAGATCGACCGAGGTGATCGCCAGCACGCGCGAGGGGGCCAACGCCCGCACCGTGGCCGACCTCGGCTGCACGTCGAGGATCGACATCTCGCCGAACCAATCACCCACGCCGAGCATCGCGACGCGCGCTTCGATGCCGCGCTTCGATCGCTTGAGCACCTCGAACTCGCCGCCGAGCACGACGAACATCTCCGCCGCCATGTCGCCTTCGCGGAACACGACGTCGCCGGGCACGATCGTCTTGCTGCGCAGGGTCTCGGCGAGGAAGTCGAGAGTCTCGGGCGCCAACCCACCGAAGAGCCCGAAGCGCCCGAGCATCCGCCCCGTCACGGGCGCCTCGAAGGGCGGATGCTGGCTCGTCGTCATGGCGCGCAGACCCCGAAGCCCTGATTGCCCACGAAGTAGTGGCCGCTGATCGACGTGTTCGGGTCGGTCAGCTGATAGCAGGTCTCCCCCGATGCACAGTCCGAATCGGTGCTCGCGCGGCACCAGCGGTGACACTGATCGTCGCCCATGCACGCGTAGCCCGGCGCGCACTTCACCGTCTCGCTGCACGCCCCCGTGCTGGTCCCACCAACCACGCATACCGACCGCCCCTGCGTCGCACCGAGCTCGTCGAACGGCACGCAAGTGACCCCGCTCGGACACCCCTGCGCGGTCCGCAAGTCGCACTGGTCCGTGCACACGTGCATCTCCGGAATCGCCGACGATCCGCCGTCGCCCGGATCGTACATCACGTCGAAACAAGCCCCCGGCACCGTGCTGCACGTCGCATCCGTCTCGCAGAACGCCCTGCACACTGTACCCACGCACGTGAGCCCCGGAGCGCAGACTCCCAGATCCTCGCAGGGCGTGCCCTTCGCCAGGTTCTGCGTCGCGAAGCACTCGGTCTCGCCGCCCAAGTACGCCACGTCGCACGCTTCCCCGGCCTTGCACCCGCACTGCGGCACCGTGTCGCAGACTCCTCCGCTCACCGGAGGCGTGCACGGCGTGCCGCCCGTGCCCGCAGCTCCTCCCTTGCCGCTGCTGCCGCCGGTGCCACCGCTGCCTCCCGACGAGCCTGCGCTCCCGCCTTTCCCAGCGCTCCCGCCCTTGCCGGCAGAGCCGCCGGTCGAGCCGCCCGCGTTGCCCGCGCTGCCGCCCTCCGACGAGCCCCCCGCTTCGCCCGCGGATCCCGCCGTGCCGGCCCCCCCGCTCTCGCCCGCTCCTCCGCCGACCGACGCGTCGGTCTTGCCAGGCCCCGTCCAGCCATCCCCCTCTTCGCCTGTCGCGCAGGCTCCGACCACGACCAGTCCAGCCAACGGCACCAACAAAAACAGCGGCCAAGGGCGAGCGCGCATCTCTGCACCTCCGCCTGCTCATCGTAGTAGGCGCACGCGCGGCGTCAACAAGCCGTCAACTCCCACTGCGCCCAGGCCCGCAGCTCCCGTCTCCCGGCGTCGATACCACCAGCTCGTAGTCCCCCACCGGCACCTCGAGCGGGATCACCACCGCCCCCTCGTAGCGCCCTGCATCGTCGGTCGACAGCGACCCGATCGGCACCTCGCGAGTCGCCCGCGAGTCCAACAGCACGACATCGACTCGCACGTGGGCGCACGGCCCGGCACCGCTGCCCACGCTCCCCTGCAGACGCAGCGGCGAGCCGCGCGTTACGCGCGGGTCGCTCCCCAGGATCGCAACCCTCGACCACCCGAGCGCGCGGTCGGGCTCGGCACCGGTGCGCCCCGGAACCGTGGCCACGCCCGGCGTGGCAGCCATACGCGACGGTGCAGGCGCATCCATTCCGCGCTCCGCCCGCGTTCGACGCGCCGCCGATTCGCCCGAATCCGCAGTCGCCGGCCACGGGAACGGATCCTCCGACGCGCGGTGAGACGGTCTCGGCTCCGAGGCCTCCTGCTCGATGTGCGTCGCGGCGCCCCCGAGATCGATCCTCCTCCACAGCCCGCCGTCGAAGACCTCCACCCACGCGTGCGCTTCGTTGACCACCATCCGGGTCGGGATCCCGAGAGAGATCGCCGTCACCGCGAAGGCATACGCCCTGTGACGGCATACGCCCTTCTTGGACAACGCCAGGTCGAGGTACTTGTTGTCTCGCCCGCGCGGAGGATCGTCCGAGGGCTCGAACGACCGGAACCACGCCACCATCTTCCCGACCGTCTCTCGCACCGTGCCGAGTTGCGACACACCGATGGCCCTGGCGACCTCGAGGGCCGAACGCCGCACGTGGTCCGGCACCGGACGAGCGCCGCGAAGCTGGCTGATCGGCGTATCGCGAAGCACTCCCCCGAACGATTCGCGCGGCACCGCCAGCCACTGCACCAGCCGCACGCGAGTGCGCACACTCGCCCGCGCGTACCAGTTGTCCGCGCTGTCCGCGGTGATGCTCACGCCCACGGCCGGTACGGTGACCAGCTTGATGAGGCGCGCGCCGGGGCCGACTGTCGGGATCGGCACGCCCTCGCCCGGGACCAGATCCACGGTCAGATCACCGAAGAAGCTGTCCTCGTGCCCCAGCGCCGCCCCCCCGATGGGCATCGACCGTGGCGCTGAATCCGCCACCCCGAGAGTGTAGTCCTCGAGCACCGTGTCGAACGCCCGAAGCCGCTTGTACGGCGTCGTCGAGGGAGAGAACGGATCATCATAGCGCGAGACCGTTGGACGACGCGTGTCGATGTCCGGCGTGTAAACGCGCTCGGGTCCCGCGGCTCGTGCGCTCCCCCCGTAGGCCTTCTCGGTCTGCGTCGGCGGCCTCGTCGTGTCCGGCGCCGACACGACCCCGCTCGGAGTGTCGATCGCGGCCGGCATGCTCCCGTCGGGTGTCGTCGCCGACAGCTCGATGTCCTCCCGGGAGTCCGTCGGTATGAACTCGTGCAGCAACACCGACCCGATGTCCGCGCGCACGATCGTCGATACCGCAAGCACCGCACACGCAAGCGCCAACAGCTCCGCCGATCGTCGAACCCTGCGTTCCATCCGTCGCGAGTCTAGCGTGCATCCGCGCGCGAAGCATCCCCCGGGCGACGCGGTCACCGCGGCGCGACCACCCTGCACGCAGCAGCCGACGCCCGCAGATCGTCCGCCTTCCGCTCCGGCGGCCACATGCGGGCTGCGGCCGCTGCCACCGTCGCCCCGATGGCGAGCGAGCACACCGATGCCGCGAAACCGACCGTGGCGGTGGATCGCCAGTCGGGCGGGCTGTTCGGCCGTTCCTGCACCGACCGGCGCGGCCTCGCGCCAGGCTCCGCCACCGTGGGGGGCTCCAGCTGCGCCGGCTGGATCGCCCCCATCACTCGCGTGGCGGTCTCCGTCTTCCGCACGCCAACCGCATCCGCCAGCGCGCGCGCAAACCCCTCGGCTGTCTGCGGACGATCCGCCGGATCCGGCTCCAACGCCCACGCGATCACGTCGTCGAGGCTCGCCGGAACTCCGCTCACGGACTCCGACAACCTCGGGGGCCGGGCATGGATCCGGGACATCACCGAGTCGCTGCCCGACCGCCGCTGAAAACCATGCTCCCCCGTGATGAGCTCGAAGAACACCAGCGCCATCGCGTACACGTCCGTGGCCGGCCCTACCCTGCGTCCACCTACCTGCTCGGGCGCCATGTAGCGCATCGTTCCGAGCACGATACCCTCCGCCGTGGCGGGGCCAGCTCCAGCGCCGTACACGATCTTGGCGATCCCGAAGTCGAGCAGCTTGACCGCATCGTTTCGGCATACGAACAAGTTGCTCGGCTTGACGTCGCGGTGGATCACCCCTCGCGCGTGAACCGCGGCCAGCCCGCTGAGCGCCTGCAGCACGACCCGCACCGCCCTGCGCACCTCCATCCTCCCACCTCGCGTGAGCAGCTCGCGCGCCGTTCCCCCTTCCAGCAACTGCATCGCGAAGTACGGCCGCCCGTCGTGGATGCGCCCCAGCTCGAACACCCGCACCACATTCGCATGATCGATGTTCGCCAGCGCGCGACCTTCGCGTTGCAGACGCATCGCGGCCTGTCCTCCGGGATCCGCACATGCGCGCAGCACCTTCAGCGCGCGCCGGGTGCCCGCTCGCGTGTGATCGACTTCGTAGACCTCCCCCATCCCCCCCTGGCCCAGTCCCCGCACCACCCGGTAGGGCGTGCCGTCGATCCAGTAGCCGTCTTTCAGGCTGTATCCCGCTTCCATGACCATCGCAGTCCCCAATTCACACGCGAGTCCATCCCGCGGCCGCCCTCCCCATCGGACAGTCCCGGTCCCCGGTTGCCTGCTTTTTTTGGAATCAGTGCAGCGCGCGCGCCGACGACGGCTCCCAACGGCCATGCTCGTAGACCCAGGCGCGACGGTCCGGCGAGAAGACCACGGCCGGCGGTGTCCACCCGTACCCCGGTCGCGCCGCCTCCCAATGCCCGGGAATCCACACGTAGTCCGGCCCCGTGTAGTGCCAGTAGCCCGAGATCCAGGTCATCCCCGCTGCCGGCGGACCACTTCGCACCTCCGGAAGCGGCTCCGGCGGCGGACGCCCCACGAACACCGATCGGGGCGGATGCGCCTGCGGAGCACTACCGCATGAGGACGTGAGCACCGCGGCCACAACCGCGACTACCCGTGACATGCCCATGCTCCATCGTCTCCGCATCGTGACTCCCCGGGTGGACCCCCAGTGTACCATCCTCCGGCGACTCGCGCTCGTTCCCGGGAATCATCGTTGACGCTCCAGCCCCAGGACGGTCATGCTTGCGGCCACCACGCGGCAACATGAGCCCCCGTGTGGAGAGGTCGCATGGTCTCGCTCGCCCAGGAAATCGCCGCCCTTCCGCAGCCCCTGCAGTCCGAGTTGCTCAGCCATGGCTTCAGCGCCGACCTGCTCTTGCGCCTCGCGTCGAAAATGCACGAAGACCTCGACGCTCGTAACCGCCTTCCCGGCGACGTCGAACCCCCAGCCGCCGAGGACCTCTCGTCCCTCCCCGCTCCGGGGACCGCCGACCACACCCGCCTCGAGCAGCTCGGCACCGAGGCCCTCCGCCGCGGTGAGCTCGCCTTCATCGTCCTCGCCGGCGGCATGGCCACCCGCATGGGGGGCGTCGTCAAGGCGCTCGTCCCCGCTGTCGGTGACAAGTCGTTCCTCGACCTACGCCTCGCCGAAAACGCCCACTGGACCCGCATCGCCGGTCATCCCCTGCCGCTGTGGCTCATGACCAGCTACGCGACCGACGGCAAGCTCCGCGAAACCCTCGGGACGAGGTTGCACGCGGACCACCTCGCGACGTTCCAGCAGAACATCTCGGTCCGCTTGACCGAGGACGGTCACTTGTTCCGCGAAGAAGACGGCGCCCCCAGCATCTACGCACCCGGCCACGGTGACCTGCCTGAGGCCCTGCGTCGCAGCGGTCTGCTCCAACGATTCCTCGATCGCGGCGGCAAGTACGTCTGGATCGCCAACATCGACAACCTCGGCGCCGCCGTCGATCCCGCCATCCTCGGCTGGCACATCCAGCACCGCTCCCCCATCACCGTCGAGGTCGTCGACAAGGTCGGCAGCGACAAGGGCGGCATCCCCGTCCGCTGCAAGGGGCGACGCATGATCCTCGAGGAGTTCCGGCTCCCTCGCTCCTTCGACCCCACCACCGTGCGCGTCTTCAACACCAACACCTTCCTGGTCACGGCCCGCGACCTCCATGACCTCGCCATGGATTTTACCTGGGTCCAGGTCGCCAAGAAGGTCGGCGACCGCAAGGCCGTACAGTTCGAACGCCTCGTCGGCGAGATCACCTCCGCCCTCGATACCCGCTTCCTCCGCCTGCCTCGCGACGGCGCCACCTCGCGCTTCCTGCCCGTCAAGGACATGGATGAGCTCGATGCCCGCCGACGCGAAATCGAGACCGTCGCCGCTGCCCGAGGAATGCTCGGCTGATGCCACTCCCCTTGCCCATGGCGTGCCGGATGAATCGACTCTCCCGCTTGCTCCGCCTCTCGCTGCTCGCTTCGTCCGCCGCGGTGTCGCTCACCCTCGCGGATGCTTCGAACGCCCAGGAAATCGCCGCCCCCGCCCCCGGCGTCCAGCGCGTCGCCGACCCGGGTCGCTCCGTCGCCTCTAGCGACGACTCCTCCGCGATCGTCGTCAACCCAGCCAACCTCACGTTCATGCCAGGCACCGAGCTGCGCTGGAACTGGGTACGCACCGCTCCCGACGCTGCCGCGTCCGCTCGCGGTCACTCCTTCGCCCTCGCGAGCTCGCTCCCGTTCGGCATCGCAACGGGTGTCCGCCTCGACTTCCTGCGCCCCCCCTCGCGGTCCATCGATCCCTATCGCAACCCCTACGCCTGGCTCTCCTGGGGGCTGTCGTTCGGCAGCAAGACCTCTGCCCTCGGCATGTCGATCGCCCACGTGTACTCCGACGATCGCCAGGTCGGCGGCCCCACCTCCCTGACCCTCGGCTGGACAGGACGCCCTTCCCGCTTCCTGTCCCTCGCAGCCGTCGCCCACGATCTCAACGCCCCCAGCAACTCCCTCGGCGCACACATCGACCGCAGCTACACCGCCGGAGGCGTGCTCCGCCCCATCGGCACACCCGCCCTCGAAGTAGGCGTCGAAGGCCGCTACTTCAGCAGTCCCGAGAAGTGGGTGCCGCGCGGTGTCCTCGGCGTGCAGGTGCCCTACGTCGGACGCCTCCGTGGCGACTTCGCCGTGCTCCCGAGCACCCATGACGCTCCGCGGGAGTACGTCGCCTCCGCCATGCTCGACCTCACGCTCCCTCACCTCGTCCTGAGCGGAGGCGGAATCTGGGGAGGCGCTGTCGGAGGCCGCGACGGCGCCGGCTTCGTCACCGGCGTCGCCGTCCAGAGCTGGCGTGACCCCGGCGTGCCTGCCCTCTCCCACGCCGTGCGCGTCCGCATCGAGAACACGCCCGGCAACCGACGACACGTCAAGCTGCTCCGGAAGCTCTGGGCCATGTCCTCCGACCCCGAGGTCGCCGCGGTCGTCTTCCATCTCAAGACCGAGCCCGCGTCGTCCCTCGCCCACGCGCACGAGCTCGCCGACGCCATCGATCTGCTGCGCGCGCGAGGGAAGAAGGTGCTCTGCCACCTCGAGGCCGAGGGCGGACGCGCACTGTACGTCTGCGCCCACGCCGATCGCACCGTCGTCAACCCCGCCGGTGGCCTGCACTTCTCCGGCATGCGGGCGCAGTACACCTACCTCGGCGGTATGCTCGACAAGCTCGGCGTGCGCGCCGAGTTCGTGCGCATCGGCGACTACAAGAGCGCCCCCGAGCAGTTCACCAACAAGGGCCCCTCTCCCGCCGCGGATGAAGCCCACGCGCAGAACCTCCGCGAGGTCGATCAGCTCTTCATCTCCGACGTCGCACGCCTCCGGCGCATCGACCCCTCCGCACTTCGCGCCTCCATTGCCCTGGGCCCCTACACGGCTCCCGAAGCCCTGCGCGCAGGGCTGGTCGACGGCTACGCCTACGACGACGAGCTTCGCCGCGTCGTGTACGAGAGCCTCGGCGGGCGCAGCGTCGCGCTCGACGACGACTGGGAAGCCATCGCCGATCGGTCATTCGGAAAGGCTCCGGGCGTCGCGGTGGTGTACCTCGAGGGGCAGATGATCGACGGGCAGAGCCGCAAGATCCCGCTGCTCGGGACGCAGCTCGCGGGCTCCTACACGGTCGCCAAGGCCCTGCGCTCTGCTCGCGAAAACCCCGCCATCCGGGCCGTGGTCTTCCGGATCGAGAGCCCCGGCGGATCGTCGATGGCCGCCGACGTCATCTGGCGCGAAGCCCTGCTCACCGCGCGCGCGAAACCCCTCATCGTCTCCATGGGGACCGTCGCAGCCAGTGGCGGCTACTACGCTGCAGCTCCCGCTCGCCTCATCTACGCAACCCCCTTCACCACCACCGGATCCATCGGCATCTTCTACGGAAAGGCCGACATCGCCCAGCTCCTCACGAAGATCGGCGTCAACGTCCACACCCTCAAGACTGCACCTCACGCCGACGGCGAGTCCATCTTCCGCCCCTTCACCGAGGAAGAACGACGCGTCCTGGGCGACAAGGTCAAGCAGTTCTACGACGTGTTCATCGATCGCGTCGCCCAGGGACGCAACATGTCGCCCGAGCAGGTCCACGCCGTCGCCCGCGGCCGCGTCTGGACCGGCAGCCAGGCCGCTACCCACAAGCTCGTTGATCGCATCGGCGGCCTTCGCCAGGCGCTGTCCGAGGCCCGCGCCCTGGCTGGCCTCGGCGATGACTCCCCCATCCTCGAGCTCCCGGTGCCCCAAACCTCGCTGCTCGACGTCGTCGCCAGCTACGCCGGTGTCCAGTCGAACGACCAGGCGCTGCTCGATGCCTTCTCCCCGCACGTCGTCAGCGTCCTGCAGCCGCTCGCGCCGTTCCTCGTCTTCACCCCCGACCAGCCCATGGCCCTGATGGAGATCGCGGACCTGCCGTGACCGCTCCCGTCCACCTCTCCGCTCACGACGCTCGCATCGAGATCGATGGATCCGTCGCTTGCGACCGCGTGTCCTGCGATGCCTCCGGAGCCCGCGTCGTGCTGGCCGACGGTGCGTCACCTGCGCTCGCTGCAGCCCTCGCGGGCCGGGGGACCGTCACCGCCGGGTCACTCACGATCGACGGCCTCGACGTCGCCGCTTCCTCCCACTTCGGTCACGTCGGCATCGCTCCGCTCGACCCGCCCGTCCCCCGTACACAGCACGTCGTTCGCTGGGTGGCTCTGTCGTTCCTGATTGCGGGCAACACGGAGCGTGAGGCAGAGCGATCCGCCCGACGCGTGCTCGAAGAGCTCGGGTTGCAGGGACTCGCCTCGCGCAGGATGGACGCGCTCGCCCTGGCGGAACGGCGCGCCATTGCGATCGCCCAGGCCATGCTCCCCGGGGCCCGAACCCTGTTCGCCGAAGCCCCTCTCTCCTCCCTCGAGCCCGCCGCCGCTTCCTACGTCCTGCGCGTCCTCGCCGCCGCCTGCGCGTCGCGCGCCGTCCTCACCACCGCGTCCAGAACCGATCCGCTCGCTCCCGAACGCGACCTGCTCCTCGGCGCCGACCACCTCGTGCTGTTCGCCGGCGAGTCCGCCGCGTGGCAAGGGAATCCGGCGGAGCTACTGCGATCGGAGCTCCCTCTTGTGCTGCTGCAGCTCCAGGGCGACACCGCCTCGTTCCTGTCCGCAGCCCGCGAAGCCTCCTTCGAAATCCAGGGCGATCCCCCCAGAATCCTTGTCCGTCTTCCCGAAGGTGTCCCCCGCGCCCGATTGCTCGAGATCGCCACCTCCTGCAATGCCGTCATCCTCGAGATGATCCCCGTGTGGCCATGACCGCCGCTCCTCTCCCGCTCGCCCTGGAATCCCCTGCGACTCCCGTGTAGACCCGCCCCATGGTCTCTGCGAACTCGCGCCCCGCCGTGGTTCCTTCCGAGCCCGCCCTTCCCGTCCCCTCCGCCTACGTGGGAGCTCGCCTCGGCGTGCTCACAAGCCTCGGCGCCCTGTGCGGCGCCGTTCCCTTGCCCTTCGTCCCCACCAGGATGCTCCGCAGCATCCGTGGTGCCATCGCTCACGATGTCGCCACACGCCACGGCGTGAGCCTCTCTGCTGCCGCTCGCGACGCGCTCGCGGAGCCGGACTCCTCCGACGCCCGCCGCGCCGACCTGTTGCGTGTCGCCTCCTTCGTCGCCGCTCGCGCACTCAAACGCCTCGGGCCCATCGGGTTCGTCGCCCCGGCACTCGCCGGCCTCGACGCGTTCGTCCTCGGACACCTGCTCCAACGCTACTTCGCCCTGCACCGTCACCTCGCCGACAGACGTATGGGCCGTGACGAGGCTGCCAGCGTGCGGCACTCCATCGATCGGGCACTCCTGCGCGCGCTCGCTCCCGGGCTCCGCACGCCCCGCGATGACGTTGCGGAGCCCCCGCCCGATGATGCCCGCGACGACACGACGCGACTTACCGACGGCGTTCTGCTGTTCGCTGCTTCGCTCCCGGGACTCCTCGTGCGCAGGCTCGAGACCGCCTTCGACGAGATGATGTCCCCGGAGGACGATCGACGAGAGACCACCCCATGAACCCTGCATCCTCTCGACGCACGATCGTCGTCGTGGCCGGCGTCATCGTTGCTGACGACCGCGTCCTCGTCACCCAGAGGCCGCGCGGCTCGCATCTCGAAGGCGCCTGGGAGTTCCCCGGGGGCAAGGTCGAAGACGACGAAGACCCGCGCGACGCGCTGCGCAGGGAGCTGCGCGAAGAGCTCGGAATCGACGCAAGCGTTGGCGCGATCCTCGAGAGTTCGTTCCATCGCTACGACTCCAAGAGCGTGCTGCTGCTGTTCTTCGAAGCGAGTCTTGCTGACGGATCGCCGCCGCCGAAGGCGATCGAAGTGGCCGATCTCCGCTGGAGACGCGCAGATGAGTTGCGCGCTCAGGACTTTCCGCCGGCAGACGTCCCCATCCTCGACCGCGTCTGCGCGATGCTGCGTCGGTAGGCAGAACGCGCTCAATCCACCGGCGTGGGCGCATCGCTCGACGGCTTCTCGAGACCGAATTCCTTGATCTTCCGGTCGAGCGTGGGGCGCGTGATCTGCAAAATCGAGCACGTGCGGCGCTTGTTCCAATGGGTGTGCTGCAGCACGCGCACGATGTGCCGCCGCTCGATCTCCCGAAGGCTCGGAAGCTCCCCTTGTGCCTGCGGCAGAGCCGACTGTGCAGAGGCGACAGCCTCCTCCGCCTTGCCCTCCACGGGCTCGGCTTCTTCGTCGTCGATCGAGATCGGCAACGTGTCCACCGTCAACACATCGCCCTGCGTCAGCACCACCCCACGCGTCAACGCATTCTCCAGCTCCCGGACATTTCCCGGCCACGCGTAGCGCGTGAGCAGATCCATCGACTCCGCGGACACGTAGCGGACGCGACGATGCGTCTCCCGAGTGATCCTGCGGAACAGGTGGTCGACGAGCAGTGGGATGTCTTCGCGACGCTCCCGAAGGGGCGGAAGGTGGACTTCCACGATGCTGAGCCGATAGAACAGATCCTCGCGGAAGGTCCCCTCCTTGACCATCTTCCCGAGGTCCCGGTTCGTCGCCGCGATCACCCGCGCCTGCAGCTTGGTCGGTCGCGCGTCGCCGACTCGCTCGAACACCCGCTCCTGCAGAACCCGCAGCAGCTTGACCTGCAAGTCGATCGGAAGCTCGCCGATCTCGTCGAGGAACAACGTTCCCTGCCCCGCGAGCTGAAAGCGCCCCACCTTGTCCGCCACGGCACCCGTGAAGGCCCCTCGCACGTGCCCGAACAGCTCGCTCTCCAGCAGGTGATGCGGAAACGCCGTGCAGTTCACCGCAGCGAACGCGTGCTGCGCCGTGTCCGAGGAGAAGTGGATCGCTCGCGCCACCAACTCCTTTCCCGTGCCACTCTCACCCGTGATCAACACGGTCGCTCGGCTCGTCGATACCGCACCGATCTTCTTGTAGACGTCCCGGATCGACTCCGACTTCCCGATGATGCTCCCGACGCCGTGATCCTCCCGCTCCTCGGCGACTCGATGCGCGAGCGCCAACGACGTCAGGCGCTGCTCCAATGCACGCTTCACCGTGATGCGGATGCGGTTCGCATCCGGCGGCTTCACCAGGTAGTCATACGCTCCCAGCTGCACCGCCTGAACCGTCGTCTTCATGTCGTCGCGCGAGCTGACCACGATCACGGTCGGCATCGAGTCGAGACGCGACTCCTCATCGCGAAGCTTCCTCAGGATCTCCATCCCGGTCATCCCGGGCAGCCCCAGGTCGAGTAGGCAGACCTCGATCCCGCCCGCAAGCAGCCGTTCGAGCGCCGACGGACCGTCGCTCGCCCCCTCCACGTGATATCCCGCATCGCTCAGGATCTTCTCGAGCGGGCGCCGAATCGCACGGTCGTCGTCCACGACGAGAATCGTGTGCGACTCGTCGCGATTCTTCGCCTCCGCCTTCATGCCCTGCCGCGCCCCGATCCCCACGGGCAATCCCCCCGATCCCTTCCCCTCATTTGACTCGCGATCACGCCGTCACGCCAGCCCCTTTCACTCTCCAAACTCGGTCCAGAGGACGCGATGGGTCGGCCGTGTCGACGGCTCTCTGGTTGCCCCCGACTCTTTCTCTCCAGTCGCCCTACCCCTTCGGCTCTTCCTTCGCCT
>CAYMUE010000040.1:14456-43797 GCA_964393505.1 uncultured Polyangiaceae bacterium
CGACCTTCGGCTCTTCCTTCGCCTCGACCTTCGGCTCTTCCTTCGCCTCGACCTTCGGCTCTTCCTTCGCCTCGACCTTGGCTTCCGCCTTCGGCTCGATCTTGGGTTCTGCCTTAGCTTCCGTCTTCGGTTCCTTGGCGGCAAGCTTGCCCTCGGTGGCAGCCTTCGTGCGGGGGTTGACAGCATGTGCCGGATCGATGGAACGCCCCTGCTCCAGACGGTCGTCGCCACCGGGCATCGTCGTGACCCGAACGTCCCCCCGGATCTCGGCCTTGCAGGCGAGCCTGCGGCCACCGGTTGCGCCGTGGAATCTTTCGAGCAGGCTGGGCAGGCTGAGGGCCGCATCGGTCTGGGTGCTCACCCAGACCTTGCAGGTGCCGCAGAGCCCCCGTCCGCCGCAGTTCAGCCCCTTGATCGGCTCGCGATTGACTTGGATGCCGTGCTCGAGGGCGACTTCGCGGACGGTTCGACCGGGAGCGGCCTCGACCTGCAGATGCTCGACGACGAAGGTGACTTTGGGCATGGGATGGGAGGCAGGGTTAGCGCCCGTGCGACGGCGGCGTCAAGCGCGTGCGGATCGCGCACGACAGGTTCGACCTGCCCCGTGAGACCGGGGGGCGGTTACCCTCCTGCGGCGGGGCTTCGCGGTTCGTTGAATCGCTCCCGCCGTTGTGGGATAGCGTCGGACCATGACGAACACGACCTGGAAAGAGCCCACACTCGCTGAAGTCGATCCGGAGATCTCCGCCCTCGTTGCGAAGGAAGAGCGCTACGAGCAGGACACGGTGCGGCTGATCCCCAGTGAGAACTACGCCTCGCGCGCCGTTCTCGAAGCCTCGGGATCAGTGTTCACGAACAAGTACTCCGAGGGCTATGCGCGCAAGCGCTACTACGAAGGCCAGGCGCAGGTGGACCTGGTCGAAGAGCTCGCTGCGAGGCGCGTGGCGGAGCTGTTCGGAGCTGATCACGCCAACGTCCAACCCTACTCCGGCAGCCCGGCGAATCTCGCGGTCTACCTCGCGTTCGCGAAGCCGGGTGAGACGGTCATGGGACTCGCGCTCCCGAGCGGCGGCCACCTCACCCACGGCTGGAACGTCTCCATCACGGGCATGTTCTTCAAGAGCGTCGGCTACAACGTTCGACGCGACAACCACCTCATCGACTACGACGAGGTCCGCCAGCTCGCTCGCGAACACCGTCCGCGCATCCTGTGGTGCGGCGCCACCGCCTACCCGCGAATTATCGACTTCGCCGCGTTCCGCTCCATCGCCGACGAAGTGGGTGCCATCCTCGCGGCCGACATCGCACACATCTCCGGCCTCGTCGTCGCCGGCGTGCATCCGTCTCCGGTGCCGTATGCCGACGTCGTCACTTCGACGACGCACAAGACCTTCCGCGGACCGCGCGGCGGAATGATCATGTGCAAGAAGGAGCACGCGAAGATCATCGACAAGAGCGTGTTCCCCGGGCTGCAGGGAGGCCCCCACAACCACACGACCGCGGCGATCGCCGTGGCGGCGCACGAAGCCGCGCAGCCCTCGTTCAAGGTCTACGCGCAGAAGATCGTGGACAACGCGAAGGTGCTCGCGGCAGAGCTGACCGAGCGGGGCTTCAACCTCGTCACCGGCGGCACCGACAACCACCTCATCCTGATCGACCTGACCAGCAAGAGCATCCCGGGCAAGGTCTTCGCCAAGGCCCTCGATCGAGCTGGCATCGTGGCCAACTACAACACCGTCCCCTTCGATCCTCGCAAGCCCTTCGACCCCTCGGGACTGCGCCTCGGCACCCCCGCCGTGACCTCACGAGGCATGGGCGCCCCGGAGATGAAGCGCATCGCCGCCTGGATGGACGAGGTGGTTCGCAAGGTCGACGACGAAGCCACGATCACGCGCATCGCCCGCGAGGTCGCCGAGACGTGCCGCGCCTTCCCGGCCCCCGGCATCGCCGTCCAGTGACTCTGCCCTTCCCATCGCCCGCACGCTCCCCCTCGCAGCCCCCCCCCTGACTGCACTCACGGGGGGGCATGTCGGTCGTCGCCGGCGCGACGACCCGAGACAACGCTACGCTCGCGTCAGTCGTGCACGCGTCGCAGCACGCGGACCGTGTGATACACGTTCCACAGGCCGAAGAACGCGAACAGCGCAAACAGGGCGACAGCCCAACGCGAGGCGCGAGGAGATGCGCCGTCCACCAGGATCCACGCATCCGGCTTGATCACGGTGCCGGTCTGGGCGTGGACCGAACGCGCGAGTCCGGAGTGGCGGAGGCCCGCTGCCGGCATGGGTGACAGCCGGCCGGCGAAGGTGGTGGGTGGAACGAAGCGCGGCCCTTCGAGCCCTTCAGGCACGCGGATCTCGACCCAGAGCCGCGGGTTGTTCGGCACAGGTTGCAGACGGAACGAGTCGCCCTCGAGGGGGCGGGAATATCGGAGCGCGCCGGCGCTTCCCAGCAGGCCCCGCGCTTCCACGTACGTGCCGGGCTTCACGGTGTCGAGCGGCAACGCGCCGAGCTCCCCGAGGTCCTGCGGAACGGGCTTCGAGAACGAGTAGGCGACCTCGGTTCGCAACGCCCAGCACATGGCGACCGAGGCCACGGCCGTCACCATCATGAGAATGACCGCTAGCGTTCGTTCGCGCCGCGGTGGCGCCGGAAGCGCGATCAGCTCCGGATCCACTTCCGCTGGGGTCGCGGCCTTCCCTACCGCTTCGAGATCAACGCCTGGAATCACGTCTCCTCCGTCGGACCTGCTGAGATTGGCCCGGCCGCACGTTTACGACAACCCCATAACTGCGATCGTTCCCACTCCAGGCGATGCCGCAGGCCCCGCTGGCGTTGGACCCGCCTGTTGCGGTACCCTGTCGCTCCGGAACGAGATCCCATGGCCAGCAAGACCATCACCTGCCCTTCGTGTGGCTTCAAGAACTCTAACGCCGGTCGCTGCGTCTCCTGCGGCGCCAAGATGGACGCGCTCGGCTCCGCCGCCCGCACCCGTGAAGAGGAGATGGAACGGCGCTACCAGCAGGAAGGCTTCAGCTTCGTCTGGTTCCTCGTCTCCCTGCTCGTCGAGGCCGTCCTCACCGCTGCCCTCGTCGTTGGCCTGCCCATGGTCGTCAGCGCCCTCGACTTCGAAGGAATCGCGGGAATGTACGTCGCCGTCCCCGTCTGGTTCCTCGGCGGACTGCTCGTCGGCATGATCTCCCCCGGCAAGACCTTCATCGAGCCCGTCGTCGCCTCGTTCGTCGTGGCCATCCCTACCGTCTTCTACGCCGTGGTCACACGCACGCGCGACTTCACCCCGGTCTTCATGTTCATCATCATGGCCGCCGTCGGCGTCATGTTCACGCTCATCGGCTCCTATCTCGGCGAGCGCATCCAGATGGGCCCGCCCCCCAAGGCGATCGACTAGCCCGGCCACCGCCCCTGTCAGGGCTCGGACAGCAACCGCCCGATCTCAGCCTGCGCTCCTGCACGCAGACGCTCCCTGGCGTCCGCGGAGTCGTCGTCGCATCGCAGGGGAGACCCGACGCGCAGCTCGACCGTCCCCGGCCGCGGGCGCAGTGAGCCTCTCGGGAGGATGTCGCGGGTGCCGCGCAGCGCGATGGGAATTGCGGAGACGCCACTCTGCTGGATCAGGTGGAAAGGCCCCTTTTTGAACGGAAGGAGCGTGCCATCCGGGCTGCGCGTGCCTTCGGGAAACACCACGATCGAGGAACCTTCCCGCACACGCTTCGCGGCGCCTTCGAGCGCTTGCCAGGCATGTCGCGAATCGGAGCGATCGATGGGCACGCAGCCCAGGCGGTCGATGGCTCCGCCGAAGGCCGGCACGTGAAACAGCTCCTTCTTGGTGAGAAACCCGATCCAGCGTCCCAGCCCGGACAGGATCACCGGGATGTCCAGCAGGCTCTGATGGTTCGAGAGGACGACGTGGGGCTCCGACCAATCGACGGTTTCCGCGCCGCGAGTACGCACCTCGACGCCGCAAGCGCGGCAGACTCCGTGTCCCCAGGCAAGCGCCGTGGCGCAAACGGCATCGTCGGAGCGCAGGACGAGGGAACGGACGATGGCGAGCTCGCTCATCGCAAGGGTGTAGCCGAGGGTGTAGACGGTGGGCCAACCGGGGAGCATGGCAGGGGGCTGGAGGTTAGCACACGTTCGGTTCCCCGAGCGCCAGCCAGTGACCGGCAACGCGACCCGTGTTACCAGACGGGGCGTGGAGCGTCGCGTGTCTCCTGCTCAAGACTCGCTGCAGCCGCCGCCATCAAGGTGCGCCTACGACGATCTGCTGCTCGGCTCCCGCCGCATCGGCAGCAGCGAACATACGGCGAGAGAGGCTTTCTTCGAGGAGCTCGCGCCCGACAAGCGCGAGAGCATGTTCGAGCTCGAAGTGCTCCTCAAGGGCGTGGCCTGCTTCTCCAATCCCCGCAACCATCCGGGTGTGAGCCGCCGAATGCCGGTGGTCGCCATCGACTTCCGCGAGCCCCTCGCGTTGATGGCCGGTGGGATCCGTCGCATCAGTCACCTCGCTCGCGCGTGCCTCGGCGAGCGTGACCGCACGTTCGTCTTCCACCGCTACCTGGAGACCGTGCTGCCCGAAGACACGGCCCGCAGCCGGCTGGTCCGCAGGGATCTAGTGCAGGACTCGCCCGAAGCGTCGTTGCTCGGTCTGCGCCGCTCCTTCACCAGCCTTGCCGAAGTCACCGAGGCCCTGCTGCGACTCAACCGTCTTCCCTTCCGCCTCTTCTACGCCACCGCGAGCCTCGCCCAACGCGAGATCGCCCAGAACGCCTACTTCAACCCGCTCTCCGGCCTCGAGTTCCGCCCGGAGTTCGATCGCATCACCTCGCCGGAGGTGCTCGAGGTCATCCAGCGGATCCCCGGTGACGCTCAGCGTCTGGTCGCACTGACCTTCCTGTCCCTGTTCCGCATGCTCCGGTACGTCGGACTCATCGACTCGATCGCGCGGGAGCCGTCGGACGCGATGTCGTTCGTGCCCGCGCGGATCTACCTCCTGCTCGCGGTGCTCCGATCCGACGTGCGCGCGCTGGCGCAGCACCTTCGGCGCAACTCCGGCGCGCTGCTTTCGAGCTCGTTCGAGAAGGAGCTGCTGAGCACGTCGGCATCGGACATCGAGGCACGCTACGACGAGCTGCAGGGGCTGGCGCGCCAGCTCGTGGAGGTTCGCGGGTGCTTCGAGTGCCTGACGGGGAGCCTGCGACTGGAGCTCCGACGGGTCTTCGAGCACGATCTGCCCGCACCGGGATCCGGTGCCACGGAGGCGGAAGTGCGTCAGGCGGCGATCGACGCTGTCGGCGTGTTGCGCCCTGCCCTGCAGAACGGGGTGCTGTTCGTGGGTCGCACGCTCGGAGTGCGGCTCGAGGAGGTGCAGGTCTTCGACGACGAGCAGTCGCGCCGCGACATATCCGAGCGTCTTCGGCAGCACGTGTGGATGTTCCACCAGATCGTTCGCGCATTCATCCTGAAGGCGTCGCACGCCGGAGAGACGGAGGATCGGTGGACGGCGGCGAGCAGCCTGCAGTTCGTGCGCGAGTTTCTCGCGTACTTCCGCGCCATGGGGTACCCGCTGCTGCGTGCCTGCGACTACCCGCGCTTCCAGGCGTTCGTGGCGGCGATCCGTGAGCTGGATGACGCGGACCTGCTCGATCCTCCGAAGCTTCGTCGGGCGATGCAGGAGTGCGAGGCGTTCCACCGGTTCCTGCTCGAGCTGTTCGATCAGATCGGACGACGCGAGGAGTTGGTCGGTCGCCCCTTCGAAAAGAGAACTGCTGCCGCTGCCCTGAGGCTCTACCTTGGAGACTAGTCCGTCGTCCCGCGAGCCCGCCCCGCACGCCGACGTGGCCAGCGGACGCGAGCGTTTCGCGTGGTGCCTGTACGACTTCGCGAACAGCGCGTTCGTGACGATCATGATCACGGCGTTCTACGGGCGGTACTTCACCGACGTGATCGCCCGGGGGTCGAGGGCGCCTGCGACGCTGTGGGGCCTTTCGATCGGTGTGGCGCAGGCGCTGGTGGCGCTCTCGTCACCGGTGCTCGGAGCGATCGCGGATCGGTCCGGGCGCAAGCGAATGCTGCTGCGCGTGTACACGCTGGTGAACGTCCTGGCGTGCGCCGCACTCGGGTGGGTGGAGCCCGGGATGCCGATGGCGGTGCCCCTCGCGATGCTGCTGATCGTGGTCGCGGACGTCGCCTTCGAGGGTGGATACGTCTTCTACAACGCGTATCTTCCCGAGCTCGTGCGATCGGATAAGGTTGGTCGACTATCCGGATACGGATGGGCGCTGGGCTACGTCGGAGGGCTGGGTTGCCTGGTGCTCGTGACGGCCGCCGGGTGGGTCCCGGAGCGATACGACGGTTCTTCGACGGGGCAGGCGTTGCGGATACCGGTGGCGGTGGCGGTGTGGTTCGCGGCCTTCTCGCTGCCGATGCTGACGCTGGTGAGGGAGCGCGGACCGGCGAAGGGGGCGCCGCGAGGCGGGTATGTGCGGCAGAGCCTGGGGGATGTGGCGGAAACACTTCGGTATCTGAGGGGGAACAAGGATCTTCTGAAGTTCTTTCTGGCGTACTTGCTGTTCACGGACGCCCTCGAGACGGTGATCACGTTCACGGGGAAGTTCACGGGAGACGCTCTTGGGTTCACCCCACAGGACACGATTTGGCTTTTCCTGGTGTTGAACGTGGTGGCGGCGCCGGGGGCGGTCGGGTTCGGGTGGGTGGTGGATCGGCTGGGGGGAATCCGGAGCGTGAGCCTTTCGGTCGTGGTGTGGGTACTGGTGGTAGTCGGCTCGATGGTGGTTCAAACGAAGGGGCAGTTCTGGCCGGTCGCAGTGCTGGCGGCGATCGGGTTGGGGGCGACCCAATCGGCGAGCCGGGCGGTCGTGGTGCGCTTCGTTCCTCGGGACCAGGTGGCACGGGTGTTCGGGATGATGACGGTGGTGGGGAGGGCGAGCGCGATTGTGGGGCCGGTGGTGTACGGAGTAGTGAACGACACGACGGGGAGTGCGCGTCTGGCGGTGGGAACCGTAGGGCTGTTCCTTCTTGCCAGTCTGGTTCTACTGGCTGGAATTGACGAAGGGCGCGCGCTACGCAGGGCGGCGGGGATGGCTTAACGAAGACGGCCTCGGGCGCGAGGGGCGCAACCGAGGCCGCATTCAATCAGTAGTTCGTCAAGCAAGCATCAAGCGATTCCACAGGCGGGGCTCCAAGGGGAGTCCGGTTCCTGCGACGGCTTTCTACTCCTCGTCGTCGTGGCAGCCCTGGCAGGGCTCTTTGGCAGCGGGAGCAGCGGCAGGCTTTGCGGGCTTGGCAGCGCGCTTGGCAGGCTTGCGGGCCGCGGGCTTCTTGGCGGCGGCGCGCTTGGCAGGCTTGCGGGCAACCTTCTTGGCGGCCGGCTTCTTCGCGGCCGGCTTCTTGGCGGCGCGGGGCTTGCGCGCGGTGGTGCGCTTGGCAGCGGCGCGCTTGGCGGGCTTGCGGGCAGCGGGCTTCTTGGCGGCCGGCTTCTTCGCGGCCGGCTTCTTCGCGGCCTTCTTGGCAGCGGGTTTACGCGCCGTCGCGCGCTTGGCAACCTTCGCCGCCTTGGGAGCAGCGACCTTCTTCGCGGTCTTCGTCTTCGGTTTCGCAGTCTTCTTTGCAGCAGCCATTCGAGACCCTCCTGGTAGGCCACCTCGCCATGCGAGGCAACAGATGTTGCACGACTTATATGGCCATGCATTGTGCTTGTCAACGCAAAAACTTCACCCCCCCCCTGCCCCCCCCCTTGACTTGTCCCATTTCCCCTTCGCAACCGCTGCACACACACGCTCTCGAACCCGTGACCCAACCCCTCCCCACGCCCACTATCGTGCACCGCACCCCCCAACTGCCCGCTTTGTCGGCCTCGCCACCCTTGCCCGGCCGACCGAGCGTTCCTCCCGTTGACGTTGTCCATCGCGACGCAGTATTTTCCCGGCGCGTTCGCACGGTTCTCCCACTGCAAACGCCCATGATCCCTACTCGGAGGTTCCCTATGGACTGGCGTCGCATCACCTGGCTGTGGCTCGCCGCCCTCATGACCCTCGGCCTCGTCGTCGCAGGCTGTGGCCACAGCGAGGACGAGTGGCAGGCGAAGCTCAAGGAAGTCGATGATCTCAAGGCTCAGCTGCAAGCGGAGCGACGAGCTCACCAAAAGACCCAGGACGACTACAACCAGGCCAAGGGCTCCATCGAGGAGCTGCGCGACAAGCTCAAGCAGGCCGGCGCCGACGTCGACTCGCTCAACGCCTCGCTCGCCGAGCAGCGCAAGGCCCTCGAAGAGTACAAGCGCAGGGCCGAGCAGCTCGAGCAGATCCGCAAGCGCTTCGAGCTGCTCAAGCAGAAGCTCGAAGCCCTCACCAAGATCGGCCTGACCGTATCCGTTCGCAAGAACCGCATGGTCATCTCGATGCCCGGCGACGTCCTCTTCGATTCCGGCAAGGTCGACCTCAAACCCAAGGGTTTCGAAATCCTCAAGCAAGTTGCTGACGTCGTGCGCGGCGACGCTCAGCTCAACGACCGAACCTTCCAGGTCGCCGGCCACACCGACAGCCGCCCCCTCGGCCCCGGCAGTCCGTATAAGGACAACTGGGGACTCTCTGCAATGCGTGCTCGCGAGGTGCTGATGTACCTCATCGCGCCGACCACCGACAAGAAGGGCGGCGGCGGCCTCAACCCGGCCAAGTGGAGCGCTGTCGGCTACGGCGACACGGACCCGATCGCCGGCAACGAGGACGACGAGGGTCGGCAGAAGAACCGCCGCGTCGAGCTGATCCTCATGCCGAACGTCGAAGAGATGCTCGATCTCAAGAGCCTCACCTCCGGCTGATCCCCCCGTCCCCCCCCCCCAATGTCCCCTCGGACGGCCCAGGCTGCCCGCTCCACCCAAGGCCCCCCAATGCGTGTCGCCACCATCGACATCGGCACCAACTCCGTCCTGCTCCTCGTCGCAGAACGCCGCGGCGCCTCCCTTCTCCCTCTGGTCGAGCGCTGCACCATCACGCGGCTCGGCCAGGGCGTCGACCGAACCCGGCGCCTCCATCCCGAGGCCGTCGAGCGCACTCTCGCCTGCTTGAACGACTATGCCCGGATCATCTGGTCCCAGGGTGTCGACGCGGTCGCGTGCGTCGCAACGAGCGCGAGCCGTGATGCTTCGGGGGCCGAATCATTCGTCGCCCGGGCACGTGAAGCGCTCGGGGTGGCCCCGGTGGTCATCTCCGGGCAGCGCGAAGCGGAGCTTACCTTCGCAGGGGCGCTGGTCGGGCTCGGGCTTGACGGACCGGTGGCGATCCAGGATGTCGGGGGCGGGAGCACGGAGCTGGTGCATGGGGAGGCGGGGGGCGGCGGGGCGCGGGTGATCGAGGCGGTGTCGCTCGACGTCGGGAGCGTACGGATGACGGAGCGATTCCTGGCTGAAGATCCTCCGACTCCGGGGCAGCTCGCGGAGTTGCGCGAGGCGGTTCGTGCCGAGCTGGCGAAGGCGCCGCGGATGCCGCGGGGGACCGCCTGGATTGGGATCGCGGGGACAATCACCACGCTTGCGGCGATCGATCAGGAGCTCGTCCCGTACGATGCGGGCCGCGTGCACGGCTCGAGGCTGGAATGCGGCCGAATTGGCCAGCTCGCGGACAGACTCGCAGGTCTGCCCCTCGTGCAGCGGCGTCAAGTGCCGGGGCTCGAGCCCAAGCGAGCCGACGTCATCGTTGCCGGCGCGTGCATCGCCCACGAGGTCCTGTTGCGTTCGAACGCCGCCTCGATGGTGGTCTCCGATCGCGGAGTGCGTTGGGGCGTAGCGTTGGAGCTGGCCGGCCTCGGAGGCCCCGGCGCTTCGAGCGCCCACGACGATTTCGTGCTACCCAATCATTCGTCGCACGAAACTTGACAAATCCACCTGTTGCCAACTAGGATCTTGCGCTTGCCGCACCCATGACCAGCGAACACGGTCGGGATTGCGAAATCAGGCTTCCTGAACTCTCGAGCGCCGCACCGTTGGCTGCCGGAATATCTCGTCCCCAGAAACGTTGACCGACGGATGCGTGGAAGCGAGGGCACGACAACCGGCCCGGGTCTTCCGATCGCATGCGGCCCTCCGGCTCGAAGGAGAAAGTAATGCAGGCACGCTCCGAAGTGAAATTCAAGGTTGGAGACAAGGCCGTCTATCCCGCCCAGGGCGTGGCCGAAGTGATCAGCATCGAGGAAAAGGATATCGCCGGCTCCCGTCAGCGCTTCTACGTCCTGCGTATCCTCGACACCGACCGCAAAATCATGGTCCCCGTCAACAACGCAAGCGCCGTCGGCTTGCGCCAGGTGATCTCCGAGCAGGAGATCCGCGAGATCTTCGACATCCTCCGCGAACGGACCATCGCCTTCGACAACCAGACCTGGAACCGCCGCTATCGCGGCTTCATGGACAAGATCAAAACCGGGTCCATCTACGACGTCGCCGAAGTGCTGCGCGACCTGTACCGCCTCAAGACGGACAAGCAGCTCAGCTTCGGCGAGCGACGCATGCTCGACACCGCCCGGTCCCTGATCGTCAAGGAGATCGCCATCTCCCGCGGTCAGACCGAGGACCAGGTCCGTCAGGAAATCGAGGCGATCTTCCTCACCAACTGACCCCGCCCCTTCACCCCCAACTCGTTCCTCGTCACAGCACACCCGCATCGGGCCTCCGCTCGATGGGCGACAGCGGCGGCAGTGTCAGGTCGATGCGCCATGCGCCGCTCTCGCGAACGCACGGGATGGCGGCGTGCTCGACCTCCGGATCGGCGCCGATGGCCTCGACGATGGCGCGGTCACCGGCGACGCGGGCGGTGAGCTGGCGCGGGGGGAAGCGCAGGGAGAACCGGGAGGGGGCAATCATCTGCTCTGGCGCCATCTTGCGGCCGGTAGCCGCGGAGGCCCGTCGTGCGCGCTCCTCGAGGTTCGCTTTCGCGTCCTGGGAGAGCAGCTCGAAGGCGGCACGGGCGGCTTCGGGTTCACCGTGAACCCGCTGCATGCGCTCGATCCACTCGCGGACGACGCCTTCGGGGGTGGAGTCCTGGCGACGGCGTGAGCACCCGACAGACAGCAGGGCGAAGGAGAGCAGCGCGGACCGCCGCGATAGGGCGAGCGGGGGCTGTGGCGGCGCGGTGGGATGGACGGCCATGGCAGAGGGCGGTCCAGGGGATTAGCGCGGACGCGCCGTCGAGCCAAGCCCGGCAGTGAACCGCGCGCGGGGAGCCTCGAAGTTGGCCGGGCGAGAGGCGGCCGACCTACGATCGTCGGCGACGATGAACAGGGCGACCGTACAGCTGGCGTGGCAGGGACGGGGCGGGGATCGGACTCCGGTGCAGCCGGTGTGGCTGGAGCCGGTCGGGGGCACCTCCGGGCCGGTCCGGTTCATTCACGGGGACAACACGGCGGTGCTGTCGTCGATGATGGACGAGCTCGGTGGCAAGGCCTCGCTCGTGTACCTGGATCCCCCCTTCTTCACGATGCGGGACTTCGACCGGGTGACACGGCGCCCCAACGGGCAGAGCGCGCCGATCCGAATCCTGACGCCGGCGTTCGAGGACCGGTGGCAGAACCTGGCGAGCTATCTCGACGCTCTTCGGGAGCGACTCGAGGTCTTGCGCGGCCTGCTGGCCCCGCACGGGTCTGTGGTGGTGCACGTGGACCCGAGAACGAGCCACTACGTCAGGGTTCTCGGAGACGAGATATTCGGTCCGGATGCGTTCGCCAGCGAGATCGTCTGGCGCTATCGCCGGTGGCCGTCGCGCACACCGAACTTCCAGCGGGTGCACGACGTGTTGCTGCGTTGGGTGGCGGATCCGACGATGCCTCCCCGCTTCAACCAGCTCTACGAGGAGCTCGCTCCCTCGACCGTGAAGACGTGGGGGCGGGGCAAGCAGCGGGCGGTGTTCGACGGGGAAGGGCGGCGGCGAAGGTCATCGACGGAGACGTCGGAGTCGCCCGGCGTTCCGCTGGGGGATGTGTGGGACATTTCGATCGTCGCGCCGGTGGCGAAGGAGCGCACGGGGTATCCGACGCAGAAGCCGGCGGCGCTGTTGGAGAGGCTGATCGAGGCGTGCACGAAGCCTGGGGATCTGGTGGTCGATCCGTACATGGGCAGCGGCACGACTCTGTCCGTTGCGGCGCGGCTGGGCAGGAAGGCGTTGGGGGTGGACCAAAGCCATGTGGCGGTAGCGGTGACCCGGGAGCGGATGCAGCGCGACGGAGTGGAGTACGGCGAGTACCGGGCGGTGCCGGTCGAGGCACGAGACGAGCTTCGTCGACAGGCGCCTTGACCTCTGGCGGCGGCTCGATAACAAGCCGGGGGTCATGAAGCACCAGGCATGGGTGTTGGGCGCGTCGACGTGGGTGATCGCGATGCTCGCGATCGGCGGCGGAGTGAGTGCGCAGCCGCAGAGTGATCCGAACGCGGTGGTCGCCAAGGTGGGGAGCGCGACGATCACGGTCGGGGAGATGGAGCGTCGCATGGCGCGCGTGCCGCGATTCCAGCTCGCCTCGCTCGGGGACACGCCCGAGGCCGTTCGCAGGGCTTTCCTCGAGAAGGTGTTGATCCCGGAGCACCTGATGGCGCAGGGCGCGCGGGCAGCGGGACTGGACAAGGAGCACGACGCCCGCGTGCGGGAGCGCGACGTGCTCAAGAGCGCAGCGTTGAAGGCGATGCGCGCCGAGGATGCGGCCAAGGTGCAGGTGACGGACGCGGAGGTGGCGAAGTACTACGCCGACAACAGGGTGCAGTTCGACACGCCGGCGCGTTTTGCGGTGTGGAGGATCCTGCTTCCGACGCGTGCGGACGCGGAGGCGGTGCTTGCGGAGGCGCGAAAGGATCCGACGCCGAAGGCGTGGAACGAGCTTGCGCGCAAGCGCTCGATGGACAAGGCGACGGCGCTGAAGGGTGGGAACCTGGGGTTCATCACGGAGAGCGGGGAGAGCGCGGACGGCAAGCTGCGGGTGGACAGGGCGTTGGTGAACGCTGTGAAGGCGGTCAAGGACGGCGAGCTGGTGTCGACGCCGATCGCGGAGGGGCCGGGGTGGGCGGTGGTCTGGCGTCGTTCGAGCCTGCCCGAGATGCACCGGACGCTGGAGCAGGAGAGCGCGGGAATCCGCCAGACGCTGCAGCGGGAGCGGGCGCTGGCATTGCAGGACAAGGCGATCGCCGCGCTCAAGGACAAGTACGTGTCGGGAGTGACGCCTTCGGCGTTGGAGCTGTTGGAAGTCACCTCAGGTGGACAGCTCGGTCCGCGGGGCAAGCCTGGGCGGGTCTATCGCAAGCCGGTGGCCGGTCCGCCGGAGAGCACGCCGCGAGGGCTGCGGTAACGACGGCTGGGTGGGGGGGGTGACCGCAGGCGGGGCAGGCGGCGTTGCCTGGGCGGTGTTCGAGCGCGGCTCGGGGGTCGTGGTTGCGCACTGTCGGAGCGACGGGAGGGGGAGTCTCAACTGCTCGAGGACGGCCTTGAAGGTGCGCGCCTCGCTTCGCGCGGCGTCGAGGTTGCGCAGGAAAATGGAGACCTCTCCGCGCGTTGCGGCGTCGGCCGCGCGCTCGAGGCTGGTGAGGACGAGCAGGAAGTGGGGGTGGGCCTTGTCGACCTCTTTGGGCACGACCATGTGCGTTGCGAGATCGACGCGAGCTTCGGCCATGCGGTGGACGGCGCGAGCCAGGTCGCGTTCGCCGAGATTGGTGCGGAGCAGGTCGGCAGAGAGGAAGCCCTCGCGCACGAGCATGGCGGCGGTGTTGAGGTAGGGGCCGGCGGAGGCGGAGGAGGACACGAGCAGGCCCAGGGCGAGGGTGAGGACGAACAGGATGCGGTTCACGAGGGGTTCTCCTCCGAGGGGATTGCCTCTTGCAGGGCGCGTCGGGCGGCTTCGCGCTCGGCGGCTTTCTTGGTGCGGCCTCTGCCTCGGGCGCACGGGGCGCCCGCGACCTCGACTTCGACCTCGAACCAGCGGTCGTGGTCGGGGCCTTCGATGCCGATGACGCGGTAGACGGGAGCGGGCTTACCGGCCCCCTGCACGAGCTCCTGGAACTGGCTCTTGGGATCGCGCGCGGCGATGCTGACGTCAACCGAGGCCGGGTTGCCGGCGATGCGCCGCGCGAGCCTGCCGGCGGCTTCGAGGCCACCGTGCAGGTAGGTAACGGCGACGATGGATTCGACGACGTCGGCGAGCACCTTGGACTGGAGGGCGTCGTGGGCGGCGCCCTTGCCGAAGCGCACGTAGCTCACGAGATCGACGGAGCGCGCAAAGGCGGCGAGGGCTTCGGTGTTGACGAGGGCGGCGCGAGCGCGGGTAAGTCGCCCTTCGGCGGCTCCGGGGAGCTGCTCGAGCAGCAGCTCGCTGATGCACAGGCCGAGCACTGCATCCCCCAGGAACTCGAGGCGTTCGTAGTCGCGGGAGCCGGGGTGCTCGTTGACGAACGACGCGTGGGTCAGGGCCTCATCGATCCGCGGGAGCGAAGGATCGAGGCCGAGTTCGGCGAGAAGCGAGGAGGGATCGGAGGGGGTAGTCATGGTGAGCGCTTCGGCAGGCGCAGGTTTAGCGCATTGGCGGGCGGCGGGCATCCGACGTGCTGGGGGCTCGGGCGCGGCCGGGGGTCGTGCGCTATGCTCCGTTCCATCGTGACCGAGCTGCTCGCGTGCCCGTTCTGCCGGGAGATGTTCCCCGTTGGCGAGACGAGGGTCTGTCCGGCGTGCGGGTTGAAGCTGGAGCAGATGTCCAGGCTGCCGCCGTCGTACGAGGCGAGCCTCGAGCCGGACTGGCCGGAGAAGCCGGAGTACGAGCCGCTGGGCTGGCTGTACTGGCGCCGGGGCCGTCTGGCGCTGCTGGTCGCCGCGGCGCTGGGGATGATGGCGTTCTTCCTTCCGTGGATTCACGAGACGACGCCGGAGATCATGACGTTGACGGGGTTCCAGATGGCGCGCCGGCTCGGTTGGATGTGGGCGTGCGCGGTGAGCTGGGGGGTGTTGGTTCCCACGGTGTTGTCACGTCGTTCGGTGGCGGGGATGCGCGGGGCGCGGGTGGCGGTTGCGCTGTTCTGCGCGATCCCGTTGGTGACGTCGTTGGTGCTCCTGATCCGTCCGCCGGCGCCTCCGCCGAACCTGCGGTACCCGTTCGCGTTCCACTTCGGGGCGGGGCTGTGGGCGACGCTGGCGGTATCGCTGGCGGCGCTGCCGTTCGCGGTGCGATTCGGGGGCAAGCTCGACGATCTTCCGATGCCGCGAGGTGGGTCGGCTGGCGAGGTGGTGAACTGACAGGCCGCGACACTGGGTGTCGCACACGGGTCACCGGGGGGTATTTGCGGGGCGGGAGGGGGCGGAGACGACGAAATCGATGTGGGGGGGGTCTGGGGAGACGGCGCCGACGGGGGTGAGGCGGGAGGGGTGGACGCCGAGCTCGACGAGCAGTTGGAGGATGGCGGAGGCGCGCTGGATGGCCTTCTGGACGAGGGCGTCATCGGACTCGACGCCCTGCAGGGAGACCTCGATGGTGACCTGTTCGATGGCGGAGGTGGCGCGCAGGTGGAAAGCGATCTCCTGGAGCGCGGACAGATCGGACGGCGACGGGTCGGGGCTCAGGGGAGGGTGGACAAGCCACCGGTCGCCGCGCAGGCGCGCGCGGGTGGGGCACCCGAGGGATTCCGGGTACGCGCCCGGCGGAGCAGGCTCGAGGGGGCATTTGTCGAGCCTGTCCGCGGTGTGATCATTATCCGTATCCGGACATCCGTTCACGTATCGCTGCGATGATCTAGCTCCTTTCTCGGAAGTGCATGCATCGACTCGATCCGGAACACCGTCTCCGTCTGTATCCAAATTGGGACACCCATCGAGGCTCTCCACGGAGGATGCCGGTCCCGCCTCGGCAGGGCACGCGTCGCGGACATCGGGGACGCCGTCGAGGTCCCGGTCAGAGAGAGCGCTTGCTGCGTCGCGGGCTGCATCCTGCGGCGCCCACGAGACCGCGGCGAGCAGGCGTAGGGCTGCAGTCCCCGGGGCAGCGCCAAAGCCGGGGCCGCCTGAGAGGGAAGCGGCAAGAGGACCGAACGGCTGGCGCAGCGATCCCCACACCTCCACGCGGGGACCGGGCGCAGCATCGTCGGCGATGCGAAGGGCAGCAATGTCGGTCTCGGCGCCGATCGTGGTGCCCGCGCGCGTGAAGCGCAGATCGAACGCGCAGGCGCCGGCGAGGCGCTCCCCTCGCTTCTCGGCGACGTACCTCGGCCCGACGAAGAGCGTGCAACCGTAGCGAACCGGATCGGCGGCTCCGAAGACACCCACAAGCAACTCCGGGTGCCAGCGCCCGTCGCCCATGAGAGCGGTCTTCTGACCCGTGGGCGCCCGCAGGCGCACTCCGGCCACGAAGCCCATGGAGGGGCGGACCCAATCGCGGAACAGTGCGCCTGCGCGCAGCTCCCCTGCTGCGAGCTGGGAGGAGGGGAGGGCGGCGGCGCTCTGACCGGCGATGACGTCTTCCCCATTCTGGACGAGGGAGACGGGCATCAGCAGGTCGAGGCCGAAGGCGCGAGAGAGCTGGAGGCCGAGGGAGGCGTTGGCGATGAGGAGGTTCGAGACGGGCGTCCCGACCCGCGACGCGGCGTCATCGGATCGATACACGGTCAGTGGGGAGCGGGCGTACGACAGGAGCAGGGCCCCGGACAAACGTCGGAGGCCGTCGGCGGCGGGGTGAGCGGGTCCTTCGGCAGAGACGAAGGGGCTGTGCGGGGAGGCGGGATGGAGGGGGTCGAGGCGAAAGGAGTCGGGGAGGGACTGCGCCCCGGCGGGCGAAGGGGACAGGATCGCGACGATCGCGGCGGTTGCGGGGAGTAGCCGAGGGGAGCGCACGGCCGCAGGATACTCATGGTTGGAGTCGGGTTGCGAGGCGGTTGGATCGAGGCCTCAGGATGGGGGACAATGGGGCGAGTGTCGGCCCGCAAGGCTGGCACGCACGTTGCGACTGGCGATGATTCAGGAGACGGATCATGATTTCTCCCATGTTCCGCTGGATGAAGAGTGGATCGCTGTTCACGGCCCTGTTGGTCCTGTTGTTCACGACGGGCTGTGAGTACCCCGAGCCGCAGACGGCTGCGGACTTCGCCGGATCGGAAGCTGACGAGGAGGCGGTTGCGCAGCCGCAGCCAGCCATGGACGCGGCGGAGGCCGCGGCGCTGACGCAGGCGGACTACGAAGACACCGACCCGTCGGCGATCACGGAGTTCAGGGCGGAGCTGTCGCCCTACGGTCAGTGGGTCGAGGATCCGGTCTACGGGCTGGTGTGGATCCCGAGCCAGGACATCGTGGGGGCGGACTTCGCGCCGTATGTGACGGGCGGGCACTGGGGAATGACGGCGGAAGGAGACTGGATCTGGGAGTCGGACTATCCGTTCGGCTGGGCCACATTCCACTACGGCCGATGGATCTGGATCCCCGGACGGGGCTGGGCCTGGATCGCGGGGCGTCGCTACGCGCACGCGTGGGTGAACTGGAGGGTGGGGTACGACGGCTACGACTACATCGGCTGGGCGCCGATGCCTCCGTACTACTATTGGAGCGGAGGCGTGGCGGTCGGCTTCTGGGTCATTCCGCCTGCGCCCTACGTGTTCTGCCCCAGCGCCTACGTCTTCGCTCCGCACGTGCACACGCACATCGTGGCGGGGCCGCGCGTGAGCGGCATCGCCTCCAACTCTCGTGCGGTCGGCCACACCCCGGCCGGCCCGAGCCGTGGCACTAACCATCGCTTCGCTACGCCGTCACGCGGTCCCACGCTCGCTGACGCCCGCATTCCGGAGTCGGCGCGCCCGAGCGCGAAGGCGGTGCCACCTTCCAAGGCGATTTCGCGCGCGCATCCCTCGAGCGCGGCGATGGCCTCGAACCATGCGATGGTGCGCCCTGGGGGTTCGTTGACCGGCTCGAGCCCTGCGATGCGCGGGGCTGCACCCACGAGCCGACCGGTCTATCGCGGGTCGCCGGCGCTGTCGTCTCGCTCTCCGGTCTACGACGGTCCGCGCAGCAGTCCGGGCGTCGCGGGGCGTTCCTCGTTGCCGTCAACGAGCCGTCCCTCCGCCGCACCACCGTCGTGGCGAGGAGGCAGCCCGACCCCGTCGTACAGCTCACCGTCCTATCGTTCGACTTCCCCCTACGGTTCTCCGTCGATGCGGTCGCCGTCGCCTTCGTACAGCTCTCCCTCCTACCGGAGCTCATCACCGGGCTCTTCGTTCCGAGGCTCGTCGCCGAGCCCGTCGTTCCGATCGTCGTCGCCGAGCTTCCACTCGTCGCCGTCGTTCCGAGCGCCCTCGAGCACGCCGAGCTACAGACCGTCTTCGAGACCGTCGTCCGGGGGACGCAGGGGTCGTTGACATCGCGAGGAAGCCACAAGGAGCGCGAAGCCATGCTTACGTGGGTCAAGGGAATGAGGGTCATGCGCGGGGCTGCGGCGGCTGCGGTGCTGGGGGCATTCGGACTCCTGGGCGCGGGCTGCGTCGTGGATGCAGACGACTGCGTCGGTTGCCACGGAGAGGGCGATTGGGGCGGCTACGGTGGGTCGCCGGTGGGCAACGACGGGGGGCCGAGCGAGGAGATCATCACGGCGACAATCAAGTCGGACCAGTACCTCGAGACGACCGCGGGGGAGGGGGCGGGGGTGTTCGTGGACTACACGACGGGGGGGAGTTGGCGGGTGTACACGGCGTGCGACACGAAGTTCACGAGCGTGCCGTGCGACTTCAACGTGGTGGTGACGGTTGGATCGGGAGACACGCTCACGGCGGCGCAGCTAGAGGACGACGAGGCCTCGGACGGGGACACGCTGTACACGTACTCCGACGGCGTGGAGATGGCGGTGCGGACGCGCAACGACTTCGACGCGTTGCGATTCTCGACGACACCGGGGGCTGTTGTACGGTTCGAGCTGTTCCTGGGCGGGGTGCGCGACGGGCGATATCTGTACTGGGTGGGCGAAGAGGCGGTTCACAACGGAGCGCCGTCGAACCCCATCGACCTCAAGCCTTCCTCGCCCTGAGCGTGCGCGCAGGGGCTTCCCCCAGCGGCCCCAGGCGCTATGAACGCGCGATGCAGACCACGTTTCGGATCAGGGGCATGAGCTGCGGCCATTGTGTGAAGGCCGTGGAGAGCGCGCTGCGCAGGCTAGCGGAGATCGAAGAGGTCAAGGTGACCCTGGGCGAGGCGGTGGTGACGACCGCGGGGCCCCCGAACGAGCCGCAGATCCGTCAGGTGATCGAAGACGAGGGATACGAGGTCGTCTGAGCCTGGGCAGCTGTGGTGCCGGACCTTGCCCATGGGGCGCAGGCTGCTGGTATGTTGTGCGGGTGAGGAGTAGGAGCCTGGCGGCATTGGTGCTGATGCTCGCGGTTGCGGCATGCGACCCGGAGCCCGCGTCGCAGTTGGTGATCCCGCCTACCGACGGTGACGCTGCGTGGGACGGCGGGGAGCCGGATGCGGGCGAGGAGGACGTCGCGGCGGAGGATGTGGAGGCGGGGGACGAGCCGTGGGACGCGAGCGCGACGGGACCGGAGCCGGTGGTGGTGGCGGTGGAGCCGTTGCCAGCGGTGCCGGACGACGGAGGAACGGAGCAGGAGGAACTGCTGGAGGCGGCGCTGCTGTCGATGTCGACGGGGGCGAGGGGGATGGTGATGACGTTGCGCTGGAGGGATCTGGCGGGCGAGAGTGGAGCGGTGCGCAGGGCGGAGCTCGTCCAACTGGCGGGACTGCTGCGCTCACAAAAGCGGCAGCTTCTTCTGACGATCGGGGTGGTGGACGGCGTGCGCGATGGTCGTCCGGAGGGATTGCAGGGGGTCTCATGGAGCTCGGAGGGGACGCGGCAGGCGCTGCACGCGTTGCTCGACGAGCTGTATCCGACACTGGGAGCGGAGCTGCGGTACTTGAGTCTGGGACACGAAGTGGATCGGTATGCGGCTGCGCACCCGCAGGAGCGGGAGGCACTGGCGGCGTTCTTCGCGGAGGCGGTGACGTACGCCAACGCGCAACCGAATCGTCCGCAGAGCGTGGAAACGTCGGTAACCTGGTCGCACGACGCCTGGCTCTCGGAGGAGCCTCCGGGCGCGTGGGCTTCGGCAGTGTTGGAGGCAGCGAGTCCGGTTCTCGTGACGTACGCGCCTCGGGAGAGCGATGGTCGGGCGGTGGGAGCGGATCGGCCGCACGAGGATCTCGGGAGGGTGCTGGAGCGGACGGACAAACGACCGATCGTGCTCGCGGAGGTGATGTATCCGTCCTCGGACCTCATCGGAAGCGGGGAGGCAGAGCAGGCGGCGTTCCTGGGTGCGGTCTTCGAGGAGGTGGCGGCGCACCGGGCGCGCATCCCATTCGTGGGAATTGCGTCGCTGCACGATCCGGATCCATCGACGTGCCTGTTGCGGGCGGAAGCCTCGGGCAATGCGGGGGCCACGGAGGAGATGTTCGCCTTTTTCTGCAGCATCGGGGTTCGGACGCGGGCGGGGGGGGCGAAAGATGCGTTCGAGGCGTTCGCGGCAGGGGCGGCGGAGTTCATGACGCCGTAGGGGGGGGTGTCGGGGCTCGAGCCGGACGAACTCGAACCGGGATCGAACGGCCGGCTGGAGTCTGGCGGCGGTTGTGATATTGCTCACGTACTTTTCAGAACGTTCCCGTGTCGACCAGTAGCCCCAGTCCCCGACCACGAAAGCCCTCGACGGGGCGACGATCGCGCTCGACGAGCGTGGAGGAACCTGCGTGCACGACTCCGACGGAGCCAGTGGAGTCGGAGTCCACGGGGGCGGAGCGGATCAGTGTGGAGCTTGACGAAGCGCGGGTGGATCCGGACGCGCTGAAGGTGGTGCGTCGGCTGGTGCGGCACGGGTTCGAGGCGTACCTGGTGGGCGGGGGTGTCCGTGACCTGCTGCTCGGGCGGCGTCCGAAGGACTTCGATGTAGCGACGAAGGCACGTCCGGAGCAGGTCCGGTCGCTCTTCCGCAACTCGCGGGTGATCGGGCGCCGTTTCCGTCTCGTGCACGTGCTGTTCAGTGATCGGAAAGTGATCGAGGTCGCGACGTTCCGCCGCAACCCGCACGGTCTCGAGGAGGGGATCCCCGGGGACGATCTGCTGATTCGCAGCGACAACGCGTTCGGGGACGCGCCGGAGGACGCGGCGCGCCGGGATCTGACGATCAACGCGTTGTTCTACGATGTGGATCGGAAGCAGGTGATCGACTTCGTGGGGGGCATGCCGGACATCCGGAACCGTGTGGTGCGGACGATCGGGGATCCGGAGGTACGGTTCCGCGAGGATCCGGTGCGGATGATCCGTGCGATCAAGTTCGCGGCACGGTTGGATCTCGGGATGGCGCCCGACGTGTACGACGCGATCGTGCTGTGTCGGGATTCGATCGCATCGGCGGCGCGACCGAGGCTGCTCGAGGAAGTGCTCAAGGTGCTCCGGAGCGGAGCGTCGCATCGTTCTTTGTGGTTGTTGTGGGAGACCGGCCTGCTGCACCTGGTCTTGCCGGAGCTTGCGACGCTGCTCGACGACGATCCGAGCGATCGGGGGGCATCGAAGCGGGCGTGGGAGATGCTTCGTGAGGTGGATCGGCGGACGCTGCAGAGCGGACCGTTGCACGACGTCGTGCTGCTGACGGTGATGCTGCTGGAGCCGATCGGGGAAGCAGTGGCGGGGGCGACGGATCGGGTTGCGGCGGCGCGAGATGTCGTCGAGCCGTTGACCGAGCGACTTGCGCTGCCGCGTCGCATCGCCGATGAGATGTGCCGGATCGTAGCGATCCTGCCCCGGGTGGCTTCGAACCGCCCGGGCCGGCTTGCGCGGACCGAGCTGTACACTCTGGCGTCGGAAGTCGTTGCGATCGCGAACGCTGCGCGTCGGGGGTGAGCCCCGTCGCCGGTTCGCGGAGGGAAAGGAGTCGCCATGGCCATGGAGCCCAAGCCGTACCTGGTGAATCTGCTTCGCTGCGCGTGTCAGGACGCGATGTTCGTTCTGGCATCGTCGCAGGCCGTCTCCGAGAATGACCTCGAGGCGGTGTTCAAGCGTCGGGCGGCTGCCTACGAGGCGGTGGGCAAGGGAGGGCCGGTCGATGCGGACGACTGGCGCACGTGGACGGCGACGATGAGCGCGGTGATGGCGCCGGTGCACTCTCCGACGTGGCTGCCGATGCAGGAGTTGGTGCAGAGCGTCTCGCTGGAGGCTGGCGCGCGCGGAGTGCGTTCCCTGTTCACCTCGAAGCCTAGCGAGAAGGAGGTGCAGCGCACGCGCAAGGTGGGAGCGCTTGCGGTGCGTGCACTGGCATCGGTGCAGGGTGCAGACGGAGACTTCACCGAAGACGAGCAGTTGTTGCGATCGTGTCTGGTGGCGGCGCTGGGGCTGCCCGACGAGGACGTGAGGATGCTGGAGGCGGAGAAGCCGATTCCGCCGCAGGCGCTGGAGATCTACGGTGAGATCGAGCCGAAGGTTGCGAAGGCGCTGGTGCGTGGAACGTGGCTCGGAGCGTTCAGCGACGGCATCGATCCGCGCGAAGACGAGGCGGTGCAGAACCTGGCGAAGAAGGTGGGGCTGACCCCTGAAGACACCGAGGCGTTGCGTCAGGAGGTCCGGGCCCAGGTGGACTCGCGCAAGGCATTCGGCGCGGCCTGCGTGGACGCGGTGCGGTACGTGCTCTCGGACGAGCCGAAGGCGGCGCAGCGTTTGGGGCGTCTGATGGCCAACGTGGCGCTTCCGCAGGTGCATCGTGCGGAGTCGTTGGCGTCGGTCGACGGCGCCGGGCCGGTGATCCTTGCGAAGCGCCACACGCTGGATCGATCGGAGCGCGAGGCGTGTCTCACGCTGGCATGGTTTGCCGCGTTGTCGGTGGATCCCAGCACGGCGCGGGCAGCGGAGCTGATCGTGCGACACGACCGGCTCGCGGCGGATCTGGGGGGCCGAGCGGAGGGGGCGGCGGCGCGCGTGCTTGCGGAGTCGATGGTGGAGAAGGAGCTGACGGTTTCCGCGAGCGCGGCCGGGCTCTGAGGCACGCGAACGAGCGACGGGGGCCGCGAAGCTTGGAGGGCTCCGCGGTCCTCGCGCAGCGAAGGGGACAGCGCCTCAGGGTTTTCTGCGTTCGGCGATACGACGGATTCCGAGGGTGGGAATGGGGGACCAGTCCGGCCTGTGGGCGAGCTCGTAGCCGAGCTCGTAGACGGCCTTTTCGAGCTCGAAGACGTCCATCAGGAAGTGCAGGTCGCCGGTCTCTTCGGGGAGGAGGCCGGAACCATCGACGGCAGAGCGCCAGCCTGCCGTGAAGGCGTCGCGCGCGCTCGAGGCCCACCTGTCGGCGGAGGGCTCGAGGCGCTTCCAATCCCTGGAGCCGGGTGCTGCACGCTCGAGAAGGGCGGCGTGCGCGGCGTAGTCGAAGGAGCGGAGCATGCCCGCGACATCGCGCAGCGGGGAGTGCTTCTCGCGCCGCTCGGCCACCGGGCGCAGGGGTTCTCCTTCGAAGTCGAACACGACCCAGCGTCCCGAGGCCAACAGGACCTGGCCCAGATGCAGATCTCCGTGGATCCGGCACTTGAGGCCCGGGGATCGAACCGACGGAAGCCGCAGGACGAAGTCTTCGACGGCCTGCACGGTGGCGTGATCGAGGTCGGAAGCGACGCATCTCAGGGAGGCGATCATGCGGTCGTGCCAGCGCTCGAGATCGGACTGGGTGACGGGCGCGGGTGCGAAATCGGCTGCGGTGCCGCGGGCGAGGGCCCGATGGAGACGGCCGGCGGTGATGCCGAGATCGCGGGCGCGCGTGGCGTAGGAAGCGATCCGCGGACCGGAGGGGTCGTCGAAGGCGGCGCGCACTTCGCGCAGGGCATCGTTCCAGCCGTCGCCTTCGTTGGGCACGAACTCGTGGAATGCTGCGAGCGTGCGCGGGGCTCCGTCATTGGGGATGAAGGACACGTGGCCCAGCAGGCGGGGGGTGTGGGCGAAGCCCAGGGACGTGAGCAGGTCGGCGAGCTCGACGTCGGGATTGGGTCCGGGCTCGACGCGGCGGAAGACCTTCATGAGGGCGCCCTGGCCGAGGAGCAGGGAGGTGTTGGACTGATCGACACCGAGGGGGGAGACGACGGTGGGCAGGGCGAGGGAGCGCAGGAGATCGGAGGCGACGACGTTGCAGCGGCCGCGAGACGAAGTCCAACCGGGGCACGAGAGGAGCGAGGAGACGAGCTGGCTGCAGTCTGCCGGGGAGCGGAGGGCGTCGTAGATGCAGGCGGTTCCATCGGGCAGATCGACGAAGGCGATGGCGTCGTCTTCGGACACGGTACGCGGGTCCGCTGCGGCGAGCAGGAGCTGCCAGGACTGGCTGGAGGCGTCATCGAACGCGACGGTTGAGAGGGCGAGGGCGAGAGGGGCGGGCGCGCTGGGGATGGGGAGGACGTCTTCGAAGGAGGCTGTGCGGACGGCTTTTGTTCGTGAACCGAACCATCTCTGTCGGCGCAGGAAGGGGAGCAGGGCTTGGGAGGCGAGGAGCGCGAGCCGTTGGGGCTCGAGTTGCAGAGACGTGAGCTCGAAGCGAGGCAGGTCCATGGGTCACCTTGGGAAATGTATGAGGCGACGCGAGGGAGCGAACAAGCGCGCGGGCAGCGGAGGGACGGCATATTGCCGCGCCGTTCCGGACGGTTGCTGCGGAGTCAACGGGCCACGGTGGTTTCGCTGCGGCTCGAGGTAGTGGAGCGGGGTCTGCAAAGATACTCGAGCTTGCGGCCCCGATCGGAATCCCAGAGCGACAGGCGAACGCCGGAGGCGAGTCTTGGCATCGGCATGGCCGCCGCGGGAGGCTGATCTTCTGGGCGTCGTGCGCGACCTGCGAGGGCATCGAGGCAAATGCGACCGGGGTCGGCACGGAATCGCGCGCGGATGTCGCTGACGAAGGGGCGTCCCGGCAGGGAGAGAGAGGGCGAGGGGGACCAGGGAGGTTCGAGGAGCCAGCCGTCCTGCTCGGGGGCACAGGGAGCCGGAGGGATACCGTCGAGATCGCCGGTGCCGACACGCACGGGTTCAGCGAGGCGGCCGGAGGCAGAGTCGATGGGGAGGACGAGCCAGTCGGCGGAGGCGCGGCCGGGGGCTGGGCTGGTGACGAAAATGCCGATCCGAGGGGAGCGAGCGCGTCGCACGAGGGCGACGGCATCGCCGTATGTGGACTGCTCGCGGTGCAGGGACTGGATGCGCTGGGCCTGTCCCGAAAGGGATACAGACCAGAGCTCGGAGCCCTGGCCGATGTTGGGAGTGAGGAGGAGCCAGCCATCCTCGGTGCGCACGGCGGAGGCGATGTTGGGGAGTCCGGCGGGCTCGGAGGTGAACAGGGCGATCGGGGGCTCGCGCGGGGCGATGGAGAAGTAGCGGCACTGACGAGAGCCGAGGCACCACCCGAGAATTCCGGCGCGGGTTTCGGCGTCGAACAGGACGATGTCGGAGCGGATGTTGAGGACGCTGGCCGCGGAGGTGAGGTCAGACCAGGGCGATGGAGCGGTGGCGGTGGAGCGGGGATGGCCGACGGGGTCGAAGGGGTCGTCGAAGCGGATCTGCCAGCGACCGGAGCGGGTCCAGTCGGAGCTCTTAGGGCCCCAGACGTAGACGCGGTATCCTGGGCGGGGGTCGCCGAAGTCGCGGCTGCTGGCGGAGAGGCCCTCTTCGTCGGGGGAGAGGGTGGGTGCCGGAGCGGGACCGAAGGGGAGCCATCGCTGCCAGGCGTTGTAGGCCGCGCCGTAGGCGTAGGGGTACGGGTACGGCGACATCCCGAGGCCGTGTCGGATCGCGCCGTGGGGCGCGGGGGTCGGGACCGGAGGGGGTTTGGACGCCGGAGCGGGCGGAGGCGAGGAGCGTCCGGTGGGATCGCAGTCGAAGAACGACGTGGTTGCACCGATCTGCGCGAGGGTCTTCGAGGGGGGGCGTTTGGGAGACTCGAGGTCGTCGGCCAGCCGCTCTTCGCCCCAGCCGACGCGCATCCAGGCGCCAGCGACGCAGCCGATCGCGCCGCAGGAGCGTTGGTCCGGCGAGGTGGGGAGGTGGGTCTGGGGCAGATGGATCTCGTTCCAGGTGGCGCCGCCGTCGGTGGTCTCGAAGCCATGTCCCAGCCTGCGCCAGACGAGACCGAAGCGGCCGGAGACGATCACGGCAGTGGAGTCGACGCCGGACTTCTGCACGGGTCCAGCGGTGACGTGGCCCAGCAGAGTGATACGCAAACCGACCACGGGACCACCGCCTTCGACCCACGTGCCGAGGACGCCGGGCTCGAGCTCCTGGACGCCCTGCAGCCAGGTGCCGCGTCGCACGAGATCGGAGACGCTGCGCGGCAGCGCTCGCAGATCGAGGACATGCGCCGAGGACTTCTGCCCGTCGAGCAGCACGAGGCGCCCTTCGGCGCCCGGGCGTGGGGCGATGACGATGGCGACGCGTCCATCGGCGAGGGGGACGACGCGCTCGGCGCCGACATCGCCTTGGAAGCGCAGCTCCCTGGTGCGACCAGTCGGGGAGCGGACGCAGTACTGGGAGGAGGCGTCGTGGGCGGGGAGGCCCGGGCACGGGGCGCGGGCGACGAAGGCGCCATTTCCTGCGGGGAAGACGGCGCGAGGCTGATCCCAGTGCATGACGCGCGAGAGGCGTGCGGGGGGATCCCAACGGAAGACGGTGGTGGCGCCGTAGGACTCGCCGCAGACGAAGCCGACGCCCTGCTCGAGGGGGAAGGCGTTGCAGGAGCTATACGAATCGGGATAGACGTTGCGGTACAGCTCGACGATGGATCCGGCGGACAGATCGACGACGGCGAGGTGTCCGGCGTGAGCGACGAGGGCACGCGAGGAGCTGATCGGGTAGCCGCGTTCGAGGGCGACGCGCAGGGGGCGTGGGCCAAGGGGGTGCTCGCCGACGGGGCGATAGGGTTGGGCGGGAACGGCGGGTGTGTAGGGAACGGAGGGGTCCCGATAGCCTGGGTAGTAGGGCGCCGGCGGGCGGTAGCCGGGGGGTGCATAGGGGGGAGTTGCGAAGGGAGACGTCGGATACGGCGGAGCCGCAGACGAAGGCCGCGATGCGTCAGTCGGGGGTTTCGCGGGCACTGCGGAGGTCAGCACGCCATCGGGCGACAGCAGCACCGTTCCATCGCGGGTTGTGATGCGGATGTCGTCGCCCGCGGTCTCGAGGCGGTACACGGTCGAGCCGACGTCGAGAGGGGTCCACGACGCCCCTGCGTCGAAGGTGGCGAGGGGGCCGCGCAGATCGGTGACGACGACGGCACGCCAACCGTCGGCGAAGTGAGCGGGACCGATGCGCAGAGGAAGCGGGAGGCGGCCCGAGTCGGTGTAGGTTCCGGTATTGGGGTCGATGCCGTAGAGCGCACCGATGCGACCGTGACGGAGATAGACGCGATCGAATCCGGCGAGGATCTCGTGCACTCCTTGCGAGGTGGACAGGAGCGGCTCGAGGGGGGCGAGCCAGGTGGGGGCGCGCCAGACTTGGGCGGAGCTCTCGGAGCTTGCGACGAAGAGGAAGCCTCCGCCGAGGCGCGATGGGAGCTCGAGGGAGAGCATTCGAGCGACGCTGCCGGGCAGCAGGGAGGGCGCGCGTTCGATGGCGCCGTCGGGGCGCTCGAGGATGCGCATCTGCGCGAGCACGACGCGTCGGCTGCCGTCGGGCTCCAGGCCGGCGGTCTCGGCGTTGGCGGGGACATCGGGCAACAGGATCGAGGGCGAGACGAACGCGATCCTGCGGGGCTGCGCGTCAGAGCGCGCGGGAGTCGCGGGTTGGGAGGCGGCAGGGGACGCGAGCCGGCCCGAGCAACCGGAGCAGAGCGCGAGCAGCGCGCAGGAAGCCAGCGTCGGGAGCCAGCGCATCGTGTCCACGATGCTACCGCGAGTTCGGCGTGTGCGTCACAGAACCTCGAGGGGGGGAAGGGAGAAAGCGGCCGAGGCCCGCAACGCGCCGACGCCGCTGCGCTGCGCAGGCACCCGAGGGGACGCCGTCTCACTTGATGAACATGAACCTGTGGAGATCGTCCTTGAAGCCCTTGGCGCTCCAAAGCCGATACACGATGCGGGCGTCGCAGCTCTCGCGCGGGACCGCGCCGTAGGTTCGGGAGTCGAGGGGGTAGGAGCGGTTGTCGCTCACGAGCCAGAACATGCCTTGCGGCACCGTCTTCTCGACCTTGGAGAGAGGCTCGCCGCCATGGCGCTGGCCGCGCATGTGCGTGGTGCCGGAGAGGTCCTCGATGTCGCAGGCGATCTCGATCGGCGAGCCGCTGGTGGGCTCCTCGATGGTGACGGTGCGCTCGGCGCAGGAGGACTCGTTGGTGGAGCGGCGATCGTTGACGTAGATGGTGCGGTCATCGACGACGATGCTGTCGCCCGGTTCACCGGCGACGCGGGCGATGACGAACCTGCGGGGTTCCTCGGGGTCTTTGCAGCGCGCGAGGTCTCCGAAGGCGGGCTCGCGGGAGTGGAGGATGAGGACGAGATCCCCTGGGGCGAGCGTGGGAGCGATAGACGCGGCGAGGATCTTGTCGTCACTGGGTACGACCCAGGTCTTGAAGAAGAAGTACCGCAGGACGCCGAGAACGACGCCGATGATCACGGCCGACCAGCCGAGGAAGCGCAGGTATTTTCTCACGAGAGGATTGTAGCGCAGGAGGGACGAAGGGGGCGAAAGGGAGGTGAGGGTAGCGGGCGGGGGGCGGGTCCTTCGTGCGGAGAGGGAACCTGGGCGCACGGGGATGACGCCAGCGTCGGTCATTCCAGGGGGGCGGGGTCGAGGACAGCGACGAGGTTGCGGGAAACCCGGCCGTAGGCGAGGAGCGTGGCATCGGGGTCACGGCGGTAGTCTTCAACGCCACCAGCCACGAGGGCGGAGGCAAACTCGCGGTGTCGGAGGGCGGAGGCGACGAGCCAAGGGGAGCAAGGGAGGCGGGAGCAGGCGGCGAGGGTTCTGTCTTCGTGGTCGAGGGCCTGGGAGGCGTTGCCCTCGTGCAGGAGGGCGACGGCCCAAACGTGGGAGACGGAGGGATCGGCGCGAACGAGTTCGGGGGCGCGGGAGAGGGCGGCGATGGCCATGCCCGGGGCACCTCGGTCGAGGTAGTGCTGAGCGAGGGAGGCGAGGGCGGGAGCGTCGTGGGGCAGGCGAGCGACCTGGGCCTCGAGGGCGGTGACCTCGGGGCCGAACTTCTGGTGGCCGACGAGGGGGGCTTCGCGGTGGGCGCCGGAGAGCATGCAGAGACCGAGGATACCGGTGAGAACGACAGCGCCCGAGACGAGGTAGTGGGTCATGGCTGGCTCCCTGTGAGGAGGTGGACAGCGGCAGGCAG
>CAYMUE010000041.1:0-12537 GCA_964393505.1 uncultured Polyangiaceae bacterium
CAGGTGCAGGGTGCGTACCTCCGCCACGGTCGGTTCGTCCCCGCGCGCGTCGATGCGCCCGCCATCGACGCTCTCGCCACGCTCCCCGGCGTCCGCAGGATTGCCCTGTCTCCGCCTCGATCTCCGCTCCCCATGGACCACTCGAGCGAGGTCATCGCGCTGTCCGCGGCCCGCGGCGCGCGCCCCGCCCTCGATCTGCTCACGGGCGACGGCATCGTCGTGGCCGATCTCGACAGCAACGCAGAGGTCTTCCACCCGCAGTTCTTCCGTGCCGACGCCGGCTGGTTCGACTGGATCGACACCAACCACAACGGCGTCCTCGACCCTGGCGTCGATGCCATCGATTTCGATCGCGACGGCAAGGCGAGCACCTCCGAGAAGACGACCCTGCTCAAGCAGCAGACCATGTACGCCTGGTACGGCGACTTCGTGAAGGCCCGTCCGGATGGCTTCGACCCGTCGATCGATTGGCTCTATCTCGATGCCAACGGCAACGGCGCGCGCGACTACGGCAAGGACAAGGGGTTCGACGACTCGGTGCCCGCCTTTGGCGAGCCGCTGTTCGTGCCCGATGACGTGAATCTCAACGGCCGCGTCGACATCGGAGAGCGCGTTGCCAGACTCGGCTCCTCCAAGTTCAAGAAGGTGTACGTCCACATCGAGGACTGGGGCGACGTCGACCACGTGTTCGAGCGCGGTGTGGACCTGTCCACCCACCGCAACAACTACACCGACGGCGCCTACGGCTACGACGAGGCGCTGCACGGGTCCGGCGTGCTCTCGATCGTCGCCGGCGATGTCCCCCTGATCGCCCGCCGCTGGGTTGGCCTCGCTCCCGATGCCGACCTGCTGCTCGGCTACGAGCTCTCCTCGTCGTCGGCTGGCGCCCTCACCTGGGCGCTGGAGCAGAAGCCCGACGTCGTCTTGCACGAGACCGCCAACTGGACCGGCATCGCGCTCGACGGCAGCGACGTGATGTCGTCGATGGTGGACGAGTCCGCGGTCGAAGACTCGGTGACGCACTCTTGCCCGGTGGGCAACACGGGAGGCGGGCGCAAGCACGCGCACCTCACGGTCCCTGCCGCGGGGGAGAAGACGTTCACTTTCGACATCCCCGACTTCGGCGCCTCCGGCCCTGCGCAGTACGTGGAGCTCTCCCTCAACGTCCGCGGCGCCGAGAACCTCCCGGTCAAAGTCGTCGAGCCGGGAGGACAGTCCTACTCGTTCACCAAGTCCGGCAGCGGATTCCTCAGCAACCAGGGCGCCTATTGGCTCACGACCGACAAGACCTCCCGCGGTACGTACTTCTTCGACCTGTGGCTCTACGCCAGCGATCCGAAGGCCGCGCCGGTCCAGGGAACCTGGACCGTGACGGTGACGGGCGACCCGCAGAAAGAAGCGATCATCGACGCCTACTTGATGGACGACGTTTCGAGCTGGGGACTGGGGGTCGCCTTCCCGGAGTCGATCGCGACCGACGACCGGACGATCGGCGTGCCCGCGACCGCGGATCACTGCATCGCGGTGGGTGCTCACACCGGCCACCCCATGAGCGCCGCCGAACCCTGGTTCGGCGACAGCCCCGAGAAGCAGGGCGAGGTGCGGCTGTACTCCGGTCGCGGGCCGCGCATCGACGGCGTGCAGAAGCCCGACGTCGTCGCCCCTGACAACCCGTTCGTCGCCGCGCCCTACATCGTCGGCGGCGCCTATGGCGACACCCCCTACGGCGGCGTGTGGCCCTTCGGCGGAACCTCCGGCGCCGGCCCGCACGTCACGGGCGTGACCGTGATGCTGGCCCAGGCGGGAATCCGCGGCGACGCCGCCAGAGAAGCGATCCGCGAGGGCGCGGTGAGCGACGCGATCACCGGAACGATCCCCAACCACGACTATGGATGGGGCAGGCTCAGCGCGGCCGGCGCCTTCGGCGTCCCCATCGACGGCAAGCCCCCAACGCTCACGCTTTCCGCTGTCCCGGCGGGAGCGGCAGAGGGGGAGGCCGTCGAGCTCCGGCCCGTCGTGACCGATCCCGATGGAGCGGCATCGGCGGTCGAGCTCAAGTGGGACGACGGCTACGACGGCACGTGGGACACGGGCTGGGCGACGGCAGGTGTTCGTACCGTCACCAAGAAAACGTCGTCACCCGAACCATTCAAGGCCCGCGCTCGCGACGCCACCGGACGGGTCTGCGAAGCGGTGATTTGGGTCGATGAGCCATTGCCCGCGCAGCCCGACGCCGGCACCGTCGACGCCGGCGCCCTCGATGCTGGCACGGAACCCGGGATTCCTGCGACCTCCCCCGCGAAGGACGACGACGGCTGCGGCTGCTCGATGGTCGGTGCCGATCGGTCCGCCGGGTGGCTCTTCGGTGTGCTTTCAGGGAGTCTGCTGATCGGCGCGCGACGTCGTCGGACCTCTGCGCGGCGTCGGTAGCCGCCGAGCGTCCGCCCCCGCGTTCCAGCTCAATCATCAGTTCCCGCCCACTCGACCCGCTGCCGGACGCACGCTGCTTCCGTTCCCCACCGTGCGATCAACGCGTCTCGCGCAGCTCCGAAGCGCGCGAACTCCTCTCCTGCCGCGCCCCGCCGATCGAAGGCTTCGAAAGCTTCTGCGAGGACGAGGAGCCCGCCGCGCTGCGCGGCCGCACGCGCCAACGGAAACAGCCGGGTCTCCTCCATGAAAATGTGGCAGCGCACAAGGTCGCTCAGCTTGAAGGCGATCTCGACGGCGCGTTCGGGATCCCCCTCCTTCACCCCCCGTTCAAGCTCCGACGCGAGCTCGCGCACCTCCTCATGGTCGCGTTTCACGGCAGCGGGCAACTCCTCATCGGGTCTCATTCCGACCCCGATGAGCTGTCGCATCAGGACGCCGTCCTCCCGAGCCACGTGACCGTGCCGGTCCGTCGCGCCCACCAGGCGTGCGAACTCCCCCAACGCCTCGAGGGCCTCCGGGTCGTCGTCCTCGACGCGTTCCGCGCACCCGTCGAGCGCCTCCATCACACGCTCGATGTCCCGGTGCTCCGCCATCAACAGCTCGAAAGGATCCATGGGCACTTCATAGCCCGAACCCGGCCGCGGTCCAGAGCTGCCGCCTCGAGTGCCCGTCGCACCTGCCCGGCCTCCCGCCCACTCAGGGCTGGCGCTCTGCTTCGTCCGGGCCTAGGAACCGCATTCGTCCACTTCATCGTCGACGGGTTCCGATCCCTGCAACGACTTCCTCGAACGGAGCGAGCATGAGTCACGGGCAGCATGTCCACCAACGCAGACTTCGACCCGAAGACGCCCACAAGCTCGAGCGACCAGAGCGCGCGAGGTGGCTTCCCCCGGACGAGCTCCTGGATCGCATCGGGATCGGAGCTGGCATGGTCGTGGCCGATGTCGGTGCCGGGACCGGCTACTTCGCGCTGCCGATCGCGCGGCGCGTGGGGGCGAGGGGACGGGTCGTGGCCGTCGACGCTTCGCCCGAAATGCTCGAGTTGCTGCGCGCGAAGCTCGACGACAACCCGCTTCCGGTGGAGCTGGTGCTTGGCGAGGCGGAGCGGACCGGCGTCGCCGACGCGTGTGCGGACGTCGTGCTCTTCGTGAACGTGTGGCACGAGGTCGACGACCGCGTCGCTGCAGCGGGCGAGGCTCGTCGCATGTTGCGGTCCGGGGGAAGGCTCGTGGTGGTGGACTGGCGAGACGACGCGAGCGGTCCCCCGGGGCCTCCGGCGGATCACCGGCTGGGAATGGGCGCGGTCGAGACCGAGCTGCGCGGCTGGGGATGGAACGTCCAGGCCGCCGAGCACATCGGCGAGTTCAGCTACCTGATCATCGCTTCCGCAAGCTGACGCTTCCGCGACCGATCAGCCGCCCTTTGCCGACTTCCCGTACGACTCCAGGATGGCCTCGAACCGAGCGGCGGCTTCGTCGTTCGTCATGCCGAGCGCTTCGCCGATGGAGCCGAGCAGCTCGGCTTCGTCATCGACGATCTCGCCGTTTGCGGCGGCCATGTGACAGGCGAAGTCGAACGCGACGTCGCGCACCGTCTTGCCGGAGAGCGTCTTTCCGATCGCCTGCAGCCGTGCGTCGAAGCCCTCCTTGACGACCTGATCGCCGAATCGCTCGAACAGCTCCTCGAGCATTTCGTGGGTGACTTCTTCGCCCATCCACGCCGCGACGCACTCGCCCATCGCGTGCAGCTCGTCCTCGTCGACCTCGCCGTCGGCGACGACCGCGAGGAAGCCGCATTCGAGGATGGCCAGCGTGGTGTCGACGGCAGCCCGGTCGCCGGGATCCAGCTCCGGCGTGGGGCAGTTGCGCAGCTTCGCGGCCGTGAGGGTCTTGCCTCGCCCGATCGATTCCGGTTCGCTGCCGCCCTGCATGTGGAACGCCATGATCATCCTCCTGGAAGGCGATCGCGTAGCATGATTCGGGCGCAGGAACACCGGCGAACGCGGGGTGAGGAGCGGGTCAGGATCGGTACTTGCTCTTCTCGAGGAGGATCACGTTCGTACGTGAGCGGGACTCGCCGACGTTGCTGACGCGGATCGCGGGCTGATCCTGGACGGGGCAGACCTTCTCGCAGGCGCCGCATCCGATGCACAGGGAGGGATCGACATGGGGGCGCTGGAGCTTGACCGTGCGCATGGCGGGCGGGGCGCCGTCGGGGCCGGGCGTGGCATCGCGCACCGGGACCTCGACTTCTTCGACCCAGATCGCCTTGGGCGAGGTCGGGCAGAACTCCTCGCACACGATGCAGGGGGTCTGCATCGCCCACGGCAGACAGCGTCCGTGATCGTAGAAGGCCGTGCCGAGCTTGACCGGTCGCTTGCCGACACCGAGCCGATCCTTCTCGGTGATCTTGCGGATGGCCCCCGTGGGGCAGACCTGGCTGCACAGCACGCAGGACTGCTCGCAGTAGCCGATGCGCGGCACGAGCACCGGAGTCCACAGCCCTTCGACCCCGGCCTGGGTGACGGCCGGCTGTAGCGCGTTGTTGGGACACACCTTCATGCACTCGCCGCAGCGGATGCAGCGGGCCAGGAACTCACGCTCGTCGACCGCGCCCGGCGGACGGATGTTGCGCGGGTCGTAGTTGACGTCGAGCGAGTCGCTGATGCGCGACGCGGGGACGAAGGCGGCTCCGGCCGCGACCGTCGCGAGCGCGGTTCTGCGTTGGGTGTTCGGCCCCGGCGTGGTGCCTTTGCGGTTGGGGAGGAACCGGAAGTGGATGACGTCGTCGGGGCAGACGCTCTCGCAGTTGAGGCAGACGTGGCACTCGTCCTGTCTCCAGGCAGCGCCGCCCTGGGGGCTGTCGGCGCCCTGGCAGTGCGCCAGGCAGAAGTTGCAGTCGGTGCAGTTCTCGTGCTTCTTCTGGATGCCGAACAGCGCGAAGCGGGAGGTGACGCCGAGCAGGGCGCCCAGAGGGCAGAGCACGCGACACCAGAATCGTGGAACGAAGCGGTTCATCACGAGGGCCGCGACGAACAGCAGCGCGATGAACCACGCGCCTGCGTAGTACGACTGCTTTGCCTGCCAGACATGCGTCGTCAGCACGTCCTGCACCGCGTCGCTGGTCTTCTGCAGGAACGCCACGTTCGTGTCGGTAGCCGCGCCCAGCGCCTTGCCGGTCACGTAGCTGGTGGCGGGCAAGACCACCAGACCGATGGATCGCACCGACAGGCAGATGGGGTCGAAGACGCCGCCGATGGCGCTGCCGGCAAGGGCCGCGCCGAGCACGCCGTAGAGCAGGTAGTACTTGATGCTCTGACGCAACGGGTGCGTTCGGTTGGTCTCGACGCGCGCGGTTCCGCGTCCTCGCTTGGAGGGAGCGATCCACCCGAGGAAGTGGTTGAGCGAACCGAGGGGGCAGATCCAGCCGCAGAACGCGCGTCCGAAGATGAGCGTGAGGGCGACGACGACGAGGGACCAGAGCATGCCGCGGTACACGGTGTGCGCGGACAGCAGGGTGACAAGTGCGGCGAGGGGATCGAAGAGCAGGAAGCCCTCGACGGGCCACGGCAGTCGCACGGGGCTGTCGGCCGCGGCGGAGAAGGAGCCCCGAAAAGCGGTGTGCACGAGCAGGAACACGAAGAGCGCGAAGAAGAAGACCTGCGAGGCTCTGCGCATCTGACGGAGCACGCGGATGCCTTTGCGCGGGGCGACCTTCCGGGAGCGTCGAGGTTTGTCCGTCGACTTTCCGGCGATGGATGCAGGCGCGTCCGGGAGTGTGGTCTTCGCGTCCGCGGACTCCTGCTGTCCGTCGGTCGGCGGAGCTCCGTCGGTGTGCCGAGCTTCGTCGGGGCCCGCCGCAGCGTTGGATGGGTCGTTCGCTGCCACCTCAGACCTCCTTGACGCGAAGGCTTGCCCAGTCCGAGGTGCCGATGCCGCGGTCTTGGGCGAGCTTCAGGTACGGAATCTGCTCGGGCTTCGCGCCGATGAGCGTGCACGCGAAGGCGTCGGCCGCCACCTGATCCACCGACCCCACCACCGTGTTCACCTCGCGAGTGTCGTCGAGATTTCCGCCCTGCGGTCCGTTGCGCACCAGCACGCGCACCGCATCGATGATCGTCAGCGTCGGTCTCATGAAGGTCGCCAGGTCCGCGATGGAAACGTCGATGTCCTGGTGGAGCCGGTTGCGCCGTCCCCCGAGGATTCCGTACCAGTTCTTCATCGCGCCCGTGTAGCGCGCCAGGTTGTGGTGCTTCGCGATGGGCACGTTGATCACCTTGTCCGCGTTCACCAGCGGCGTGAAGATCGGCCACTCGTCGAGGATCTCCCCGCGCAATCGCATGGTGCGGAAACGGTGGTCCGAGGGGAGCACGACCTCGGCTCCCAGCTCGTAGGCCTTCTTCCAGATCCCGGAACGCTGGAAGGTCCGCGTCGCCTCGTTGCAGCTCACGTCGGTGACGACCACGCGATGCGCGCCGGCGTCGAAAGCGGCCTTCACCACCGCACCGACGACATCGGGGTTGGTGTTGGCGGCGTGGATGGGAGCGCGGTCCCAGCCGACGTTGGGCTTGACGACGACGACATCGCCGCGGCTGACGAAGCGCTGCATTCCGCCGAGGGCCGCGAGGGCCTTGGCGACGAGGGCGTGGGGGTCGGAGTCGTTGCGGGCGACCACGAGCTCGGGGAGAGCGGAGTCCTGGGCGGCGCGGTAGTCGCGGACCTGAGGATGCCCACCAGAGCGCACATCGCGCGGGAGCCCGTCGTCCGACCGCCACCGGGCGAGCAAGGCGGTCGCTGCGGCGACGGCGGAGGCCGAGCCGATGCGAGAGAGCGCCTGGCGACGGGAGATCGGCATGTGCGGCGTGGTACCTTGGACGCTTCGGGTGGGCAAGGGGGCGTCGGCAAGCGGGCGGGCCCTGGGGCAAATGCACGGTTGATCGGAATCCCTTGCAGGACCCCCCCTCGGTGCGTAGACTACGCGGCCTTCGTTTCGAGGATAGTGTGCCGGACAGGATTCCGGCCAGAGGACGCCATGAAAGAGAAGATTCACCCGAAGTACGTGGCCGCGAAGATTACTTGTGCCTGCGGCTCCGTTGTCGAAACGCGTTCCACTGCTGGCGACTTCAGCGTTGACGTGTGCTCCGCCTGCCATCCGTTCTACACCGGCAAGATGAAGCTGGTCGACACCCAGGGCCGTATCGATCGCTTCCGCCGCAAGTACGCCGGCACCGCGACGCCCGAGAAGGCGTAGCCGGTCCGTCGCGACGATCGTCGCGAGCGCCCCTGGCGGATCCGACCCCTCCAGCCCAGAATCCCCGCATGGCAAAAACCAAAGGCCCCGAGACCGAGCGTCGTCCCTACATCGGTGGCCAGGCGGTCATCGAGGGCGTGATGATGCGGTCCCCTCGCTCCTTTGCGATCGCCGTGCGGCGACGCTCCGGGGCGATGTCGGTGCGCGAGCGGCCCATGTTCGACTCTCGCAAGGGCGTGCTGGCCTGGCCGTTCGTGCGCGGCGTAGCCGCCCTCGTCGAAGCCTTGCGTCTCGGCTCCCAGGCGCTGAGGTTCTCCTCGGAGCTCTACGAGCGCGACCTCGAGGAGGCCGAGGAGAAGGAGAAGGCCGCGGCCGCCACCAAGGCCAAGGCTCCGGGCGTGATGAACACGCTGGCGGCGTGGATGGTGGCCATCGCCACCCTCGACGACGAGCCCGCGGCGAAGCCCAAGGTGCAGCAGCGCTCCGCCGGCAGCGGCGCGTTCACCTGGATCTCGCTCATCGTCGCGATGGCGATCTTCGTGGCCCTTCCGCAGGCCACCGCCTACGGAGCGAGCCGGATCCTTCACATCACCCCTGACATCCGCTCCTTCGGCTTCCAGGCCCTCACGGGCCTGTTCAAGCTCTGCATCGTCGTGGGGTACATGGCCGCGATCCGCAAGATCCCCGAGATCCATCGCGTGTTCCAGTTCCACGGCGCGGAGCACAAGACGATCGCGACCTGGGAGGCCGAGCAGGACCTCACCGTGGACAATGCCCGCGGCAAGTCGCGTCTGCACCCGCGCTGCGGCACCGCCTTCCTCGTGCTCGTCGTCCTGGTGTCCGTGCTGGTGTTCACCGCAATCGGTCCGCTGCTTCCCCAGCTGCCGGTCGGCGGAGCGGCCCTCGAGAACGTGCTGTTCTTCCTCATGAAGCTGCCGTTCCTGCCGGTGATCGCTGCCATCACCTTCGAGCTGCAGCGCCTGTCGGCCCGCTACTGCCTCACCGGCCCGCTGCGGGTCTTCCTGTATCCGGGCTTCGCAGTCCAGATGATCACCACGATCGAGCCCGACGACTCGCAGCTCGAGGTGGCGCTGGCGTCGTTGCGCGCGACGCTCTGGCGGGAGAGCGCGGAGCAGGCACCCGCCGAGCCCGAGGATCAACAGTTCGCCTCCTACGCGGAGCTGGTGGCGAGCCCCGGCTACGCACCAACACCCGCGATCTCGTCCACGGCCGAACATGCTGCCTCGTGAGAAACTCGACTCCCTGGTCCTGCGGTACAAGGAAATCGACGTAGCGCTGTGCGAGCCCGACGTGCTCGCCGACTACCAGAAGATGCAGAGGCTCAACAAGGAGCGGAGCGATCTGGAGCCGGTGGTGCGCGCCTGGGAGCAGCATGGCAAGCTCCAGCAGCGCCTCGAAGAAGACCGGGCCGCGTTGTCCGATCCCGAGCTGCGCGAGCTGGTCGAAGCCGAGCTCCCCGAAATCGAGCGTCAGATCGACGCCCTCGCCCAGCAGCTGCGCCTCCTGCTGCTGCCCACCGACCCCAACGACAAGCGCAACACCATCGTCGAGGTCCGCGGAGGCGAAGGCGGCGAGGAAGCCGCGCTGTTCGCCGCGGACCTGTTCCGCATGTACGTCCGCTTCGCCGAGACGCACAAGTGGAAGATCGAGATCATGAGCCTCAGCGAGGCTTCCGCCGGCGGCTACAAAGAGGTCATCGCCCTTGTCTCCGGTCAGGACGTCTACAGCCGCCTGCGCTACGAGGCCGGCGTCCATCGCGTCCAACGCGTCCCCGTCACCGAGGCCCAAGGCCGCATCCACACCTCCACCGCGACCGTCGCCGTCCTCCCCGAAGCCGAGGATGTCGAGGTCCAGGTGGAAGACAAGGACCTCAAGATCGACATCGCTGCCTCGGGCGGCCCAGGCGGGCAGGGCGTCAACACCACCAACAGCGCCGTGCAGATCACCCACATCCCCACGGGGATGATCGTCAAGTGCCAGGACGAGCGCTCGCAGCTCAAGAACAAGGCCAAGGCCCTCAAGATCCTCAAGAGCCGTCTGCTCGAGATCGAGCGTCAGAAGCGCGACGCGGCGTTGAGCGCCGAGCGCAAGGGGATGGTCGGTACGGGCGAGCGCGCCCAGAAGGTCCGCACGTACAACTTTCCGCAGAACCGCATCACCGACCACCGGATCGGGCTGACGCTCTACAAGCTCGACCGGATCATGGAAGGGGATCTCGACGAGCTCATCACCTCACTGCGCACGCACCATCAGGCGGAGCTGCTCGGAGAGATCGCGCCAGGGGAACGGGCCCAGGAGGAGCCTTGAGCGAGGCGCGCGACGAGGCCGCGGAAGGCTTCCACGCCGATGCAGACTCGGTGCTGTGCGCAGCCGCTCTGGAGCCGGAGAGGCTGTCGCGCAACCGCCACTACTCCCTGCTTTCTCATCCGACGCTGCGAACGGCGCACTCCCGCGCGCAATCGATCCGGCACCTCGCTCGCCTGCTGCGCGCGACCGCTCACGCGTTCGACGATCTGCACCTCGAGAAGCACGGCCCGCGCACCCATCTCGTGTACCGCGACGACGCCATCTCGTTGACTCGTCGCATCGCTCTCGAGCCCCTCGAGCTCTCGCTGCTGCGTGTCCTGGTCGGCGGTGCCGCTCCCGGGGCAGACGCGTTGCAGCCCTCCGAGCCCGACCACCACCGCGTTCACGTCGCCCTGATGGGGCTCGGTCCCGGCTTCACCTCCGCCGGCGCCGCAACGCGCCGATGACACCAGGAGACGCCATGTGCCTGTTCTGTCGAATCGCCCATCGCGAGGCGAAGGCCCAGATCGTGTACGAAGACGAAGAGGTCGTGGCGTTCCATGACCTCCACCCCCAGGCTCCGACGCACGTGTTGGTGATTCCGCGCAAGCACGTTGCCTCGATCGACGCAGCGCAGGACGACGACGAGGCGCTGCTCGGAAAGCTGCTGCTCCGGGCGCGCACCATCGCGCGCGAGCTCGGCCTCCAGCGCGGCGGATACCGAATCGTGATCAACACGGGCGAAGACGGCGGACAGTCGGTGGATCACCTGCACGCGCACCTGCTCGGCGGGCGTCGCATGCGATGGCCGCCGGGGTGAACGAAGAAGGGGCGTGTTCGACGTTGACGGCTCCCGCGATGGCGTCTACATGCGCAGCGGGCTCGTGCCCGGACTTGCGAGGATGGTGAATCATGATGGTTGAGGCCGACCACGACGAGGTGAAGAGCTTCTCCCGGCTGCACACGAGGCTCCGCAAGGAGATGGCCCCGTTGCTGGTCAAGCTGTTGCCGATGACCCTGCTGCGACAGTGGATGGTGGAGCAGCGCCAGGGATCCCAGTACCGCAACGATCCCAAGCGTCTGCTGCGATCGATGCTCGGCGAGTCCCCGCCCCCGGATGCGTGGCTCATCACCAAGGCCGCGCTCGAGCTGCACTTCCACATGACCCCCGACGCCGTGCAGATGATCACCGGTTTCTGCCGACGCGTCGGCCTCCCCTGCGACGAGCAGGCCACGCTCGCCGAGGAAGCAGACCCGTGGGGCGTCTCCGACGACCGCGCGGTCGATGCCTACCAGGCGTTCCGCGAGAGCTACGAGCCCGAGGTCTTCGGACTGTACGGCCTGTACTTCGCCGGCATGTCGGGTTGGGATCGTCACCCCAAGCTCGTCGACGCCGCCCTGTCCGACCTGCGCAAGGCCACCGAGCCCAAGAGCGCCTGAGCTTTTCCGCCCTCCCGCTGCACCAGCGCCGGCACCCTGTCAGCCCTTCATCAGCACGCGGATCACCACCACGGACACCACTGTGGAGACCACCGCGACCGCCACCATGCTCACCACCAGCGCAACGAGAAACGCCCGCGTGGACATCCCGCCGGAGCGTCGATGGCGCTTGCGCGGCACAATCTCGTCGCCGGTGTCCGTGCCGTCGCCCGAGCCGCGAAGCGACGACGACCCATGCCCGTCGCTGCTCGTGGTCGCCCCGCGCGGCCCGCTGTCGGGCACCGAGGCAATGCGCACGTCGGGCACGGAGATGGCAACGTCCGGAGACGGTGAAGAGCTCGGGGCCGGCGGTTCCATGCCGGCGAACAAGCGCGGGTTGTTCTTGGCCGAGTACACCGCCGTGGACTCTTCGCGCTCGAAGCCCGCGGCTGAGCCCACTCGCCATGGTTCCTCGACGATGCCTGCGGAACCGATGCTCGCGGTTGGATCGATCTCCTTGACCATGTCGTAGAGCGCCACCGCAGCCGTGCTTACCGCGAGCAGCGACGCCGCCGGGAAGAACTCGCCGTCCCAAGTGCTGACATGGGCCTGCCACAGCAACACGCCGGGCTGCTTGGTCGGGCCCCAATCGAGCTCCGCGGGGCCACTCACCGTCTCGACTTGCAGATCCAGCATCTCCGAGGTGCGCCGCGCAGCGCGAACTCCCGCCACCCGCGCCAGGACGAATGCGCGACCGTCCAGGTACTTCGATGACGTCAATCGTTCGATGGCGTTGGGATGGCAGTGAACCTCACAGTGCGCGAGGGCGCCCGACCAGGACTGCCCACCGCCCTTCGAGAGCTTGCTCCCCGGTTCGGACGCGAACTCGTCGAGCGCTCGCCACAGCAGGCGTGTGTTCGCGGCGAGCGACGCGATCACGTAACGGTCGAGAGCGCGCAGCGATGCCCACTCCGAGGCGCTGATGGTGCGCGTCGGGCCCAGGGCCTTGAGCACCGCCGGGGGGACCTGATCCACGGGTGGGTCAGCCGTTCGCGCAACCAGGCGGATGTGTCCGGGAGGAGCCTCCTTGAGCAGCTCCGCGACCATCACGACGTTGATCTGCTCGCGGGT
>CAYMUE010000041.1:12637-19248 GCA_964393505.1 uncultured Polyangiaceae bacterium
CCCTCGACTTCTCGAAGTCCGGGTGGAGCGACGAGCTCATCGGCAAGGTGCTCGAGGCTCCCACGCAGGAGCTGGTGCTTCGCGGGAAGCTGGGGAAGAAGGAGTCGAAGTACGGCACGCGTCCGTTCGTCGTCTACGAGGCCTATCGCGGCCTGCCCGGCGTGGAGCCGTTGGCCGGCGACCGGTTCTACTCCGCCCAGGATCGCGATCCGCAGATCCAGTGCTTCACCGCGCCCTGTCCCAACGAGATGGCGCGCGAGCTGAACACCACGAAGCAGTCCGCGTTCGACGGCTACTCCGTCTCCCTCGCCGCCTTGCCGCACGTCGATCAGGACTGGCTCGTGGACCGCATCAACCACCACAACGCCATCGTCGCCGCGTGGATCATCAACGGCGAGAAGTTCCCCGGCGGCTATGCGAAGATCCTCGACGCCAGCCAGGTGTACCTCGACGTGCGCGACATGATGGGACCCTGCCCGGCGTTCAAGCTGGCGGCGTGTCCCGAGGGCCAGACCTGGACCTGGACGCGCAACGAGGATCTCTGCCAGATGCCCAACGCCTGCACGGTCGATGACGGGAGCTGCCCGTCGCTCGTTCCTCCGCAATGCGCCGAAGGCTACACGCTCTCCGGCTGGCGAACCGACTCCAAGAGCTGCATCCGCTTCGCGTGCGATCCGTCCTTCGTCCTGCCTCTCTGAGCCCCTCCTCCTCTGCGCTTGCTTCCTTAGCCCTCCTCCTTCCGCCCTCCCATCCACACGACCGTTCCGAGGATCCCGGCCGATCGTTCGGGAGGCCGTGCTACGTACAGCCCATGGATGGCGCCAGCCTCCCCCCGTCGATCGCGCGCATCGATCGCACCGGCACGGGCCTGTGGTCCTTCTCGCTGCGCCCCTCTCTCGTCCTCGTCGTCGTCTCCCTCCCGCCCAACCCGCCGTCCCTCGGATTCCTGAGGACCCGGCCGGCTGGTGAGGCAATGGCCGCCGACGGCACCGTCCGCGGAATGCGCGAGCGCCTCGAGGGCGGCAGGCTCGAGGCGTTGTGCGCATCGAAGGACGAGGTTCTCGTCGTCGTGTGTACGACCGGCGGGGTGCGCACCTTTCGCGCGCGAAGTGACGGAGTGTGGGTCGAGGAGGGGAGCCCGGCGACGCTGCCGCCGTCGGTTCCGATTCCGAACGAGGGCGTCGATGCAGAGCAGGAGCCCGAGCTTCTGACGCGCTGGCAGACGCTGCTGGCGGAGCAGGAGCGGCGAGCTGCGTCGAAGGTTCTGGGGGCAGCGCGACGGAAGCTGCAGCGCCGCGTTGCGGCCATCGACGACGACGCTCGCAGAGCGGAGGAATCGGAGGGCGAGGCGGCCGACGCCCGTGTGCTCCTGCCCATCGCTGCGCGTGCGCCGAGAGGGGCTCGCGAGATCGAGGCTGTGGACTGGTCGAGCGGAGAGCCTCGCACGGCTCGACGCGAGCTCGATCCGTCGCGCGGCGCCCGGGAGCAACTCGAGGAAGTGTTCGCGCGTGCGCGTCGGATGAAGAGCGGCGAGGGGATCAGGAACCGTCGCAAAGCAGAGGCCGGGAGCGCAATCGATACGATCTCGCGCGCGCTTTCGGCGATCGAGCACGAACCCTCGGCGGCCCGCGTGCGGGCCGTGACGGCGTCCGCGCTGGAGGCGCTTCCGGCCGGAATCGCGCCGCGCGGCACCAAGTCCCGGCTCGAGTCCGGAGCGCTTGCAGCGCGACCCCAGCGGCACGCGGACGATCCGATCGCGAAGTGCGCGCGGGAGTATCGGTCGTCGGACGGGGCCTCGATTCTGGTCGGCAGGGATGCGGGTTCCAACGACGTGCTGACGACGCGGGTTGCCCGGCCGCAGGACGTCTGGATGCACGTGCGAGGCAGGACCGGATCGCACGTGGTGGTGCGGATGGCGAAGGGCAAGAGCCCGCCGCCGCAGACACTCGTGGATGCGGCGACGCTGGCGGCGTACTTCTCCGATGCGCGCGGGGAGCCGTGCGTTGAGGTCTCCTGGTGCGAACGACGCTTCGTGCGCAAGCCCAAGGGCGCGGCCGCGGGCGCCGTGACCTTGAGCCACGAGAAGACCATTGTGCTGCGGTGGGAGCAGAGCCGTCTCGAGCGGCTCCTGGCGACGCTGCGCTGAGGCGCCGGGCTGCTCGCCCCCGCGATCAAGGCGCGCGCGGCGCGCCGATTGGGACGACGTAGAGCGGGTCTTCGCCTGCGCCGAGCCCGACCGCCTTGCGCACCGGATCGTCGTCGAATCCCCCCACAGGGACCCCCGCGAGACCGAGTGCGGCGGCTTCGAGGAGCAGGTTCTGCGCGACGTGACCCGCCTCGATGGCAGCGTAGCGGGGCGCGCGATCGCCGTACTTGGCGCGGGTGCGATCGGTGACGGAGGCGATGACGACGACGAGGGGGGCGTTGCGGACGCAGGCCTGGTCGAAGGCGGCGTGGGCGAGCTCGGCGCGAGAATCCGCGGAGCGGTTCAGCGCCATGGCGTGGCGAGCGGGCAGGTAGTGGTACGACCCGGTGGGGGTCACGAAGTACAGCTCGAGGGGATAGAGGGCGCCAGCGGACGGCGCGGTCCTGCGGCCGGTCGTGGGGTCGACGAGTCCCTGGGCGGCCCATGCGAGCTGCGCGATCTGGGGTTGGGACAGAGGCGCGGGGTCGAACTCGCGCACGGACTTTCGCTGCAGCAACGCGCGGTGAAGCGGGAAGGGTGCGCTCGGATCGGCGGGAGGGAGTGTGACCACCGCAGGGGACGGCGCGGAGGCAGGTGCAGCGGGGCGGGCGTCGGGATCGGGCTGGGGGGCGGGAGGATTCGGGCGTCTGCAGGCGAGCAGGGCGCAGGCGGTCACGGCGAAGGTGAGCGGCAGCAGGGGGCGCATGCGGAGATTGTACGCGGGGGGGGGTTGACGCGGCGGCGTCATCGCAGTAACCATCTAGTTAGTTATGAATGCCTCCCCAACACGCACCCCTGCCTCCAAGGCAATCCACGGCAACAAGCCGCAGCCTCCCAGGCGAAAGCGCGACGCGACCGCGACCCGCTCCAAGCTCCTCGCCACCGCCGAGCGGCTCTTCGTCGAGAAGGGGTTCGACGGCACCCGCATCAACGAGATCGCTGAGAATGCGGGCATCAACAAACGGATGCTCTATGTCTACTTCGGCAACAAGGAGCAGGTCTACGCCGAGGTCCTGCGCTCCTGCTTCGAGCGTGTGCTGGCCCTCAGTAAGCCCGCCGACCCGGGCGATCGCGGGCCCGTAGCCGAGGCCGAGGCGATCATCCGCAGGTACTTCGCGTTCGTCGCCGACCATCCGCAGATCGTTCGCATGATCGGCTGGGAAAGCCTCGGCGGCCGCTCCGGGGAGATGCTCGCCCGCATGCTGGCGGCCGGGCTCGAGGATCTGCACAAGGTGGTTCGCAAGGGCAAGCGCCAGGGAGCGTTCCGCAAGGATCTCGACGAGGACAAGATCGCGCTCAGCGTCAGCGCGCTATGCATCGGCTACTTCAGCCGTCGCGCCATGCTCGAAGCCCTGTGGGGGCGCGACCTGTCGAGTCCGGAGCTGAGGCAGGAGCTGCTCGATCACATCCTGTCGCTGGTGATGCACGGGATCCTTCCAGAGCAAGGCAAGACGAAGGAAGCGCCGAGGGCGCGATCCGGAGGCTCACGATGAAGATGCCAGGTTTCGTTGCGGGGTTGGCCGGTCTGGTTGCGCTTGCCGGCGCGTGCTCGGCACCGGTCGAGGGGCCGTCTGCGCTGACGGGGCTCGTGGACGCCACCGAGGTCGACGTGGCCTCGAAGATTCCCGGGCGGGTGAAGGAGCTGTCGGTTCGCGAGGGGGACGCGGTGGAGGCCGGTCAGCAGGTGGCCACGATCGAGAGCGATGAGGTGCAGGCAAAGCTCGATCAGGTCCAGGCGGCCATCTCGGCGGCCCAGGCCCGGCTGCGACTCGCGCAGGCCGGCGCGCGGGTCGAGGAGAAGGAGGCAAGCCGTCAGGCCCTGGCCGCAGCGCGCCACCAGGCCGATGTGATGAAGAAGTCCTACGACCGGGTGAAGGCGTTGCTCGATCAGGGAGCCATACCGCAGGCGCAGTTCGACGAGATCGAGTCGCGTTGGCAGGTGGCGATGGATCAGCTAGCGGTGGCGGAGGCGCGCAACGCGATGGTGGCGAAGGGGGCGCGCGGCGAGGAGCTCGATGCCCTGCGTGCGCTGGTCAAGCAAGGGGAGGGGAGCCTGGCCGAGGTTCGGAGCTACGAGAAGGAGACGGTGCAGCGTTCGCCACTCAAGGGCGAGGTCTCCAAGATCGTACTGCACCGCGGAGAGCTCGCCGCCACGGGGTATCCGATCCTCACGATCGTGGATCTCGACGACGTGTGGGCCACGTTCGCGGTGCGCGAGGACATGCTTCGCGGCATCGACAAGGGATCCCGCATCGAGGCCGAGGTTCCGGCGCTCGGTCGCAAGGTCACGCTGGAGGTGTTCCACGTCGCGGCGATGGGGGACTTCGCAACGTGGAAGGCCACGACGGACAAGGGCGGCTTCGACCTCAAGAGCTTCGAGGTGAAGGCGCGCCCCGTGGAGAAGGTGCAGGGGCTCCGTCCCGGGATGACCGTGCGCTGGATGCCCAGGTGAGGTCGGCCATGCTGTCGAGGGTATGCAGTGCGATGCGCGGCGTCCTCTCCGGACTGGGAACCGGAGCCTGGGAGCAGTTGCGCAATCTGTTCGTTGTACGACGTTTCCGGCTGATGACCCTGATGCTGCTCGCCGTCGCCTGGCTGGGCATGGACATCTACGCGAACCTCATCGTGCAGCGGATTCCTGTCGCCGTGGTCGATCTCGACGGCTCGCACGTGAGCCGGACCCTCCGAACGTACCTGCAGTCTGCGCGTGATCTGCGCGTGGTGGACGAGCCCATCGGGTCGCTGCAGCACGCCGAGTCGATGCTGGTGGATGGCAGGGTGAGCGCGATCGTCCTGGTGCCGTCGGACCTGTCAGCCAACCTCAAGCGCGGTCGCAAGGGCGAGGTGGTCGTCGCGGTGGATGGGAGCAACATCCTGACGGGGCGCAACGCCTACAAGGCGGTGGCGAAGGCGGTGGGGACGGTTGGCGCCGGGGTCCAGCTCAGCGTTGCAGGGAAGCTGGGGGCGCGAGGCGACGAGCAACTCGCGCGCGTGGTTCCCATCGCCATCGAGGACAACCCGTCGTTCAACCCCGCCACGAACTACGCGGTCTATCTCTCCCCCGCGCTCGTCTTCTTCCTGCTGCACGTGTGGGTCCTGCTGATGGCCGCCTCGATGTTCCTCCCCGGGAAGGGACCGTCGGGGGCATTGCGGACCCTGGGCGCAGCGGCGTCGGTTTGGGCCATCGGCACGTTGCTCGGGATGCTGTTTCTCTACGGGTTGCTGCCCCGCCAGCATCTGTGGCCTGCGGCGTCGCCAGCCGTGATGACCGCGATGATCGCCTGCTGGGTGGCTGCGGACGTCACCATGGCCGCGGCGTTCATGGTCCTGGTCCCCTCGAAGCTCCTCGGCCTCGAGCTGACCGTCCTGCTCGGCATGCTGTCGCTCATGCTCTCGGGGCTCACCTGGCCTTCTGACATGTTCCCTGCGCCTCTGCGAACGGTGGCCGACGCCGTCCCCTTCACTCCGTTCGCCCGGGGACTGCGCACGGCGCTTCAGCAGCCTGTCGGGCTTGCGGATCTTCGCTCCCGCTTCGCGTCGCTGGCCACGCAGTCCGCAGTGTTCTGCGCGATGATCGTCGTGGGCGCCTCGTTGCGTGGGCTTGCAGGACGTCTGCGAAGGAGGGCTGCATGAGAGCGCGCTACCGGTTCCTTCTGCGGTCCATGGTGCAGGAGTGGCGGACGATGTTTCGGCATCCGACGCTGTTGCTCGTGCTGGTGGCGATCCCGGTGGTGTACCCGCTGGTGGTCTCGTGGCTGTACCAGGCGAACCAGGCCGTGGAGCGTCCGACCGTGGTGATCGACGACGACAACTCGGCGTTGTCGCGCGAGCTGCTCGAAGGCCTCGACGCTTCGCAGGAGCTGCGGGTGATCGAGCGAGCCGGCTCGGTGGATGAAGGGTGGAGGGCCCTGCGCGAGCGCCGGGCGGAGGTGATCGTCTACGTGCCGTCGAACCTGTCGACGCGCGTCAAGCGCGGTGAGCAGGCGCACGTGAAGGTGTGGGTCGACAGCTCGAACATCCTGACGTACGGCGTGGCGTATCCGGGCGTTTCGAACGTGGTCACGGCGATGAACGACGAGCTGGCCGCGGGGTGGATGCGATCGAAGGGGGTGAGCCGCGAGGTGGCGCGTGCGCGTGTGTCGCCGGTTGCGAGGGTGGAGCGGATGGCATTCCACCCGACGTTGGCGTACGGGGCGTTTCTCGTGCCGGGCGTGCTGTTGCTGGTGATGCAGCAGGCGGTGCTGATCGCGCTGGCGTTCTCCGCGGGGCTGTCGAGGGAGCTGGGTGAGCCTGCGGAGGCGAAGCGCTGGCCCTTCACCTGGCTCGAGGGGAAGTTCCTCGCCCATCTGGCATCGCACCTGGGGGCCACCGCCTTCATCGTGCTGTGCGTGTTCCGGTGGTTCGGCTGGCCCATGCGCGATGCGGC
>CAYMUE010000041.1:19348-38514 GCA_964393505.1 uncultured Polyangiaceae bacterium
TCGGACGGGCTAGAGCCTCGCCAGCGCGTGCACTAGGATGGCTCCGTGGCATTTCTGGCGCAGAACGTGGGGCTCTGGTTCGGGCGGGTGGAGCTGCTCGCGAGGGGGGCAGACGAGCATCGTCGCGAGGCAGAGCGATGGCTCGAGCGAGGCAACCCGCTGCAGGCGCGAATGCACGCGCTGATGCTGCTCGACAGGGTGCCCGAGTCTCCGATCGGTCTGGCCCTGCTGGTGGATGCGACCGAAGCTGCGGGATTGGACGACGAGTGCGTGGAGGTGCTGGGTCGGTTGTGCGACGCGGCGCCGTGGCGCGGGGAGCTGTGGGTTCGACTCGGGCAGGCGTTGGCGAGGACGGGAGCGCCCGCGTCGGAACGCGCCACCGCATTCCAACGCGCGCTGGATCCTTCCGTGGAGCCGTCGTCGCGACGCGTGGCGCTGCTCGAGCTCGCGGATCTCGACCTGGCCATGGGCGATCCGTGGAGAGCTCGCCGCTGGCTGGACGGGCTGAGGCTGGCGTCTGCGGAGCCCGAGGTGGAGCTGAGGCAGCTCGAGGCATCTCTGTCGCTGGGGGACAGGCAGGGGGTGGAGAGGGCCTTGGGCGCGATTCGAGAGCCGGGAGTGATCGACGGGCGGGCGACGCTGGCGCGGGCGCGCGGGGAGGCGATGCTGGGCGGGGAGGGGGCGCTGGACGGGTTGTTGCGGGCCTGGATTCTGGAGGCGCCGGGGGCGACCGAGGCGCTGGCGTCCTACGTCGCGGCGTGTCGCGATGCTGTGCACGTGGCGCGGGTGAGAGAGGTGTTGCGAGCCGACGGGCGGGATCAGGAGCCGACGTTTGCGTTGGCGCTTGCGCTTGCGGAGGGGCGAAGCGAGGACGCGCGGCAGGCGCTGACGCGGATTGCACGGAGCGGGGATCGGGGTGCAGCGCGGACGCTGTTGGGGATCGCGTTCGAGCGCAGGGATGGCGAGGCGCTGCACGCGGCCCTGGAGGTTCTGGGGGAGGAAGCGCCGCGGGAGGCGGCGTGCATGGGCAGACTGCTGCGTGCGGCGGAGCAGGAGCGTTGGGGCGATGTGGAGACGGAGGGTGACTCGCTTGCGAGGGCGGAGGGAGCGGTGCGTGGGTGGGCGGGGGCAGCGCGTGTGGACGGGTGGCGGGCGCGGCTCGAGGGAGGGGCACAGGGCTTGTCCGACGCGCTGACGGCGGTGCGTCGCGTGGCGGTCGCGTGGGATCGGTTGGACCTGGTGTCGCGCTGCGAAGCGCTCTCGATCGAGCGCGAGCGACCGTTGCGCCTCGCCGTGGTGGGGGAGTTCAACGCGGGCAAGAGCACGTTCATCAACGCGCTGATCGGGGCGGACGTTGCGCCGACGGGGGTGTTGCCCACGACGGCGACGCTGCACTGGTTGTCGTGGGCGCCGGATCCATTCGCGAGGATCGCGGTGCGAGGGGGACCGGATCGGGTGGTGGGGCACGCGGCGTTGAAGGACGCGCTGCGCGAGATCCAGGCTGGGGGCGGCGTGGCGCGGGAGGTTCACATCTGCGCGCCGATGGAGCGTCTCAAGCGCATGGAGGTGCTGGACACGCCGGGGTTCAACGCATTGGATCCGGACCATCTTGCGGCGGCGCGGCGTGCCGTGGAAGAGGCTCACGTGATGCTCTGGGTCTTCGACGCATCGCAGCCGCTGAAGGAGACGGAGCGCGCGGTGCTCGCGGAGATTGCGGCCAGCGGCGTGCCGATCCAGGCCGTGATCAACAAGCGCGATCGCGTCGATGAGCGCGAGGTGCCGTCGATTGTCGAGCATGTCGAGGAAGGCCTTCGGGGGCTCGGCTTGGAGCAGGTAGGGCCGGTGCTGGCGTTGTCGGCGCGCGCGGCCCTGGCGGGGCGGATGGGGGATGCGGAGAGCTACGCACGATCGGGGTGGGAGCAGGTGGAGCAGGTGCTTTCGAGGGGGATTGCGGATCGGAGCGACGCGATGAGGGCGACGGCGGTACGGCGCAAGGCGCTGGGGATCGTGAGGGAGTTGCAGGAATCGGCGCCGCTGGTCGAGCCGGGCCGGCAGGGGACCGACGTGGGAAGGCGGCTGGAGGAGCTGGATCGTTCGGAGTGCGAACAGATCGTCGCGCGGCTGGAAGAGCCCTTGCGCCTGCTCGCCGAGGATCTGAAGCCGCTGCGGGTGGCGTCGATGCCGCCGGACGAACCCCAGGCCAGGGCGTACGCGGAGGCCCGGAGAGTGGCGCGGATCGCGGGGCCGCTGAGCAGTCTTCTTGCGCAGGAGGCATCGCTCGGGGCGCGAGAGGCGACCCTGGTGGGCGAGGCTGTGGAGCTGGTGGTGCGAGGCGGGGCGGCGGTCGATCCCTACGGCGGGGTGGGGTGGCCGTTGGTGCAGGCGTGCGCGCGGGCTGGGCATGATGCGTTGAAGCGGGCGGGGCAAGAGCGTGTGGAGGCTGGGCAGGACGCGGCGCGAGGGGAGCGGTTGCGGGTTCTTGGGGAGGCGTTGGCGGCGGGCTTGCAGGTCACGAGCGGGTCGGGCAGGGTGACGGGGTGAGCGCAGCGGGACGCAACGCGCGTGTGGTCGGACTCCTCGCCGGGATTGTGGTGATGGCGTCGATGCCGCGCGTGCGCGCGAATCCTCTCGCGGTGGTGGACGGTGAGGCGGTGAGCGTATCGGCGGATCGGCTCACGATCGACGTGCACAAGGGGACGGCGCAGTTGGACGGGAACGTGCGGCTGCAGCGCGGGGAGCTGGTGGTCAAGTGCGCGCGAGTGGAGGCGCGGTACGACGGTGCGCCGCGCGTGACGTGGGCGCGAGCGACGGGGGATGTGCGTGCGCAGTGGCGGGGGGTGGAAGCGCGATCGAAGGAAGCGGAGCTTTGGGTGGGGCGCAAGGTGCTGGAGCTCAAGGGGGGCGTGAAGCTTGTGCGAGGCGGGGCCTGGATGGAGGCGCGCGAAGCGCAGATCGATCTGGGCAGTGGGCGGGTCGGGCTCGATCAGGTGTCGGGATCGATCCCGGTGCCGTCGGCGTCGGCGCCGACCCGCGGATCGGGCGCGGTGCCGTGACCGCGGTTCTGGCCGCGCGCGACGTCGTGGTGAGTCATGGGCGCACGGTTGTGTTGCGGGGCGTGAGTCTCGAGGTGGAGGCGGGGAGTGTCGTGGCGGTGTTGGGGCCGACCGGGGCCGGGAAGACCACGTTGTTCCGGGCGCTGGTGGGGGAGCGGTTTGCGGATGCCGGGCGCGTGGAGCTGAACGGTTCGGACGTGACGTCGGAGCCGTTGTGGTGCAGGGCGCGGCGGGGGTTGGGGTATGTGCCGCAGGGGCCGAGCGTGCTGCCGGATCTGACGGTGCAGCAGAACCTGGAGACGTATCTGGTATTGGGGCGCGGTTCGGGCGGGGTGGAGGGGTGGGCGGAGCGGGTGGGGCTGGGGCACCGTCTCGGGCTGCGGGCGGGGCAGCTCTCCGGCGGGGAGCGTCGACTGCTCGAGCTGGCGAGGGCACTCATTCCGGGGCCGAGGGTGATCGTGTGCGACGAGCCTTTTTCCGGGATCGATCCGATCGGGGCGCGGAAGGTCGCGATGTTGTTGAGGGGGGAGGCGACGGGAGGGGTTGCGGTGCTGCTGGCGGACCATCATGCAGATCTCGCATTGGAGTTGAGCGATCGCGCGGTGCTGCTGGTGGATGGCGCGTTGAGGCGAGAAGGCACGCCGGGGGAGCTGCGAGCGGACGCGGAGGTCTGCGAGCGATATCTGGGGCGGGCAGGAGGGTGAATGGGTTCGGGGAACAAGATTGGGAGCGACCTTGTGACGCAGGGGTGATACTGTGGATGAGGTGAACGAAAGGCCGTGAAGGCACTGGCCGGCGGCCCGCGGATCGACGACCCACCGATGGAGATCAAGCAGCAGCTCAAGTTGTCCCAGCAGCTCGTCATGACGCCGCAGTTGCAGCAGGCGATCCGCTTGTTGCAGCTCTCGCGCATGGAGTTGGTCGACGAAGTGCGTCGGGAGATGGACGCGAACCCGATGCTGGCGGACGAGGACGTGGAGCCTCGGCAGGGGAATGCCAGCGAGCGTCAGGCCGTTGCCTCCGGCGAGGAAGGGCGCAACGCGCCGGACCTCGACTTGAACCGTCGAGCAGAGGAGCGGAAGGTCCGCGAGGTCGATTGGGAGCAGTTCCTCGAGAACCGTGCGATGCAGCCGCCGATCCCGAGCGGCCGTTCGGGGTTCGAGGAGCTTCCGCCGATCGAAGCGAACCTGACACGTCCGCGCAGTCTGGTGGAGCACCTGCGTTGGCAGTTGCAGATGAACGAGTACTCGGAGGAAGAGCAGCGGTTCGCGGAGGTGGTGATCGGGAATCTCGACGAGAACGGGTATCTGGACTTGTCGGGGGTGGAGCGGGAGGACGGGACCCCGACGCCGGACACGACGATCGAGGATCTGGCGCAGGAGGCGGGGCTGGAGCCGGAGGACGCGCCGGAGGTGTTGCGATTGATCCAGGAGATGGATCCGGTGGGGGTAGCGGCGCGGGATCTCCGGGAGTGTCTGCTGGTGCAGGCGGAGGTGTACGGGCTGTCGGATCTGGAGCGTCAGATCGTGGATCGGCACCTCGACAACCTCGAGAAACACAACTTCCAGGCGATCTCCCGGGAGATGAAGCTGCCGCTCGACGAGGTCTACGAGGCGGCGGAGCAGATCCAGAAGCTGGAGAGCCGTCCGGCGCGCAACTTCACCGACACCGACGAGCGGTCGATTGGAATCACTCCCGACGTGTACGTGATCAAGGACGGCGACGAGTTCGTCGTGCTCGACAACGACAAGGGGATGCAGCGGCTGTACATCAACGACTCGTTGATGAAGCTGGCCTCGGACCCGAAGGCCAAGGAGTACATCGGGGAGAAGCTGCGGAGCGCCCAATGGCTCATCCGTGCGATCGAGCAGCGCCGCAGGACGATCATCCGTGTGACCGAGTGCATCGTGCGGCGACAGCGGGACTTCTTCGAGAAGGGAGTGGCCTATCTCAAGCCGATGATCCTGCGTGACGTGGCGGAGGACGAGGAAGTGAAGATGCACGAGTCGACGATCTCGCGCGTCACTACCAACAAGTACGTCCAGACCCCGCGCGGCTTGTTCGAGCTCAAGTACTTCTTCAACTCGTCCATCCAGCGGGTGAGTGAGGACGACATCGCGAGCGAGGCGGTCAAGGAAGCCATCAAGAAGATCATCCGCGACGAGGACAAGACCAATCCCCTCAGTGACCAGGCGATCGTGGATCTTCTCAAACAGAAAGAAGGGATCAAGATAGCGAGGAGGACTGTCGCAAAATACAGAGAGATGTTGGGCATTCTCGCGTCGCCCAAGAGGAAGAAGCACTTCTGAGACGCGGGGTGTCCGAGCAGGGTTGCCGACGTTACGACACACGAAGTGAATCAGGAGGACTGTCGATGAACATCGCCATCACCTTTCGGCAGCTTGAAGCGAGCGAGGCGGTGAAGCAGTACGCGAACGAAAAGGTCGCGAAGCTGCAGAAGTTCCTGCGCCAGCCGTTGACTGCGCAGGTCACTCTCACCCTCGACAAGCTTCAGCATGTCGCTGAGGTCCACGTCCACGCAGGGTCGGAGCATTTCTATGGGTCCGAGCGAAGCGAGGACATGTACGCATCCATCGACAAGGTCATCGACAAGCTGGACAGACAGATTCGGGGATCGAAAGAGGTCTCTCAGGCCAGGAAGCGTGGCGGAGACGGGTTGAAGGGCCAGCCGGTGGCAGAGCCGACTGAGGGCGACAACGAATAGCGCCAGCCTCTCGCGGCTGATCCGATAGGGCCTGAAGGTCTCAGATCATGCGCCTCACGGACATTCTCACTGCCGACCGCGTCTTCGTCGCCGATCCGGCCCGCTCGATCTCGTCCAAACGCGAGGCCATCGAGCAGTTGTCCACGCTCCTTGCGACGGGCACGGGCAAGGAATCCTCGGCCATCTGCAAGTTGTTGTCGGACCGGGAGGAGCTGCAGTCGACCGGTATCGGCGATGGTGTGGCGATCCCGCATGGATCGTTGGACGTCCTCGACGGCCAGACAGCGGCGATGCTGCTTTGTCCTGGCGGCGTGGACTTCGACTCCATCGACGGCCGTCCGGCGCGCATCGTGATCGGGGTGGTGGGCCCCAAGCGCGCCACGGGCGAGCATCTGAGGATGCTCGCCCGCATCTCGCGGTTGCTCCGGGACGGGGCCTTCCGGGACCGTCTGCTTTCTTCACCGGACAGCGCTGCCGCCTTCTCGGTCCTGAGAGCCGAGGAAGACAGCCGCTCCTGAACGGAGGCCGCCCAGGCACCCTCCCGGGCGACCGTCTCTTCCTTCTTCCAGATGTCGGACTGCGCGATGCGCTCTGGGCGCGTCCTCGCACCTGTCTGTATAATCGAGCCAGCCGTGCGCACCATCGAACCAACAGAGGTCTCGCTGAGCGTCCAGGATCTCGCCACCGATCCCGCTCTCGGCCTCCGCGTCCGAATCGTCGCCGGTCACGCCGGCTGCGACGCCAGGATCCGTCACAACCGCATCCAACGCGTCGGCCTCGTCCTCGCCGGTCACCTCGGCAACGTTGTCGATCACCGCATCCAGGTCTGCGGCGAGACCGAGACTTCCTACTTCCCCTCGCTCCACCCCGACGTCCGCTCCCAGGTTCTCGAGCCCTTCTTCGCCCTCGGCATCTGCTGCGTCATCTTCACCTGCGGCTTCGAGCCCGCGCCTGAGTTCGTGCAGATCGCGGAGCGCACCGCGACGCCCCTGCTCTCCATCTCCGAGCGCACCGGTGCAGCGATCCAGGCCATCGAGGACTTCCTCGACGACCGGCTTGCGCCGCGCACGCAGGTCCACGGCGTGCTGATCGACGTCTTCGGCGTGGGCATGCTGCTTATCGGCGACAGCGGCGTTGGCAAGAGCGAGTGTGCGCTCGACCTGGTCTTGCGCGGGCATCGTCTCGTCGCCGACGACGTCGTGGTGTGCGATTACCGTCCTCCAGGGGTGGTGTTCGGTGGGCCCGCGGGGATCCTGCGCCATCACATCGAGGTGCGTGGGCTCGGCGTGCTCAACATCAAGAGCCTGTTCGGCGTCACGGCGGTGCGCGATCGCAAGCGCATCGACCTGGTGGTGCACCTGCGCGAGAACGCGGGGGACGACGACTACGATCGGATCGGCATCGAGGACCACTACTTCGGCCTGCTCGGAGTGCAGATCCGAGAGATCGTCCTGCCGGTGCGTCCGGGCAGGGACATGGCAGCGATCATCGAGATCGCCTCACGCGACGAGCTGAGCCGTCGCGCGGGGCATCACTCTGCCAGGGAGTTCTTCGACACCATCGAGCGGCGTCTGAAGGAAGGCATCCAATACAACCAGGACTCGATCCTACCGATGGCGCCATGTCCTCCGAAGAAGTGACGAACGAGCCCCGCGAGCGGGTGGTGGTGGTCAGCGGCCTGTCGGGCGCTGGCAAGTCGACGGCCCTGCACGCGCTGGAGGACCTCGGGTTTTTCTGCGTGGACAACCTCCCCACGCGGGTCGTCTCCCAGGTGTTGCAGGAGTGTCGCGCCGGCGGCGTCTACCTCATCGCCCTCGGCATCGATGTCCGCGTCCGATCGTTCCTGGCCGACTTCGGCGACGTGGTCGATGGAGTCGGCGCCGACCCGCGCGTGAACTTGTCCGTCTTGTTCCTCGACGCCGCGGACACGGCGCTGTTGGCGCGTTTCAGCGCCACCCGGCGTCCCCATCCGCTCTCGGCCTCCCTGTCCGAGCCGCAGCGGGGAGCGATGGCGTTGCTCGACGGCATCCAAGGCGAGCGGGAGCGGCTGGCGAAGGTGAGGTTGCGGGCGACGCACGTGATCGACACGACGGCGTTGACGGTGCACGACCTGCGCAAGCGGATAGCGGACAGCTTCGGTCCCGGGGTGGGGCGGGCGTTGCGGATGCGAGTGCGGGTGGTGACGTTCGGCTTCAAGTACGGGCCCCCGGTGGACGCGGACCTGGTGCTCGACGTCCGGTTCCTTCGCAACCCGTACTTCGAGGAGCACCTGCGGGCGCGGACGGGGCTCGAGGAGGCCGTGGTTTCTTACGTGCTCGGCGATCCCGACACGCAGCGTTTCCTGGAGCTCGCAGGCGACCTCATCGCATTCTGCGTGCCGCGCTACGAGCGCGAGGGCAAGGCGTATCTCACTCTCGGCGTGGGGTGTACGGGGGGGCGTCACCGATCGGTGGCGATTGGCGTGGAGCTGTCCAGGAGGCTGGAGGCGGCAACGGGATTCCAGGTGGATCTGGTGCATCGCGATGTGCATCGGGATGGCTACGAACGCGGCACGAATCCGGATATCATCGGGGGCGGCGGTTTCAGGGGCACGGGGCGGGACCCGGAGCAAAGACGAGATGGATGAGGCGCGAGGCAACTTCGAGATCGTGAATGCGCTCGGACTTCACGCCCGTGCCGCGACCAAGCTCGTGCAGCTCGCGGCCAGGTATCCGTGCGAAGTCGAAATCGGCCGCGAAGGACAACGCGCCAACGCCAAGAGCGTGATGGGGGTTCTGCTGCTGTGCGGCGCAAAGGGGGCGGTCCTGGAGGTGTGGGCCCGCGGTGAGCGGGCGCGCGATGCCGTCGATGCCATCGGCGAGCTGATCCGGGGCCGTTTCGGGGAGGCGGAATGACGGACCCAGCACCGGAAGCTCCATCCGGAACCTTGCGGCTCAGGGGTATTGCGGGCTCGATGGGGGTCGCCATCGGTCCGGCCGTGATCACCGGACACACGACCGCGCGCTTCAAGCAGCGTCACATCGCTGACCGCGACGTCGATGCCGAGATCCTGCGCTTCCAGGCTGCCGTCCGACACGCCAAGGCGGGCATCCGCAAGGTCATGCAGCGCGCCGGTCACCTCGGTGCCGAGCTCACCATCCTCGAGGCCTACACCCTCATGCTTGGCGACCCCATCCTCGCCGAGGAGACGGAGCGGTTCATCCGTGTCGACCGGCAGTGCGCCGAGTGGGCTGTCGCCCGCACCATCGAGGGCATGGCGGTTCAGGTGCTCAGCGCCGACGACCTGTACCTGCGCGAGCGCGGCCACGACTTCCAGTTCGTCGGTGACATGATCGTCCGCGCCCTGCGCGGCGACCGCGAGAATCAAGCCCTCCTCAAGCTCGAGCGCCCCAGCATCGTCGTCGCTCACGACCTGTCGCCTGCCGACACCGCCGCAATGGTCCGCGAGCCGGTCATCGCGCTCGTCACCGAGGTCGGAACCCGCACCAGCCACACCTCGATCATGGCCCGGGCCCTCGAGATCCCGGCTGTCGTCGGTGTCGCCGACGCCCTCGCCCGCATCAACTCCGGCGATGAGATCGTGGTCGACGCGTTGCTCGGTGAGGTGATCATCTCGCCCGGGGCCGAAGACCTGTTGCTCGCTCGCGAGCGCGAGCAGCAGTACCTCACCAAGTGCCGGCGTCTGCGTCACACGCGAGACCGGACTCCTACCACCGCGTGCGGCGTTCCCGTCGCCCTGCGCGCGAACATCGAGCTGCCGGGTGAGGCTCTCCTCGCAGTGGATCACGGGGCACAGGGAATCGGCCTGTACCGCACCGAGTTCATGTACGTCGACCGCGCCACGCCCCCCACGGAGGACGAGCAGTATGAGCTCTACCGCACCGTGATCCAGACGATGGCGCCGCATCCCGTGACGCTGCGAACCTTCGACATCGGTGGTGACAAGTTCGCCTCGTCCTTCGCGCTTCCCGCCGAGCTCAATCCCGCCCTCGGGCTGCGTGCCGTGCGCCTCGCGCTCGCCTCTCCGGACCTGTTCCTCGCCCAGCTCCGCGCCATGGTCCGCGCAAGCGTCCACGGCCCCATGCAGATCATGATCCCCATGATCGCCACGCTGGCCGAGCTCCGCCAAGTGCGCTCCCTGCTCCAGCGCGCGATCGGCCAGGTCGACTCCCGCGGCCAGCCGCGCGCCCCGCGCATCCCGCTGGGCGCGATGATCGAGATCCCGTCCGCTGCCATCCTCGTCGATTCGTTCGCCCGCGAGGCGGACTTCCTCAGCATCGGCACCAATGATCTCGTCCAGTACACTCTCGCAGCCGATCGCACCAGCCAGGCGCTGGCCCACCTCGCCACCCCCTACGACCCCTCGGTGTTGCGTCTCGTCCACGGCGTCGCTGCCGCGGGCCGCCGACGCGATCGCGTCGTCTCGCTCTGCGGGGAAATGGCCTCCGAACCCCTCGGCGCCATCCTCCTCGTCGGCCTCGGTCTGCGCGACTTGTCCATGGAGTCGTCCTCCGTGCCCGAGATCAAGGAAGCGATCCACCGCGTCACCCTCGACGAGGCCGAGGCAGTCGCCAATGCCGTGCTCGAGATGGACACGGCCGACGCCGTGACGTCCGAGCTCGAACGCGCGTTCGGTCCGAGGTTGACCGATCTGCTCACGATCTCGGGTTGAGCCGTGCCTGTCCCCTACGGCAAGCGGGTCGATCACGATCGGGCAGAGGTGACCGACGCGACCGAGACCGAATTCGCGGAGGTATCCGAACGTGCATCGGACGCGACCGCGGGAGCCGATGAGGTTCGCGCAGGGACCGCGTCGGCTCCGGGCGATCGGATCGCGGGACGCTACAGGCTCATCCGATCTCTCGGGGCGGGCGGGCAGGGGCACACCTACCTGGTGGAGGACGAGCAGAGCGGAGAGGAGGTGGCGCTCAAGCGATTCGACCTGCGCGCGGCCACCGATTGGAAGCGGGTGGAGCTGTTCGAACGCGAGTGCAAGGTACTGCGTTCGATACGCCACCCGGCCGTGCCGCGGTATCTCGATCAGTTCGAGCACGACGGGGCCTACTACCTGGTGATGGAGCGGGTGCAGGGCGAGAGCCTGCAGGAGCGTCGGCAGCGAGGCGTGTTGCTCAGCGAAGCCGAGGTATGGCGTCTGCTCCACGAGGTCGGAGCGATCCTCGACGAGCTCCACGCGATGCAGCCGCCGATCATCCACCGCGATGTGAAGCCGCACAATCTGGTGAGGCGTCCTGATGGGACCATGGCGCTGGTGGACTTCGGCGCGGTGCGGGACATGTTGATGGCGCGTGGGGGCTCGACGGTCGCGGGGACGTTCGGGTACATGGCGCCGGAGCAACTGCATGGCAGGGCGCTGCCGCAGACCGACGTGTACGGGCTCGGGGCGACGGTGGTGGCGTTGATGACGGGGCGGGAGCCGGAGGAGCTGGAGCACAAGGGGCTGCGGATCGATCTGGCGAAGGAGCTTCGCGCGAGTGCGGCGTTGATGGCAGTGCTCCAGAGGATGCTCGAGCCGGATCCCGATGCGCGGCCGAGCACGGTTCGTGCCGCGATGGGACCGTATGCCCCGAGCGAGGCTCCCCATGCGACCTCGGCGGCTCATCGGGCGCGCTCCCCCGGGGCTTCGTCGTCGCCTGGAGCTGACGCACCGCAGGAGGCTCTCGAGCAGGTGGCGAGCCAGCTCCCGGCTCCGCTCGCGCTGGCGTTCGCGCTCGCGGTCTTCGTGGCGGGGCTGCCCTTCTTCGTGCTGGGTGTATTGGCATTTCCTCTGCTCGGCGCGCTACTGCCCGGGATTCCGGGCGCGGTGGCACGCGGCGCTGCGCGGTGGGCATCCGACATCTACCAGTCGATGCTCCGCACTTCGGGACGTGCCGGGCGCGCAGCGCTGCAGGGGGCCGACGAACGCAGGAAGCGTCGCGTGCGGGAGCGCGTGCAGGAGCGCACGAAGGCGCGCGAGATGCGCAATCGCCAGCGCGAGGAAGCCTCCGTGCGCAGGGAGCAGGCCAAGGCTGAACGGCGGGCAGGACGGCAGCGAGTTGGTCGGCGTGGACGCGGAGGGTGACAGGCGCCGCGCGCTGGCCGCGGTGGAAGCTGATCCCCGAAGGAGACTCCTTGAGCCCGCGCCAGCGGGGCGCTAGCGTGTCGCCATTCGTCGTGCACGCAAGCGTGAGGTCCCGACGAACACGAGCAAGCCATGAATCGCGTATCGAAGCGTTGCGGCCGCCAACCCATGATCCTCCTCGCGATCGTCGTCCTCGGCGCGTGGACGGCCGTGTCGTGCGGCACGTTGGAGGGGGGGCTGAACGACGACACGGCGCGGCTGAGGTTGACGGTCACGATGGAGGACGGATCGCCGTTGCCCGGACCGGATGACCCGCAGCTCGCCGTGGACATGGGTTCCAACCCCACACGCGTTCGGGTCTCCGTCGAGGCGTTGCGAGCGAATGGCGCGATCGACACCCGATTCAACGGCTACGTGCGATTGAGCGTGCATCCCGGCGGAATCGATCGCTTGGAGGGAGAGGACGTCGTCGGCAGGAGCGTGTTGCTGAGAGACGGTGTCACGACCGGAGAGCACGTGGTGCAGATCGGCGGGGCGTACGGGGTGACGCGTCTCTGGGCCGAGGACGTGGGGTATGTGCCTGCGGATCCGACGAAGTCGCCGGCGTGTGCGAACGGCCGGGACGACGACGACAACGGGTATCAGGACTACCCGGCGGAGCCTGGGTGTGCGTTTGCGAACGACGACACGGAGTCCGGAGGCAGCTACTCGGCGGGCGTATCGGAGCCGCTGCGGTTCGCGCTTCCGCGCGTCGGACAGGTCCAGGGATACGGCACGAAGACGCCATTCTCCAACCAGCAGGTGGAGGTCTCCGCAGCTGATCCGGTTCGTCTGGTGGTGACGCGCGTGTCCTCGGATGGCTTCTACGTGACGGACATCAGCCCGGACATCGAGAGTGACAAGCGCAACTACTACACTGGACTGTTCGCATTCAACTTCAACACGCCGTGGGGAATGCGCGTGTGCGATCGCGTGGTGTACCTGAGCGGCACCGTAAGCGAGTTCTATGGCTACACGGAGCTGGGGTATCCGAGCTTCAAGCTCGACCGCTGGTATCCGGGGGAGGGCGCGTGCGAGGTGCCGGATCCGGCGCTCATCGACGACACCCTGCTGCTAGGTTCCGACGCCGCGTCGAGTGCGCTCGAGCCGCTGGAATCCGGACTCGTGCGGATTCGCAACGCCCGCATCGGTCGTCACTTCGGCCCCGACCACGTAGTCGACAATGCGCCAGGCGACAACGCGTCGAACTGCGATCTGAACGACGACGGGAAGCTCGACTTCGACACTCCGGGCAACCCCGAGATGCTCTGCAGTAATGCCTGCTTCCTCGACCCCGAGTGCGTGGATTGGACCTCCTACCAGTCCCGCGGCAACGTGCGTCTCGTCGTCGGCGCCTCGAACCTCGGAATCATGATGAACGCGGCGACCGTGACCGGCTTCGACGCGCACAAGGTCAAGACCTCGATCGCGATCAAGGCCGTGACGGGGACGCTGCGGCATTTTTCCGGTGGCGATCTGAACTGGACGTTGGAGACCCGGTGCACGGAGGACCTCGTGCACGTGCCCTGCAGCTACACGAACCCGGGCGACCGCCCGACCACCCTTGCGGAGCTGAAGGCCTGTGCCGATCAGGCCCCCGAGCTCCCGCCCATCGGCGAGACCTGTGTGCAGCCGAGAACCGACTACGACCCCGACGAGGAAACGAACTGAGCTCGCCTCGGGAGCCCATCCCTCAGGAAACCCATGCGAAACGCAACCTGCACCCTCCCGATCGCCGTCGCATTGCTCTCTCTCTCAGCGCCCTTCGCCTGGGCACAAGGCGAAGCCGAGAAGAACCCGACGGGGGCTGCGCCTGCGCCCACGGCCACGACGACATCCGATGCGGCTCCGCCTGCGGCTTCTGCCACGGCGACCGTCGCGGTGCCGACTGCGACAGCGGTGCCTGCTGCGACGGCAGCAGCTCCCGCAGTGGCGCCGACCCCTGTGCGGGAAGAGGCGCCCGTGTTCGTTCCCGGGCTGCCGCCGTATGGCGAGCATCGGGGGTGGGGCGGACATCATCGGGAGCGCGATGAGGTGAAGGGCAAGGCGAAGGCGAGGGTGAAGGGGGACCGCGGCGGCAACTTCATGGACACGCGGTTGACCTGGACGATCGGCGACGACGACGTGCTGCACTCGACCGGGCTGGCATATCCGCTCTCGCCGCGGCTCAGCATTGGGGATCGGTCGCAGTACCGTTTGTTCTTCGACAACCTGAACTCGAGGTTCAGCGGTCGCGAGAACCTGACGCACCTGGTGATGTACAAGAAGCTGCCGGGCTTCATTCGCAATCTGGAGACCGAGGCCGCGCTGGTGATGCGCGTGGACATGGCGCAGCTCGCCACCAACTCGAACAACCTGAACACCGCGTTCTACGACGCCGGGTCGTTTCTGCGGATGTTCTATGTCACGAAGCGTGGTGACGAGGACGCGAAGACTCCGGATCAGGGACTGGATCTGACGATGTTCCCCCTGGACACGGATCGGTTCCGGCTCGGCTACCTGTACGACATCTCCTGGGGCGGCACGGCGGGCTACATCAACCAGTCGATCTTCCCCCGAATCCGGGGCGGATCGCCGGGCTTCAAGCTGCAGTTCCAGGGGGACGGCTTCTACGTGTTCGGTGGCTTGAAGACCGCGTCGATCGTGCAGGTCCAGGAGGTGCTCTCTCCGGGCACGAACGAGGTCGAGACGATCAAGATCGCGGAGACGAACTACGGCTTCCTCGGCGGCGGTGGAGTGGACTTCACCAAGTGGCTCCGCCTCGACGTCGGGGGCGGCTACTTCCAGCAGGGATCGTTCGAGCTGCCCGACGTGTTCGGCGAGAGGGTCTACACCTTCGGAGGATCGGGCCGCCTGGTCGTCCACCAGAACATGCCGATTCCGCGCTCCGTCGACTTCATGCTCTACAAGAACGACCCGAACGCGCCGATGACGATGTTCTCGCGCGAGACGTACAAGGAGGGGGAGTTCGCCTGGGCGCTGTCGGCCGAAGGGAGTCGGCTCATGCAGCACCTCAAGGACTTCGATCGTCCGGGCGCGACGGCGCTGCAGTCTGCGAATGCCGGGGCGTTGCAGGCGACGGTGAAGGCCAGCTACCTGCGCGCGAGCCTGACCGGCATCGTGCGCGACCTGCCTTTCGTGGTGCGCAATCAGCCGGGCTACATCCCGTTCCAGACGATGCCCGACGATGCGAAGACCAACCCGGAGTACTTCGTGGCCGGGGCTGCGGACTACTACATCCCGGGGTTGCGCCTCACGCCGGGGCTCGGCGCTGGCGTGAAGTTCCCATCGACCTTCAAGAGCGAGAGCACGGACCTGTTCGGTGGCACGATCTCGCGCACGGTCGTGGTCCGCGAGCAGGGCAACATCTCCATCCTCCCGCTCGGCAAGGCCGAGGACCCGATCTTCCAGGCCCGATTGAGTCTCAAGTGGGACGCCTCGGAGATGATGTCGGCGGTGCTCTGGGGGCAGTACATCCGCGACAGCAATGCGACCTTCGTGGCGCGCGATCCGTCGGAGGGAACGCTGACGTTGCGCACGTTCCTCAAGCCGCACTTCCTGGGCTTTGGCGCTTCGGTGCAGGCCAGATTCTGACCATCGGAGGGCTCGGCTCATGCAGGCAGTACGAGACGGAATCGGCAAGTCGGCAGACGCGATCGGGCAGAAGATCGCGTCGGTCGCGGCGTGGGGACTCGCGGCGCTGGCAGCGCTCCCCGTGCTCGCGGGGTGCGAGCAATCCGAGGAGCCGGTCGGGGTCCACGGCCAGACCCATCTCACGCTCATCCACACGTCGGACATCCACTCTCGCCTGTTCCCCTACGCGCTGCAGATCGGGCAGGTGGACGCGCAGCTCGGGTTGGGGAGCACAGGCTCGATCGCCACCATCGGGGGGATTGCCCGCATGTCGCACATCGTCCATCGTGAGCGGGCGCGGGCGGGGCGTTCGCTGCACATCGACGGTGGCGACTGCTTCCAGGGCGCGCCGGTGTTCAACTACTACTCGGGAGAGGCCGAGCTCCGCGCGTTGTCCCAGATGGGCGTCGATGCGATGGTCGTGGCGAATCACGAGTTCGATCGCGGCGCCAACAACCTCGCCACCCAGATCGGCCTGTGGTCGTCGTTCCCGGTGCTCGCGGCCAACTACCAGTTCGACGATTGGCGCGTAGAAGGCAATCCGCAGCTGGGGCGGTACATGCAACCCTACGCCACGTTCAACGTCGACGGCCTCAAGGTCGGCGTGATCGGCATGGGCAATCTTTCGACGCTGAGCTCCCTGTACGAGAGCCCCAACCGCTACGGAATCCAGCCCCTCAGCACGGTCGAGGTGGCCCAGTTCTACATCGACCTGCTGCGTCCCCTGGTCGACGTGGTCGTGTTCGTCACGCACCTCGGGCTCGAGGTCGACGAGCGGATGATCGAGGAGACGACGGGAATCGACGTCGTTCTGGGCGGGCACAACCACATCGTTCTGCAGCCTCCGAAGATCATCAACGACTGCAGCCGGCACCGGGACGGCAAGGGGAACTACTACATCGAGCTCGCCGACGAGCGAGGGCAGAGCGAAGGGGAAGTGCCGACGAAGGTCCGGAGGTATTGTCATCCGCGCAGAGTCATCCTCGATCACTCCGGGGCTTTCGCGAAGTACGTGGGGAGGCTCGATTTGGTGGTGTCCGACGACCCCGCCGAGTTCGACGCGACCTACGATCCCATCAACCGGTTCGAGCTCGTTTCCCACGGCTTCCAGCTGTTCCCTGTCACCGAAGACACTCCCGGCGACCCGCGCATGACGGCGCTGATGGAGCAGTATCAGCGAGGGCTCGATTCCCTGATCGATCTGAACATGCTGGTGGGCTATGCACCCGACGGATCGCGCCGGACTGCCGACAACGGCGGGGACGCGCCGATGGGCAACCTGGTGGCCACGGCGATGTGGTTGCGTCTGGGCATCCAGACGGACTTCTCGCTGACGAACACGACCGGATTGCGAGCGGACATGGTGCCCGGTCCGGTGTCCACCGAGCAGGTCTTCAACATCTTCCCGTTCGACAACTCGGTTTCGAAGATGCAGCTGTCGGGTGACGAGGTTCAGCAGCTCTTTGACTTCGTGGCACGGCGCAGCGCCGGCCGCGGATGCAAGAGTCAGGCTCAGGTTGCAGGCGTGCGGGTCGTGATCAACTGCGCCGGCTGCACGACGCATACGTTCGATTGCACGAGCGACGCCGACTGCAACGGCAATCCCTGCAACCTCTCCACCGGGAAGTGTTCGGTCCAGCCTCCGTGCGCGGATCACGTGTACATCGGCACCAGGAGCGAGAAGTGCGCATCCGACGCCGACTGCGGTGGCACCCTCGGGAGCTGCGATCTGAAGAACGTCGACGCGACCGGCAAGGGCCATTGCTGGACGCCCATCAGCCGATACGGAAGCTATGAGCTGGCGACGTCGAACTACCTGGCTGGTGGTGGAAGCGGCTACCAGGTGCTCAAGCGCAACACCACCCAGGCGGACACCAAGGTCGAGCAGCGCGATGCCTTGATCGACTACATCCGGGCGCAGAAGCCCTGCGGTTTCAGCGAGAGCTACGGCACTCCCGAAGGCCTGAAGGCTTGTGCGACCGACGCCGACTGCCCGAGCACGGACTTCACGTGCGCCTGTGCCGAGTCGTCGCGCGACGGGACCGGTGGCTCCTGCGTGAGCTCTGGGACCTGCGGCTCCGAAGGTCGATGTGTCCTGCGCACCTGCCGCGACGACGTCGCCGCTCATCACCGCAAGACGTGCAGCAACGCGGTGCTCCCGTCCCTCGTGGCGGCGTGCGAGAAGAGCCTCGGCGCTTGTCAGGTGGCCGGAGAGGCTTGCAAGTACCTCGCCTGCATCGACAAGCGCATGGGCAACTACAGCGACGACCGGCTGATGATGCTCGGCCGCTGAACGCCATCGGTCGCAGCGCCGTCCGATTCCCCCCGTCCGCCCGTCCCCCGTTCCCGGACTACAGCTCCGATACCCGTCGCATCAGCGTGCCGCACAGATCGGACTGCGGATTGCGCGACCGCTCGATGGCCAGTCCCGCGCGGTACATTCGCGACGCGCTCTCCACGTTGCCGAGCAGCAGGTGACACATCCCCAGCATCTCGTAGTCGCCGGGCTCGTCGTAGATCGACACGAGCTCCGTCAGCGGCAGGACTGCCGAGCGGTGAGCGTCGATCATGGCCTTGGAAGGCTCCCGGCCCTGGGACTTTGCGTGCACCATCAGACGCAACGCCTGGCGCTGGTCATCGGGGCGAAGCTGCAGGAAGTCGGGCTTCGAAAACAGCTCCAAGTATCCCGCGAAGGCCTCGTCGTGCTTCTCCGCACGCACGAGCGCCATGATCCGCTTGACCGACTGGACGAGTTCCTCCTTCGTCATGGGGGCCGAGCATACTCCATTGCGGGGGCGTTGCACTGGCAGGATTGCCCTGACCGCCCATCGGCGCGCCGGCGAAGTCGAGAGGGTCGTTGGTGGGGCTGGTGGTGGAGAACCTGGAGCGCGAGGCGACGGGCTCGGCCCGTGCCCTCACCGTCTTGTCGGGGTGGCGTCGGGACTTCCGCCCGCGCTCAGAGCAGCGTGAACACGAGATTCGCAGTCGTGATGTAGTCCGTCTTGGACTTGCCCAGCTTGGCGGCGCTGTTGTCGAATCGAACCGACTCGCCGAAGGAGAATGCCACGATCTTTCCGAGCTTCGTCGTGATGCCCGCGTCGAGGTTCACCCGATAGAACTCCGTATCGTTGAGGCCCTGCAGGTACTCGAGAGCGGCGTTGAGCTTGCTCGACTCGTTGAACGAATACTCGAGCGTCATGGCCGCGCGACCGGAGTGAATCGAATAGCTTTCGGGCTTGCTCGGATCGATGAGCTTGTGCCCCGACGCATCGAGGACCGGGTTCTTGTCAGCGTCGAGCTTGTACCGGGCGTCCATGCGGTTCGCCTGATACATGAAGTCGTAGCCGACCTCGCCGATGAGCTGAGTGTTGCTCTTGTCGATGATCGCGTAGCCGACGCCGGGGTCGAGCTGCAAGCGGATGTCATAGCCGGCGAACTTGTTGTTGCGGGCCTGGGCCTGAGCGAACAGCACGAATCGGTCGATGAACCGGTCATACCGCGCCATGCCCTGGAGGTTCTGCACCGTCGTCGTGTAGTCCCGACTGTCGGGCGACGGCGGTGACGCAGCGGCGTAGTTGCCTGCAGCGGCAGCCTTGAACTGGTTCGACTCGCGTCGAAGACGGAAGTTCGTCGCGCC
>CAYMUE010000041.1:38614-43638 GCA_964393505.1 uncultured Polyangiaceae bacterium
CAGCGGCAGCCTTGAACTGGTTCGACTCGCGTCGAAGACGGAAGTTCGTCGCGCCCGTGATCGCGATCGATCGCGCGTTGCCTTCCGAGCTCATTCCGCCTGCCTGCAACGACAGCTCGGTCGCGTCCTTCTCGTCGGTCTTCTTCCCTGCCACGACGGTCTTGTCGTTGGCGACGTCGGTCGCTCCGGTCGTGACTTTCGTCTGCGCTTGCTGGGATTGTGGGAGCTCGGGTCCCTGGGATGCCGCCAGGCCGGAAAAGAGGAGAAGTGATGCGCCTATCGCTGTGGAGGGAAGCTTCATGAAAGATCTCCTGGCAAACGCGACGCGCGATGGTCCACCCGGGGGATTCCATAGCCCTGCGATCCGTGAACGTCAACTTTTCCGGGGAAGTGAATCTCGTCGCGCAGGCTCAGCGCGAGTAGTCGAATGACAACACGCCGTCGGCGACGCCAACCTCGACGGCGCCGCCTCCTGCAAGCTTCCCGAAGAGGATCTCGTTGGCGAGCGGGAGCCGGATCGAGGACTGGATGAGACGGCTCAAGGGGCGCGCGCCGAACAGCTCGTCGTAGCCCTTGTCGGCGAGCCATGCGCGAGCCGCGGGCTCGAGGGATATCGTCACCTTCTGCGCGGTGAGCTGGGTCTGAAGCTCGTCGATGAACTTGTCGACGATCCGCTCCATCACGAGCTTCGAGAGCTTGTCGAAGACGACGATGTCGGTGAGTCGATTGCGGAACTCGGGGCTGAAGAGCTTCTCGACGGCCTTGAGCCCCTTGCCGACGTCGACCGCGGAGCGCTCGAATCCGATGGCCTTCTGGGTCATCTCCCGCGCGCCGGCGTTGCTCGTCATGATGAGCGTCACGTTGCGGAAGTCCGCCTGTCTCCCGTTGTTGTCGGTGAGCGTGGCGTGATCCATGACCTGCAGCAGGATGTCGAACAGGTCCGGGTGAGCCTTCTCGATCTCGTCGAGCAGCAGCACCGTGTGCGGCGTCTTGCGAATGGCGGAGGTGAGCAAGCCTCCCTGGTCGTAGCCCACGTAGCCGGGCGGGGCGCCGATGAGGCGGGAGACGGTGTGCTTCTCCTGGTACTCGCTCATGTCGTAGCGCAGGAAGGCGACGCCCATGACGCGAGCGAGCTGGCGTGCGACTTCGGTCTTGCCGACGCCGGTGGGGCCGACGAAGAGGAAGGAGCCGACGGGCTGATGGGGAGGTCCGAGGCCGGCGCGTGAGAGCTTGATCGCGTTGACCACGGCGTCGATCGCCTTGTCCTGCCCGAACACCACCCGCTTGAGGGCGCTCTCCAGGGCTGCGAGACGATCCTTCTCCGGCTGCGTCGCGTTGAGATCGGGGATCTGCGCGATGCGCGAGACCACGTCTTCAATCTCCGGCGACCCCAGCTCGCTCTTGCGCTCCTCGGGTGTGCGCATCCTGTTGTGCGCACCCGCCTCGTCCACCACGTCGATCGCCTTGTCCGGAAGGAACCGCTCGTTGATGTAGCGCGCGGCCAGACTCGCCGCGCTCGACAGGCTCTCGTCGGTGAACTTCACACCGTGGAAGCTCTCGTAGCGCTCCCGGAGTCCCGCGAGGATCCGGACCGTGTCTTCGACCGTGGGCTCGCCGATGTCGATCTTCTGGAAGCGACGGATCAACGCGCGATCCCGGAGCAGGTGGCGCGTGTAGTCTTCGTGCGTCGTGGCTCCGACCGTGCGCAGGCGCCCGGTCTGGATGACCGGCTTGAGCATGCTCGAAAGGTCCATCGAGCTGCCCGACGCCGATCCGGCCCCCACGATGAGGTGGATCTCGTCAATGAAGAGGATCGGGTTGGGCTTCTTCTGGAGCTCGTCGAGGGCGCCTTTGAGCCGCTCCTCGAACTGGCCGCGGAACTTGGTGCCGGCGAGCAGAGAGCCGATGTCGAGGGAGAAGATGTCCGCATCGCGGAGCGGCTCCGGGACATCGCCCGCGGCGATGCGCTGCGCGAGCCCCTCGACGATCGCCGTCTTTCCCACGCCGGGGTCACCCACCAGGATGGGGTTGTTCTTCACGCGGCGACAGAGCACCTGCATGATCCGGTGGAGCTCGGTCTCACGGCCGATCAGCGGATCGAGCTTGCCCTCCCTCGCCTGCTCCGTGAGGTTGACCGTGAAGCGCTCCAGCGGCTTCGCTCGCGGGCCCCTCTCCCCTTCTTCGTCCTCCTCGTCACCGGCGGCGCCCTCTCGCTCCTCGGCATCCCCGCCATGGGACACGTAGTCCACCATGTCGAGGCGACTCACCCCCTGCCGCGCGAGGAAGTACTGCGCGTATCCCTCGTCTTCTCCGTACATCGCGACGAGCACGTCGCTCGAGTCGATCTCCGCCTTGCTGCTCGACTGCACGTGAAGCAGCGCGCGCTCGATCACGCTGCGGAATCCCACGGTCTGCTTCGGGTCGTCGTCGAGTCCCGCGGCGAGGGTGGGTACGTGCTCCTCGAAGTACTCCTCGAGATCCTTGCGGAGCTGGTCGAGATCGACACCGCATCCCTGGAGTACGCGCCGGGCGAGCCTCTCGAAGGACAGCGCATAGAGAATGTGCTCCGCCGTCACGTACTCGTGTCGTCGTACCTTGGCTTCCTGCATCGAAGCCTGGATCGCCAGCCGCAACGCGTGCTCGCTCATGGTCGCCGTCCGCTCGGGTTGCAGCCGCCGTGACCTTCGTGATTCATGCCGGCTCCACCGTGCACTTGAGCGGATGCCCCTCCGCTCGCGCCATCGCCATCGCCTCCGTCGCCTTCGTCTCCGCGATGTCTCGCGTGAACGTCCCGGCCACGGCGTACCCTTTCTCGTGCACCGCCAGCATCAACTGCGCCGCCGCCGCCGGCGGGTGGTGGAAGACCGTGATCAGGATCATCTGCACGAAGTCCATCGTCGTGTAGTCGTCGTTGTGCAGCACGACGTTCCACGGATGCGGCTTGCGCGTGCGCGTTCGCTCCTCTTCGAGGATCTCGCCGTCGAACTGGTTGTCGCGTTCAGCCATGTCGCTGCTCCATCTTGACGACGTCCGGGGTGCTGTCCAGCCCCCAAGGGTAGCGTCGGCCCCCGCCGGGTGTCGGTCATCCCGGGCTGCAGACGAAGACGCCTTCCGCGTCACATGTGCAGGTGCCGCTTCCGTCTCCCTTCGCGCACGCGTCGATCCCCAGCTCGAGGCAGCTCCACGTGGACGGGTTGACCGGGCACAGCGGCTGCTGGGTGGCCTTGTCCTGGCAGAACCACCGCGTGCCATAGCTTCCGACCTCCTTGCACACGCATCCGTACTGGGGAGTCGCAACGGCGGCGTCGGGATCGCTCGAGGCGATCGGGAACTGGCAAGTTCCCCCGGCCTGCAGGCACGGGTCTGCCGTGTGCGCATCGGAATCGGGACAGGCGCACGCGGCCGCGCACGCCCATTCGCCAGCCTCGCACGTGCACGGAGCCATGCACGGATTGGGACAGGTCAACGCATCGGTGTCGCACGACGCTCCCGCGACGATGATGCCAGGACACATCGGGCCGGGTGTTGTCCCGGCATCGACGTCGGTTTCGCCCCCCGCTCCACCCGTGGACTGGCCGGCTTCGCCTGCGGCGCCACCGAGCTCGGCGCCTCCGTGTCCGGTGCCCGCGGCGCCGCTGCTGCCGGACGACGAGGTCCCTCCGCCGGAGTCGCCCCACGGGGCGTTGCCGCCCGTCTCTTGTGGCAGTCCCGCTGAGCCGCCCGACGCATTCGCGGCACCCGCGGCACCCGCGCTCGGCACGCCTGCGCTCGAATCCTCCGACCCGCTGCCGCACGCCAGCAGCCCCACAACGCCGGAAACCCCCAAGAGACCGAAGAAGCCAAACCTGCGCAGATCCGCCATGCTCCCCGTCATACCGGAGAACGCCTGAGCAGGCAATGCACTGCCGGGTTCGCCGCAAGCCCAGCCCTTGCCCCCGCATGCGCGCCGACGAGCTCCGATCGGGTCGCCGCCCGCGTGGATCCCCACTGCAAACCGGCCTATCCTCCGACCCTTGCCCACGGAGTCGTCATGAAGCGAATCGCCCTTTGCGCTGCGGCCGTCATTCTCCTGCTGGCACGCGCGTCGAATGCAGACGTCCCGATCGACGACTTCGAGAACGTGTCGGATTGGAAGGGCCTGGACGCGGATGCGACGCACGTGAAGGGAGGCTCGTCGGCGGGGCGTTGGGATGACCACCCGAGCGAGACCTCGGCGAGCAAGAAGTTCGCGTCTCCACTCGACGTCTCGAAAGCGCGCGCGCTGCAGTTCTGGGCCTGGTCCGCCGTGGCCAACGGCGCCGAGATCATGCTCGTGCTCGACTCCGACAACCCGGGCGATCCCGCCGGGTGGGACTACTACTCGCGTAGCGTCGTCGTGGATTGGACCGGGTGGAGGTTCTTCTCGATTCCTCTCGAGGCATTCAGTATCAGCCGCAGTCCTCTCGGGTGGAATCACATCAACAGCATCGCCTTCAACGCCACGGGGTGGCAGTTGACTCCGTCGGCCGACACGGTGCTGGTATTCGACGACATGACCTTTGGCTCGGGGGTGATCTCGTCGGTCACGGTGGGGCAGCAGTGGCAGGGGGCCGACTTCGTGTACTCGTGGGACATCGGCCTGGAGGAACGCACCGGAAAGGCGCGCAATCTCGCGGTGTCCGTGGACGCCGGGGCAGGCTATCCGTTCCTCGCCACCGTCGCGACTCCGCAGGTGAGCCTCCCCGCGCTCGGCAACGGGTCTGCCCAGGTGACCGTCAAGGTGCCCGCCTCCGAGATCACGCCGGCGAGCCGTCTGCGGCTCGAGCGCGCGCAGTTGCTCGTCTCCGAGCAGGGAACGGTGCGCGACCTGGCCGAGCTGCAGGCGGCGGTCCCGCTCGATCCGCGGCCTCACCCTCGCACGTTGATGACCCAGGCGGACGTGGACCGGATCTCGACCTGGGCGGAGAGCGAGGCGTGGGCGAAGGCCTCACGGGACTCGATCCTCGCAGCGGCGCAGAAGTGGCCGGCGTCCTTCCTGCAGAAGT
>CAYMUE010000042.1:0-15262 GCA_964393505.1 uncultured Polyangiaceae bacterium
CTCCGGCTCGAGCTTCGACCAGGCAAGCTTCACCGCCGCAACCTGCCCGTCGAACGCCTCCAGCTCGCCGTGCTGTCCCGCGCGCTCCAACGCCTGCGCGGCTTGCACCGTCTCGCGCGCCCCGAAGTTCGCCACCGCCCCCTTCATCTGGTGCGCCCGCTGACGCACTCCCTCCGCGTCCCGACGCTGCGCCGCGTCCTCGAGCTGCCCCAGCTGCCGAGGAAAGTCGTCGAGCACGATCCCCGCGATCTCCCGCAGCAGCACCAGGTTGCCCTGCACCTGGTCGAGCACCAACTCGAGATCGATCACCACCTGCCCCATCGCTGTCCCTTCAGCCTACCACGCCCATCCAGCCCCGCTGCGCCCGATCCCCACCACCATGCTAGACTGCCCCCCCCCCCCCCCCCCCCCCCCCCCCCCCCCCCCCCCCCCCCCCCCCCCCCAGCCCGCCCGCACCCGTCGCACATCGCTGCGTTCGAGATCGTGCGCAGGCTCGGCATCGGCGGCATGGCCGAAATCTTCCTCGCCAAGAAACAAGGCGCAGAGAAAACCGTCAAGCTCCTCGTCCTCAAACGCATCCTCCCCGCCCACAGCTCCTCCCACCGCTTCCGCGAAATGTTCGGCGTCGAGGCCAACCTCGCAACCCGCCTCAACCACCCGAACATCGTCCAGGTCTACGACTTCTCCGACTACGGCGACGAAGGTCAGCTCCTCGCCATGGAGTACGTCGAAGGTCTCGACCTCGGACGCCTGATCTCCGCAGCGCGCCAGCGCAGCTCCCGCATCCCACCGTGGGTCGGTGCCTACGTCACCGCAGAGGTCGCCAAGGGACTCCACTACGCCCACGAGCGCAAGGACGACGACGGCCGCCCCCTCGGCATCGTCCACCGCGACGTCTCTCCCCAGAACGTCCTGCTCAGCTACGAAGGCGCCATCAAGATCGCCGACTTCGGCATCGCTACCGCCAACATGTTCCGCGATGAGGTCGGCGTCCTCAAAGGCAAGTTCGCCTACATGTCTCCCGAGCAGGCGCGGGGAGAAACCGTCGATCGACGCAGCGACATCTACTCGCTCGGCGTGATCCTCCACGAGATGCTCACCGGACGCGTGCTGCGCCCGGGCCTCGCCGGCGATGAGCTCCTCGAAGCCGTGCGCAACGGTCAGGTCGAACCGCCATCGTCGTTCGCTCGCGACATCCCCGAAGAGCTCGACGACATCACTATGCGCGCCCTCGCACCTCATCGCGAGGACCGCTTCCCCTCCGCCCGAGACCTGTACGCCGCCATCGCCCGCTCCATCATCCAGCACCAGGTGCTCGTCGACGCGACCACCGTCGAAGGCGTGATCGCCGAGCTCGTGGGACGCGAGATCACCTCGCCCGGAGTGGAGCAGCAGGAGCCCTCCGCGTTCGCCTCCAACCTCGCGCAGCTCCGCGCCGGCGCCCCCCCCCTCGCGGCGTCGCCCGACGCCTCCCCGGCGTTCCCCGTCGCTCCTCCGCCTCGGCGACGCTCCCCCCGCCGTGCTCGCCTCGACCGCGCCTCCCTCGAAGTCCGCCATGTCGCCGTCGTCGTCCTGCGCCTGCACGGGCTGCAGAAGCTCAAGGACAGCGCCGATGCCGCCGCCGCCGAACGCGCCGAAACGCAAATGCGGCAGATGTTCGAGCAGCTCGCCTTCAAGCACAACACGCGGCTGACCTGGACCACGCACGATCACGCCCGCGCCGTCGTCGGACTCATGGCCAACCCCGCGCGCGCAGCCTCCGATGCCTGCCACCTCGCGGTCGACATCCATGACTTCCTGGGAACCGCTTCTCAGGACTGGCCCGCACGCCTCGAGGCTTCCATCGGAATCGTCCGCGGCATCGCCTCAGGACGCCGCGACAAGCAGGGGCACCTCGTCGAGCATGACCTGCAGGCCCCCGCCGAGTACCTCGCCACCATCGTCGGCGACCACGCTCCCGGCAGCAACAGTTGGGTCGCAGGAGGCTTGTTCCGTCTCGTCCGTGACGAGTTCCTCTGGGAAGACGCGCCGGCCATCGAGATCGAAGCTGCTGCCGAACGACAACTGCCGCGATCCATGCGCATCCAACGCCTCGTGCGCGGCCTTTCGCGCGAAGAACGAGAGGCCCGCCTCGCCGGAAGCATGTCGGACCTCATCGGCCGCGATGCCGAGAAAGCCGATCTGCATTCGGCCTTCCATCAGGTGATCGCCGCGCGTTCCTCCGGTCAACCCAGCCCCATCGTCACCCGCGTCGTCGTCGGCGAAATGGGCATCGGCAAGTCCGCCCTCGTCACCGCCTTCAAGCACGAGATCGCCGCCGCCGACGTCATCAAGGTCCAGATCGACTGCTCGCCCTCGCACAGCGAGGTGCCCATGAGCAGCCTCGCCGAGCTCATCCGGGCCCTCACCGGAGCATCGGCGGATCAGAGCCTCGACGACGCTCACGCGCGCATCCTGGAGACGCTCGGTCCCGCCGCCTCCATCTCACCGCAAGCCTCCTTGCGCCTCGCCGAGCTTGCCAGCGGGAAGAGCGCCCAGCACTTCGACGACGAAGACGCTTCGTATGTCCGCAAGCTCGTGCTCGGCGGCATGCGTGCCCTGCTCGCTGCCATCGCTGCCCGTGGCTCGCTGCTCGTCGTCGTCGAAGGACTCCACTGGGCCGACTCCGCCAGCCTCGACCTGATCCGCGAGATCGTCGTCTCCCCGGAACCCCTCCCCCTGCTCGTCCTGCTCGTCGCTCGCGCCGAAGAACGCCTCGCGCCCTATCTGGAGAACCTCGTGCGCATCGAGCTGCGCGGCCTCCGGCCCGACGAGCAGCTGCGCCTCGTCGAGAGCCGCCTCGGCGTGCACGACGGTGTCGCCCAGATCTGCACCGAGCTCATCCCGCGCGTCGCAGGCAACCCCTTCTTCCTGCTCGAGATGGTCGATGCGCTCCTCGAACGGGGCACGCTCGAAATCCAGGAGCGCGAGGGGCGTCACGTGCTCGTGCGCACCGACTCCGGTAAGCGCGCGCAACCCCTGCCCTCCACTCTCGACCAGCTCATCGGCGACCGCCTCGCCGAGCTCCCCGCAGAGGAACGCGAAGTCGTCCAGTGGCTCGCCGTTGCTCACGGCCCCCTCACCGTCCACGACCTGCTCGCCCTCGGGCACCTCACCACCGAGGAGCCCGTCATCCGCCTGTGCGCTCGCGGCATGTGCGAACGCCGCGGAGATCACGTCGACTTCCGATACCCGATCGCTCGCGACGTCGCCTACTACGCCATCGAGAGCGACGACCGCGCCGCCATGCACCGCGCCCTCGGCGAACACCTCGCCAGCACGCCGATCGCCTCCGGCCTCAGCGCCGTCATCGTCGCTCGCCACCTCGTGCGCGGCCGCGCCAGCTCCCGCGCCGTCGATTACTACCTCGAGGCCGCCCGAGCCGCTCGCACGGGCTACCAGACCCAGCTCGCCACGCACTACTACGACCGCGCGCTGTCGCTGCTGCACAAGGACGACTCGCGCCGCCTCGAAGCCCACGAGGCCCTCGAATCCATCTACCGCGTCCTGGGACGCCACAAAGACCGACGCAAACACCTCGTCGCCTTGCGAGCGCTCGCCGCCCGCGTCCGCTCCTCTCAGGGGATCGCCGTCGCCCTCACGCGCACCGCCGTGTTCCTTTCCGACGAGGGTCAGTTCGCTCGCGCTCTGCCCGTCTGCCACCGCGCGTGCACCGCTACCCGACTCACCCGCCAGCCCAACCTCGAGGTCGAAGCCCTCGCCGTGCTCAGCGAAACCCTTCGCGAGCTCGGCGACATCCAAGGATCCCTCGCGGCCTGCGACCGCGCCCTCGACGTCGGAAAGGCCCCGCAAGTCTCCCCCCGCGCCCGCGCCGATGTCCTGCGATCCCGCGGCGTCCTGCTCCGCCGCGTCGGACGTGTCCGCGAAGCCGTCGACTGCTACGCAGAAGCCATCGCCGTCTTCCGCCGAGTCGGCGCACGACGCCCCGAAGCCCGCGCCCGCAACGCCCTCGCATTCGCCATGTTCGTCCTCGAACGCTTCGAGGACTCCATCGCCCTGGCGCTCTCATCCATCAACATCGACCTGGCGATCGGCGGACGCTTCCAGCTCGCCAAGACGCTCGCGAACATCGGCCAGGCCTACGCCAGGCTCGGAGACTTCCCGCGCGGCCTGGCCTATCTCAAGCGAGCACGCGACGCGCATGAACGGTACGCCGACCAGGACGCTCGGGCCGACACCCTCCTGGCCTCCGCCGAGGTCGCGCTGGAGATGGGAGAGGTCGACCCCGCCCGGAACTACTGCCTCGACGCCTCCGCGCTCATCGCGGCCAGCAACAGCGCCTACGACAGCGTGCACGAGCAGATCACCCACGCGATGATCGATCGCGCATCCGGAGACTCTGCCCATGCGGTCCTCCGCGCCCTCGAGGCGCGCAAGGCCTCCGAAGCCCAGGCCTTGGTCAGCTTCCACTGCCTCGCAACAGCCGTCGAGGCCGCTGCACGCGTGGACGTCGGCGAACCCCACACCGGAATCCTCCTCGCCACCACCGCCATGGGCGCCATCGCTGCCATGCAAGGCTCCGAATACGGCCTCGAAACCGCCTCGCTCTGCTGGTCCACGCTGGCGCGTGCCGGATCGCTGCAGGCCGACGACGCCCGACGGGCGGCGCTCGCTCGCGCCCTGCACATCGGAGAGCTGATCCGCGATCAGCGCCTTCGAAGCCTGTTCTTCAAACGCCCTCTCGTCCGGACACTCATCGAAGCCGACCGCGAGTCTGCGTCCTCCTGAACCGACACCTCCCACCCAGCCCCTCGACCGCGCGAATCCCCACCCCCGTCCGTCCAGGTTCCAATCAAGACACCTTCCCATTCACGAACGGAACCAACAGTTTGCAGTTCTGCAACCCGAGGCCCGCAACGGTGGGCTCAACTCATTGAAATCGCATTTGCACACCCTTTGGCCCGAAAGCTGCTCCTGCGCTCTTCCGCAGCGACCGAGAGGTGCCCCCCCCCCGCCCCGGTCGCTGCCTTTTTTTGTCCCTCGTCCCCCGCCCTCCCCCTCCCCTTCCCTCGCTCCGTCGTATAGTCCCCCCCGAATGTTCGAGTCTGTCCGCGTCCTCATCGCCTTGCAGGCGGAGGTCGCTGCCATGCGCAAGCTGGCAGCCCTCCAACGTAGCCTCCAATCCTCCCCCTCGATCCCCAAGCTCGCCGTCGCCTGGACCTCAGCCGCGAACCTCCGTATCCCCTTGCGTGCGCTGCGCCCCATCGACCCGGCCATGACGCCTGCCCTGCTGGCCCCTCTGCACAACCTCGTCTCGCTCCTGCCCCCACTGCGCCTCCAGCTCGGCCCGCTCTCCGCATTCCCTGCCCCCGATCGCGCACGCCTCATCACCGTCGGCGTCGCGGATCCCGGCGCCGTCTTCAATGACCTGGTCACGCGCATCGACGCCCTCCTCGACAGCCTGGGCTGCGTTGTCGAAACCGGACCCTTCGTGCCCCATCTCACCCTCGCGCGCTTGCCCGACCCCTGCGATGCCCAGCAGTGGCTCGCGGCTGTCGAGCCCATCTCGATCGAAACGCGCATCACCGAGTGTTCCGTCCACGCCCACACGCAACTGCGCACGGGCGGGGAGCACGTCGCGATCGATCGCTTCCCGCTCGCGCATCTGCCGCAGCGCTCTCAGCGCCCCTCCAAGGCGCCCAAGCCTTCGCAACGCCCCTCTCGCAAGCCCCCGAAGTCGCCTGAGCCCGGAGCAGCGCGCGACGAGATCCCCACCCCTCCGCGTGTCCCCTCAATTCCCGTCCCAGGGGCGACCGCTCAGCCGCAGCTTCCCCAACCGCACGCCGGCACGGGGGCTGCGCCCGAAGCGCCCTCGCGCGAGCCGCCCTCCTCGCGGGGCTCATCGATCCTGCCGCCCGCTCCGCCGCGGGACGACCTGCCACCCGAGGACGATTGGGGAGTGTGACCGGGACCGATGCCGCGCCACCTCCCTGTTCCCGTCGGGCTCGCGTTGCATCCGGATCCCGTGGCGCCCGCGGCGTTCGACGACCTGCAGGATCTTCCGCGGAGGTTCCCGGGTTCGGGGCTTCGCCCGCTTGCCTGCGTCCGTGCGCCGTGGCTCGATCGGCTCGCGGATAGCTCGGGCGGGACGCAAATCCACCTCGCGCTCGAGAACCTGCAGACAACGGGTTCCTTCAAGGTTCGCGGCGCGCTCTGCGCGCTGGATGCCCTGCGTCGTCAGGGGGCAGAGCGGGTCGTGGCAGCGTCCGCAGGCAACCACGGCGCAGGGATCGCGCACGCTGCGCGCGTCCTGGGGATGCAAGCGACGGTCTTCGTGCCGGCTGGCGCACCGGCCTCGAAGGCCTCCAGGATCGAAGGGGAAGGCGCGACCATCGTGCGCGTACCCGGAGGCTACGATGCTGCCGAGGCGGCCGCTCGCGCTGCTGAAGAGCGAGAAGCGATCCCGTTCGTGTCACCGTATGACGATGACCATGTGCTCGCCGGCAATGGCGCCTCGCTCGGATTCGAGCTGATCCGCTGTCACGGCCGGATTCCGGATGCGGTCGTCGTCCCCATCGGCGGCGGGGGGCTGGCCTCCGGCATGGCGCTCGCCCTGGCCCGGCACGAAGGCGTTGGCGCTCCGCGGCGCGTCTGGACCGTGCAGAGCGAGGTGTGTGCCGCCTTTGCGTTGTCGGTCTCGCAGGGGGAGGCGATCGAGACGATGGAGGCGAGCGCTCCGACGTTGGCGGACGGGCTCGAAGGCGGAATCAGCGCCCGGGCTTTCGCTCGAGCGGCCTCCTGTGTCGCGGGTGTCAGCGTCGTGTCCGAGGCGATGATCGGTCGCGCCATGCAGCTCGTCCGGACCCGCCTCGACCTGCGAATCGAGGGATCGTCGGCCACGGTCGTGGCGCTTGCCATGGGAGGCCTGCCTTCCGACCTGCGCGGGGGGGATGCCGTCCTGCTGCTCACCGGGCGGAACGTGAAGGAAACCCATCGCGACCTGCGCCCGGAGTGAGCTAGGCTTGCGGTGCGGTTCGTCGCGGGGCGGTGGACCGTCCACGGTACGAGCCAGGTACACCTGCGGTTCGAATTGATGAGCACGCGCTCGAAAACATCCGGCGACACGAGGCTGCTCGATCGTCTGCTCGACGACGGCCGCATCACCCCTGAGCAGTACGAGACCGTGCTCAGGCAGGTGCAGCAGTTTCACAGCGAGGTGTTCGAAGCGCTGCTCGAGATCCACGCGTTGAGCGAGGCGGATCTGCTGAAGTTCCTCGCGGGTCTTCACAAGACGCGGTTCGTCACGACGGAGAAGCTGGCCAAGGCCGACATCAATCGTCCCACGCTCGACAAGGTGCCCAAGAAGTTCGCGGAAGCGAACGTGTTGTTCCCGGTGCTCTTCGACGGGCAGGCGAGTGTCCTGTCGGTAGTGACTGCGGATCCCGAGGACACGCAGCCGCTCAACGAGCTGAAGGTCATCGCGGGCGTTCGCGAGGTCCGCGCGTTCGTGGCTCGCCCCGCTGCGATCCGGGCCGCGATCAACAAGGCCTATAACGGCGACATCCACGCCTTCGCCATCCTCGACAAGGAGGCGCACGAGCAGTTCCAGACCATGCTCAACGTCTACGAGCGCAACCTCGTCAGCGAGGAGACCATGGCGGTCGCGCTCGTCGAAACGCGTTCGCGGGACCGCGTGATCTCGGGCGACACTCTCGAGCGCAGGCAGGACAAGAAGCCCGCTCCCCACGCCACCACCGATTCGGACGCGTACCTCGAGACCCTCAACGTCCTGGTGACCCTGCTCGAGAACTCTCGCCCCGACCTGCGCGGACACAGTGCAGCCGTCGCACGCCTGACTCGCAAGATCGGCGAGCGCATCGGCCTGGCTCCAGCCGATCTGAGCTCCGCGGTCACGACCGCCTACCTGCACGACCTTGGCAAGATGAGCGCCTACCACCTGACGGCGTTCAATGCTGCGGAGTATGAAGGGCACCGCGTGGCCGCGCAGAAGGCCTCCGCAACCCCGCGACGGCTCTTCGAAGCGGTCGGGCTCCCGAACTCCACCCTTGAGTCCCTCGACGCCATGTACGAGCGGTACGACGGTAAGGGGTTCCCCTCGAGCGCGGCGGGCAAGGACATTCCCTTGGGAGCACGGATCGTCGCCATCACCGACACGTACGCCGATCTCACGCAGAACCCGCGCAACCCCTTCCGCAAGACCCTCCGCCCTGCCGAAGCGTGCGATGTCTTCGACCGGTTCAAGGGTGCCATCTTCGACCCGCATCTGGTCGAGGTGTTCCGCCACATGGTCACTGGCGACGCCTTGGCGGCTCGCTTGCTCGCCAACCGTCACAAGGCCCTCGTCGTCGACCCCGATCCGGAGGAGACAGCCCTGCTCGAGCTGAGAATGCTCGAGCAAGGCTTCGAGGTCACGATCGTTCGCACCGCGGACGTCGCGCTCAAGACCCTCGCCTCCGGCGAGTTCGAGCTCGTCGTGAGCGAGGTTGATCTCGAGCCTTCTGACGGGTTCGACCTGCTCCGGCAGGTTCGTGCCGAGTCTTGGGGACGAGACGTCCTGTGGGTCTTCCTCACCCGCAAGGCCGGCCGCGCCGACGTCCAGACCGGCTTCCAGCTCGGCGCCACCGACTTCGTCTCCAAGCCCGCAGCGGCCGAGGTCTTCGTCGCCAAGCTCAAGCAGCTCATCGAGCGCAACACCACCTCCCAGACTGCCAAGGGTGTCTCCGGTTCCCTGTCCGAGATGTCGCTGCCCGATATCGTCCAAATCCTCTGGCACGGCCGCAAGACCGGCGCGCTGCGCATCCGATGCCGCACAGAATCCGGCGAAATTCACTTCCTGGATGGAAGCGTCGTCAATGCGATGCTCGGCAAGCTCCGCGGCGAAGACGCCTTCTACGCCATGCTCAGAATCCAGGACGGCGAATTCGGGTTGGACCCGAACTTCAAACCGACCTCCCGCGTCATCGACGCCAGCCCCGAAACGCTCCTGCTCGAGGGGATGCGTCGCCTCGATGAAGGGATCAGCTGACCGTCTTGATCGCACCCCGACCGCCCTGGTGGCTCCGTGTCTTGCCGTGCAGGATTTCCGAGGAATGTGCTAGTCTTCCTCGATCCAAACACCTCGAGTCGGAGCCCGCTGCGACGTGAAGAACATATCCCCTGTGCTCGGCTTCAACACCAATGTCCGCCACAAGGGCAAGGTCTTCCACATCCAAACGGAGGACTCTGGAGTCAAGCACCCGCACATCATCACGCACCTGTTCGCCGATGGCGGGCGAATCCTCAAGAGCACCAAGACCAGCTATGCGGAGCACTTGAGCGAGCCGAACCTCACGGAACGTGTCCGGACGATGATGAAGGACCAGCACAAGGCCATGTTCATGGCGTTGCGCGACGGTACCTACGACGGGCTGCTCGACGACGGCGCCGCAGCGGCATCCCGCTCTGCGATGGCGGCCCCATCCCCGCCCGCTGCGGAAGACAAGCCTTCCCCGAGCTTCCCGGAGCCTTCCACCGAAGACGCTCAACCGGCCCTCTCGGTGCGCGCCGACCCGGCCGCGGCGAAAGCCTGGTCCGCTGCTGTCGCGCCCGCGTCCGCCACGGCCGCCCCCGCCCTGCCACCTCCCCCCGCCGCCTCGTCGGCCAACGCTCCTGCCCCCACTCCCGCGCGCCCCGACGCTGCCGCAGGGCGCTATGTCGCTTCTCGCCCCGCTGCAGTCTTCGCTTCCGCTCGTCCCTCCGAAGGCGGCAACGTCTTCGGTGAGGACATGATCAGCGACAAATCCCTCGACGAGGTGATCCTCACGTTCCTCGCGGACGAGGTGGGACCGGGGGATGGCAAGGACGGCGGCAAGTCCTGACCGTACTGCCCGCCATGACGTTCCCCTCGAGCACCTTTTCGCCCTTCGACGACGCGAGGATTCTGCACCACGACGACGATGTGATCGTGGTGGACAAGCCGGCCGGGGTGTCCCTCCAGTCCCCCGAAGCGGAGGGAGGGGACCTCGTCGCCAGACTCCTCGAACACCTGCGTGACGTCGGAGGCATTGCCGATCCCTACCTGGCGGTGCACGAGTACATCGACCGGGACGTGTCCGGCGCGATCGCGCTCTCGCGCCGGCCGCTTGCCAACCACGCGCTCGCGACGGCTGCGAAGAACCGCTCCAACCGTTGCGTGTGGTCCGCGCTCATCGAAGGCGATCCCCCCAAACCGCGAGGCTCGACTCGCGTGTCCCTGGCCCGCGGAAAGAACGGCACCATCCTGCCGTCGAGCGCACGCAACGGATCGTTCTCCCAGACCATCCAGTGGACGCTCGTTCGCTCGAACGCTGTGCGTCACCTCCTTGCGGTCACTGCCGACGGCGGCAGCGCCCGTCATGTCCGCGCTGCCCTGTCCGCGCTTCGGATGCCCGTCGCCGGAGATACTGCATTTCGTGGCCCCGTCGCTCCGCGCCTGATGCTGCACGCCTCGCGGATGGATCTGAAGCACCCCGACGGTTCGACGCTGAGTGTGGAGGCGGCCTTGCCCGCGTCGCTCGAATGGTGGCTGTCGTCTCCCGGGCCCGACACGATGCCGCCGTTCGATCGGCTTCGCGCGATGCTGCTCGAATCCGCTGCGTCACGTTACCCGCTGGCCCGTCGCGGCGTGGACGCTTTCCGCCTCTTTCACGGCGAGGGAGAGGGCATACCGGGCTTCGACCTGGATCGCATCCAGGACTATCTGGTGGCCTGGCTCGGCGAACAGTTCGACGAGGAAGCGCGTCGTCGTGCCCTCGACGCCTCCGATTCCCTCGGCTTCAAGGGCGTGTACTTGAAGGTCCGCCCCCGCCACGCCTCCAGAATCGTGGACTCCCGACGCCCCGACATCGCGCCAGCCTCTGCCGTCCGCGGCGCAGACGGCCCCCGGGAGCTGATCGTCGACGAGGCAGGATGCCGCTTCGTCATGCGACCGGGCGACGGCTTGTCCACGGGCCTGTTCCTCGACCAGCGAGAGAACCGTCGCTGGATCGCAGAACGCTGCCTGGGGCGCTCGGTCCTCAACCTCTTCGCCTACACCTGCTCCTTCACCGTCGCCGCAGCTCGCGCCGGTGCGGCCTCGAGTGTGAGCATCGACGCGTCGGCTCGTGTGCTGGAGCTCGGACGCCGCAATCTCGAGGTCAACGGCATCTCGTTGGATCGACACGTGCTCGTGAATGATGACGTCTCCACCTGGCTGCCTGCAGCGAGACGAGCGGGTCGCCGGTTCGACGTGGTGGTGCTCGATCCACCGTCGTTCTCCACAACCCACCGTTCGCGCTTCGTCGTCGCCGAGGACCTGCCGAGGATCGCGGAGCACTGCATGGGCGTGCTGTCCGAATCCGGTGGGGTGATCCTTGCCTGCACGAACAACCGATCGCTCCGGATGGCGAGACTCCGCGGCGCGATGCAGAATGCTGCGGCGCGCGCAGGCCGTACGATCGAGCGCGCGCAAGAGCTCCCGGCAGCGCCGGACTTCCCCGTGATGCCGGGTGCGGAACCGCACATGAAGGCGCTCGCCGTCCACGTTGCGCCGGTGCGGGGTGCCTGACCCGAAGCTCCACCGCGACGGCGGCCATGGGCGAGGAGGGGCCTGTGTAGAACCCAGTCTTCAGGACGGCAGTAAGTGGAGGAGAACCGAATGAGAACCAGGATACTGGCCGCGTTCATCTTGGGCGCCGCGTTCGCGGTCGGCTGCGTGGTCACGACAGGCGGCAGGGCACCGGGAAGCCAGCCCACGGTGTCGCAGCATCCAGCCTCTTCGCAAGAAGCCGCGTCCACCCTGGACCTCGCCCCTGCGGCCTCCGGAGCGACATCGACGAAGGGGCCTGCCGCGCCTCCGCCGGTCGCGAAGCCGTCAGACTGAACGCCGCGATCCTCCCGCGAGGCGGGGCTCCCCCCTCCGATGACGCGCCCGAGGCGCGCGCAGAAGGGCGTCGCCAGGCGGAAAATTCCAAGGAATGCACCATTCCGTTGCCCCGAGGCCTCCCGACCTCCTAGGCTCGTCGATCGAGGTTTGCTCCTTCCCCCGATACCAACATGACGTTCTCCACACGCCAACTCGCCGCCGTTCTGTTCGTCGTGGGCCTGGCCTTCCTGCTGGGCTGGGTCGTGAAAGACGCCGCCACCTACCTGCTCGCGGTTGGGTTTGCCGGAGCGGCGGGGGTGCTGTTCGGAGGTTCGGGGCACGGCGCCCGGGGCCTGTCGGAGTTGCCCGACGCGATCTCGAGAGCCTCGCGTGGGGACAGGCCCGCGCTCCCGGCGGGCGTCGCTCCGGAGCTGGCGCGTGCGTACGAGGAAATGCGCGGCCTGGCCGATCGGGTCCGTGAGGAGCGACAGGAGCAGGATGGGCTGGTCAGCGTGTTCGGCGAGCTCGAGCGGGCGCTGCGCGATGCGGCGGACGGACGGCGCACCGAGGCGCCGGCGTCGGCCCCTCCCGAAGCGCGCAGAGCCTTCGACCAGATCGGGAGGCTCGCGGATGCGCTCGTCCGCGCGCGCGAAACCGAAGGCACCAAGCTCCCTTCGGTGCGGACGGCTGCAAACACCGCGCACGATCAGCTCGCTCGACTTGACCAGAGCGCCGCGCGTCGCGTCCGCATCTCCGCGGAGACCGACGAGTCTCTCAAGGAGCTGACCGGATCGATCAAGGCGATCGGTCAGCATGCCGAGATGCTCACCACCAGCGCCGAGGAATCCGCGTCCAGCATCCTGTCGATGACCACAACCAACGAAGAGGTGGCCGAGAGCATCGTCGACCTGGCCGGCAGCGTGCGCGAAACCGCGTCGTCGATCGAGGAGATGGCCTACTCGATCCGCGAGGTCGCGAAGAACGTCGATGCGCTGTCGCTCACGGCCGAGGAGACGAGCTCCTCGATGAACGAGATGGATATCTCGATCGACCAGGTGCAGTCGAACGCCAACGAGACCGCGAGGCTGAGCGAGGAAGTGGCCCAGGACGCCGAGCGCGGGGCGGAGGCGATCCTCAAGACGATCGGTGAGATCTATCGCATCAAGGAGTCCACGCAGGAGGCCGTGGCGGTCATCTCGAATCTGGGATCCCGCATCGAGCAGATCGGTCAGATCCTGAACGTGATCGACGACGTTTCGGAGCAGACGAACCTGCTGGCGCTGAACGCGGCGATCATCGCTGCGCAGGCCGGGGAGCACGGCAAGGGGTTCGCCGTGGTCGCCGACGAGATCAAGGATCTGGCGGAACGCGCAGGGGCGTCGACCAAGGAGATCGGAGAGCTCACCAAGACGATCCAGAACGAGTCGAAGAACGCCATCGCGGCCGTGGAGCGCGGAGCGAAGAACGTGGACCGCGGCGTGGAGGTGTCGAACGACGCGGAGCGGGCGCTCAAGAAGATCCTCGAGAGCTCTCAGAAGTCCACGAACATGGTGCGGGCGATCGCGCGGGCCACGGTGGAGCAGGCGAAGGGCTCGAAGCAGGTGACGGACGCGATCGGGCGCATCGCGGAGACGGTGCAGCAGATCGCGGCAGCCACGGGGCAGCAGGCGCGCGGCTCCGAGCTCATCATGAAGAGCGCGGAGAAGATGCGTTCGATCACCCAGAACGCCGAGCGGTCGAGCCAGGATCAGGCGCGGGGCGGACGTCAGGTGGGCCAGGCGATCGAGAACATCTCGAGCATGGTCGCGCAGCTCGCCCAAGCGCAGAAGGCGCTGGTGCACTCGAGCGAGCTGATGGCAGCGAGCATGTCGAAGCTCGACGCCATGCTCCGCGAGGACCAGGCGATGATGGGCGACGTCAAGAACGCGCTGCAGCGCGTGCAGGAGCTGGCTGGCTGAGAGAAGGACGGGGGGAGCCCGACGGGTCAGTCCACGCCCGCGAGCTTGCGTTCGATCGCCTCGATGTGAGCGCGCAGCTCGGGGTCGTTCTCGCGCAGTGCCTCGACCTTGCGCACTGCGCTCATGACGGTGGTGTGATCACGCCCGTTGAAGGCGCGTCCAATCTCAGGGAACGAGCACTGCAGGCGCTGCCGGCAGAGGTACATGGCGATGTGGCGCGCGCGCGAGACGCTGCGGCTGCGTGCGTGAGACAGCAGTTCGTCGGTGGGAATGTGGAAGTGGGTGCAAACCGCCGCCTGGATACGCTCCACCGTGGTGATCGCAGGGGTCGAATGGAGGGCGGACGCCAGCTCGATCCGAGCGAACTCCAGGTCGAGGGGGCGTCGCATCAGAGACGACTTGGCGATGAGGCGGATGAGCATGCCCTCGAGCTCGCGCACGTTGGACTGCACCGCCTGCGCGAGCAGCACGGCGAGATCCTCGCTCATCTCGATGTTCTCGAGCATCGCCTTCTTGCGGACGATCGCGACGCGCGTCTCGAGCTCGGGGGTCTGGACGTCGGCGACGAGGCCCCAGGTGAACCGAGAGACGAGGCGCTCTTCCATGCGGCCGAGCTGCTGGGGGTACTTGTCGGCGGCGACGACGATCTGCTTGTCGAGCGCGTGCAGGACGTTGAAGGTGTTGAAGAACTCCTCCTGGGTTCCGGTGCGGCCGGCGAGGGACTGGACGTCGTCGATCAGCAGGACGTCGCAGTGGTGGTAGCGGGCGCGGAACTCGTCCATGCGGCGCACGGTGAGGTGCGCGATGTACTCGTTGGTGAAGTTGTCAGCGGAGCCGTAGACGATGCGGGCATCGGGCCGCTCAGCGTGCACGCGATGGGCGATGGCGTGCAGCAGGTGGGTCTTGCCGAGCCCCGTCGAACCGCACAGGAACAGTGGGTTGTAGCGTCGTCCACCGCCACCGGCGGCGGCCATGGCGGCCGCGAAGGCGAGCTGGTTGCTCGGTCCAACGACGAAGTTTTCGAAGCTGTTCTTGGGGTTGATGCCCGAGGGGGGGAGGATCTCGCGCAGCACGGGGCGGGACTCGGGCGGGCGCTCCGCGGGAACCAACTGCAGGGCGCGGGGGATCACGGGCTTCGGGGTCGGCGCGGGAGCGGCGCTGACGGGGCGCTCGAGCGCGGCGTCGATGACCCAGGAGACAGCGGGCGCCGGGGTGCCGAGCAGGGCGGAGAGCTCCTCGAGCACGGCCGGCTCGTAGTGCTCCCGAACGAAGTCGCGAACAAACTCATCGCGTGCGCGAAGGATAAGCCTGCTGTCGCGGGATCCGTCGAATTGCACACCAGCAAACCACACATCGAAGCTGGCTGGCGCCCGTTGCCGGACCCGCTCCGCAGCCATCTCCCACAGCCTGTGGATATCCTGTG
>CAYMUE010000042.1:15362-34215 GCA_964393505.1 uncultured Polyangiaceae bacterium
GCCCGTTGCCGGACCCGCTCCGCAGCCATCTCCCACAGCCTGTGGATATCCTGTGCACTCATGCGATCTGCGCCCACCACGCTCCAAAACGCAACGTCGGTCTCACTCCAACAAAGGGGGACTCACCGTCGCGATGACGGACGTTCCCCCAGGTTGTCCACAGGCTGTGGACAACCGCATGTTCTTGGTTGAGCCGGCAGGTGAATCCCCGAGCTCGGCTCTCTTTCCCTATTCTCTGGCGTCTGGATAGTGCCCTACGGTTCTGTGCAGGTTGGGTTTCCTCTTGCCATGAACCATCGGAGCTACCTCGACCCCTGAGCACTTTCCTGACTCTCCGGGGCTGATGAGTCAGACACTGACGTGTCCGACGCGAGAGATGTACGCAGCTAGCTCCATCTGCAGCGCGGCGTCCACGGGGATTTGCAGGAAATTTGTTAAGCGCATGGAACGGCGCAGCTTTTTCTGAGTCACCAGGACGTGACGGGTTCGTTGGGGGGAGGAACCCGGCTGGGTCGCCTCCGGCGCCTCCTTCCAACCGGACGAACTTGCGCAGGATTCTGCGCAGGAGCCCCGGTTCGGTCGGGCGGCTTTCGCGGCAATGCTCCTGATCACCGAAGTCAAGAGTGAACCGACATCCAACCGGGGCCCGCTGCAGTGCCCCTTCCCCCCCCCGGCGGAGCTGCGAACGCCGAATTCTTTGCCCTTTCCAACCGGTGGGCTAGCACCCGGCCAGCGGGCCCGTGCCGCCAACTTCCACCATGCGTTCCGTCCATACTGCCCACGCCGTCGCCGCCCTGCTCGCCTTCCACGTGCTGCTGGCCCCTCGCCCCGTGCACGCCGAGCCGAGCTCGCTGCCCGCGGAGGTCGGCTACAACTACGGACAGATCGAGGACGCCCGCGCCGCCGCCTTCGGCGGGGAGCTGGCCGCCCTCGGCAACGGGCTGTCCGGCGTCTTCGGCAACCCCGCCGCCATCGGCGCTTCCCAGGTCTACCATGTCGGCGCTCTCGCCGCGATCTGGCCCGAAGCCTCGCGCCAGACCTACGGCGCAGGCGCCGTCGACTCGATCACCACTCGCCTGGCCGCGGGCGTCGGCTTCGCCTGGACCGATCAGGACCCTTCCGGCGTCAAGCGCAGGTCCTCGGACCTCCGGCTCGTGCTCGCCTATCCCTTCTCGGACAAGATCTCCTTCGGCGTGGCGGCCCGGTATCTGAAGCTCACCCAGGAAGGGCTGGGTCCCCTCGGGCAGAGCTACGCCTCCGGCGGGCTCGCCGGTCAGCCCATCGTCAACACCTGGACCTTTGACGCAGGATTCTCGCTTCGGCCTACGAAGAGCTTCGGGCTCGGAGCCTTCGGCAAGAACCTGTCGAACCCGGGGACGGGCTTTCAGCCGACGATGGTCGGCGGCGGGTTGGGGCTCGGCACGCAGGACCTTGCGGTCGAGCTCAACGCGGTGGCGGACTTCACGACGTGGCAGAGGACGACGGCGCGGGTAATGGGGGGTGTGGAGTACCTGGCCGGGGACCACGTTCCGCTGCGCGTGGGGTATCGATGGGACCAGGGGATGGACGGCCACGCGCTCAACGCGGGCATCGGCTACATCGACCCGCAGTTCTCGATCGACCTGAGCGCCCGCCGCTACGTCGTCGGCCCCTCGGCAACCGCCGTCATGCTCACGGTCCAATACTTCGTCGAATCGTCGGGCATCACGCGTTCCCCCTCCCTCGAGTACTGACGCCCCCCCGGACCGACCGCGAGGCGTTTCGAACCGCCGCAGCGGGGGAAGCTGACGCCTGCAGCCGTCACGACATGCCGCGCAGCGTCGCGCCCCCGCTCGCGATCGTCACGCCCCTGCTCACAACCCTTTTCTCTCCCTCCGGTCTGCACTAGACCGGAACCCAGGCATGGATGTCCTGCACCGACGCGTCGTCGTTCTCACCGGGCCCTATGGGAGCGGCAAGACGGAGCTGGCCATCGCGCTCGCGCTTGCTGCCCGGCAGCGCGGAGGCGAAGGCTCGCGGCGCGTCGCGCTCGCGGATCTCGACGTCCTCAAGCCCTACTTCCGCTCTCGCGAAGCCAACGATCCGCTTCGTGCCGCGGGTGTGGAGTTGATCGCTCCGGCCGGAGTGCTCGCCAACACGGACCTGCCGATCCTGCCTGCGGAGCTGCGAGGCTCCGTGGTGCGCGAGGACACGCAGCTGGTGCTCGACGTGGGGGGAGACCCGGTCGGGGCGCGCGCCCTCGGATCCATCTCCGACGTCGTGAAAGCGTCGGATTACGAAATGTTGCTGGTGCTCAACCGTCACCGGCCCTTCATGGCGACGCTGCAAGAGGTGATGGAGACGGCGGAGCAGATCGCCTTCGCTTCTCACCTGCGCATCAGCGGGATCATCTCCAACACGCACATGATGGAGGATACGTCGGCAGACGACGTATTGTGGGGGTTGGAGCTCGCCCGGCAAGTCGCGGCGCGACTCGATGTGCGCGTGCGGTTGGTGGGGGTTCCCGAAGGGATGGATCTCGGGCTTGGAATGGAGCCGGACATGCCGCCTCTGGTGCACGTCCGGCGGTTCATGAAACCGGGCTTCCTGGGCGGCGTCGTTCTCGCCACCCAGAGCCAGCGCCAGGCTGGACAGAAGGAGCAACCATGAATCGCGTCGCGATCGACAAGGACAGGTGCAAAGCATGCAAGCTTTGCATCAACGTGTGTCAGCGGAAGCTGCTCGAGCTCGGCGACGAGCTCAACGCCAAGGGCTACCACCCGATCGAGATCCACTCGGTGGAGAAGTGCACGGCGTGCGGCCTGTGCGCCATTGTCTGCCCCGAGGCGACGATCGAGGTGTTCAAGGAGATCAAGGTCAAGCAGACGGGCTGATGCGGAGCGCTCACCTGGACTGACAACCGCGTTGATGGCCGCACCAGCGGGTGCGGTGGGAGATGACCATGGCGCAGGATAGGCTTCTCATGAAGGGGACCGAAGCGATCGCGGAGGCCGCGATTCGCGCGGGCTGCCGCTTCTTCTTCGGCTACCCGATCACCCCGCAGAACGAGATTCCCGAGTACATGTCGCGGCGTCTGCCGCAGGTCAACGGCCTGTATCTGCAGGCCGAGAGCGAGGTGTCCGCCGTCAACATGCTCTATGGCGCCGGCGGAGCCGGCGTCCGCGTGATGACCTCGTCGTCCAGCCCGGGCGTCGCCCTCATGTCCGAGGGCTTCTCCTATATGGTCGGCAGCGAGATCCCGTGCGTGATTGTCAACATCATGCGCGGCGGCCCCGGACTCGGCGACATCGCCCCATCCCAGGGCGACTACGCCCAGATGACCAAGGGCTTCGGCCACGGAGACAAGCAGACCATCGTGCTCGCTCCGGCCACCGTCCAGGAAGCCGTGGACCTGATGGGCCTGGCCTTCGACCTCGCCGAGAAGTACCGCAGCCCCTGCGTGATGATCGGCGACGGTCTCATCGGTCAGATGATGGAGCCGGTGACCTTCCCGGTGACCGAGACCAAGGAGTTCGATATCTCCTGGGCATCGACGGGGAAGCCCGCGACCCGCAAGTCCAACATCATCAACTCGCTCTTCCTCGATCCCGACGAGCTCGAGGCGCACGTCCATCGCCTCTACGAGAAGTTCGACCGGATGAAGGCGACCGAGCAGAGGCATGAGACCTTCATGCTCGACGACGATCCGGAGATCGTGGTCTGCGCCTACGGGACCACGGCGCGCATCGCCAAGAGCGCGATCCGTGAGCTGCGCAAGCGCGGCATCAAGGTCGGCCTCTTCCGGCCCATCACCGCCTGGCCGTTCCCGGAGGAAGCCCTCCGCAAGCACATCGACAAGACCCGCCTGTTCTACTGCATCGAGATGAGCATGGGACAGATGGTCGATGACGTCCGCATGGTCGTTCAGGGACGCAGGCCGGTGAAGTTCTGGGGCCGCGTCGGAGGCGTCGTCCCCACCGTCGATCAGATCATCGCCCGCATCACCGAAGAGAAGACCGCCCTCGGGGCGTGAGGAGTGCAACCATGGCCCAGGAACAGCCCGTCTTCCAGAGGAGCAAGGTCCTCACCGACAACTACCTGCACTACTGCCCTGGCTGCACCCACGGCGTGGCGCACAGGCTCGTCGCCGAAGTCATCGACGAGCTCGGCATCCAGGAAAAGACCATCGGCGTCTCGCCCGTCGGCTGCTCGGTCCTCGCCTACAACTACTTCAACCTCGACTTCCAGCAGGCGGCGCACGGACGCGCCCCCGCGGTGGCTACGGGGATCAAGCGAGCCCATCCCGACTCCTACGTCTTCACCTACCAGGGCGACGGCGACCTGGCGTCGATCGGCATGGCGGAGATCATCCACGCGGCCAACCGCGGAGAGAAGATCACGGTCATCTTCATCAACAACGCGATCTACGGCATGACGGGTGGCCAGATGGCGCCGACGACGCTGCCGGGGATGCGCACGACGACCTCGCCGTACGGCCGCGACACGAGCCTGTGCGGGCACCCGATCCGCATGTGCGAGTTGCTCGACACCCTCGTGGAGCCGCTCCTGATCGCTCGCAGCGCGCTCACCTCCCCCAAGCACATCATCAAGGCCAAGAAGCTGATCAAGCAGGCCTTCGAGCTGCAGCAGCAGGGGTTTACGTTCGTGGAGCTGCTCAGCACCTGCCCGACCGGCTGGGGACTGACGCCGGAGAACGCCAATCTCTGGCTCGAGCGGAACATGATGCCGTACTTCCCGCTCAAGACCTTCCGCGAGCCGGGCAGCATGCCCGAGGCGGCTCGCAAGTACACGCCCGACCTCAAGGTCAAGGACGACAAGCCCAAGGAGAGCTGAACATGGCTTGCGAAGACATCGTGATGGCCGGCTTCGGCGGCCAGGGACTTCTCGCAATCGGCAAAATCCTCGCCAAGGCCGCCATGGATGACGGCCTCGAGGTCACCTGGTTGCCCTCCTACGGGCCCGAGATGCGTGGCGGCACCTGCAACTGCGTGGTGATCATCGACAACGAACCGATCGGCTCCCCGGTCGTCCAGAAGTCGCACTCCGCCATCGTCATGAACAAACAGTCCATCGACAAGTTCGAACCCTCCGTCCTTCCCAACGGCCTCATCGTCATCAATACCTCCCTCATCGATCGCAAGGTCAGCCGCAACGACCTGCGCGCCGTCTACGTGCCCGCCAACGAGATCGCCGAGAAGGAAGGCACCGGAAAGGCCGCCAACATCGTCATGCTCGGTGCCTACGTCGGCGTCTCCAAGGTCGTCAAACCGGAGTCCGTCGAGCACGCCATCGAGGTCACCTTCTCCGGCAAGCGAGGCAACGTCGGCGAGATCAACCTTCGGGCCTTCCGCAAGGGGCTCGAAATCGGCCGCGCCGCCGCGTCCTGACCTCCCGTCGACCGTCTTGACCCAGCGCCCCCCGGCGCTAGACACAACGGGTATCCATCCCTCACGAGGACGACGCGATGGCCGACGAGCAAGTGCCCCGCAAGATCTACTGCGTGCGCAACGGCTGCATGAAGGTGGCCAACGAGCACATGGGCTGCCCCTACTGCTTCGGTCGCAAGCGCGAAGTCGTCGAAGAAGGCGAGCACAAGGACTTCTGCGACTTCGACCCCGACAAGGACCCCATCAGCTTCGGATTTCCCCAGGACTGCTCCCGCAGCTCCCGAGGCTGACCCGCCCCTGCCGAGTCACGGCGTCGTCGATGACGGCGCCGCCACAGGAGCCGACGCATCGGCCCGCGGCGCAAACCGAACGTTCATCGTCACGTCCAGCACCACTCGCTCCCCCGCCGACAGCTTGATCACCCTTCGCTCATCGGGTGCCGCCGGATGGCGGAGCGTGACGTGATGCGTCCCGGCCGACAGGGCGATCGCGCGCGCGAACGGCGTGGTCTCCACCTGCTGGCCGTCGACAATCACGTGGGCCCAGGGACGCGCGACCACCCGAAGGTAGCCGGGGCGTGACGGGACCAGCTCCAGGGGGCCGCGCGCAATGCTCGCGGAGTCCTCGGAGGTCGTTCGTGATACGAACCGTATTGCGCCACCCCCGACGAAGATCAGCGCGAACATGACCAGCAGCATGCGGATAGCGGGGACGACCGAGGGAGAATGGGTGCGGACGGCGCGGGACACCGGGGCGTCGGGTTCCACGACGGCCGCGCGCTCGACGAGGCGCGCCCTCGCGAGCGAGGAGGCCACGAGTTCGCGTCGGGACTGGGCGCCGAGGGACTCGGCGAGCTCCTCCAGCGCCTCGCTCAGCTCGCCTCCCGAGCCGTAGCGATCCCCGGGGAGCTTGCGAAGGCAGAGCGACACAAGATGCGCCAGCCCGCGCGGCACCTCCGCATCGTGCGCCAACGAAGGCGCATCGTCGTGCCGGATCCGATGGGCCGCCGTCCGGTCCTCCTCGTCCGCAAACGGCCGCCTCCCCGTCAGCATCTCGTACAGCACGATGCCCAGCGAGAACACGTCGCTGCGCGCGTCGAGGGGACCGCCCAGGATCTGCTCCGGGGACATGTACGCTGGAGTCACCAGCGACGTGTCCCCGTCGACCGGCTCCGGTGACGAGGGGAGGTTCTCGACCTGGGCGGAGCCGAAGTCGACGAGCGAGACGTGACCGTTGCGATCGACGAGGATGTTCTCGGGGCGAACGTCGCAGTGGACGATCCCCCGGTCGTGCAGGTACGCGAGGGCACGAGCGGCGCCGATGGCGATGGCGAGGGCGGCCTTCGGTTCGAGCTTCTTGGCGGCCTGGATGACTTCGTGGAGGTTGAAGCCATCGACGAGCTCCATGACGATCCACATGGCGTCTTCGGTCTGACCGAACTCGTGGAGACGGGGGATGTGCTCGTGGTGGAGGGTGGAGAGCAGTTGGCCTTCGCGCGCGAGGGCGAGGGCGAAGGGGGACGACGGCGAGATGGTGGACTTGAGGGCCTTGACGGCGACCTTGCGCGCGAGCGGTTGCTGCTCGGCGAGGTAGACCTCGGAGAGAGGTCCGGAAGCGATGACCTCGACGGCACGGCAGGAGCCGAAGGACGGGTAGTTCATGAGGGCGAAAGCGGGCGGCGAAGGGAACGCGTCGACGGCCCTGGAATCTACCACCACGTGCCCGGTTTCGTGGCAAGGTCCGTTCATGCCTTGGGTACGAGCAACGCTTCGTGGGCAGAAGGTGATGGCCCGGGCGCAGGCCTCGGGGATGCTCGACGTGCAGGAAGGGCGGGTGGAGATCCGCTACAACCCGCGCGACGGCAGAATGTATCGCGCGATGGCTTCGAACCTGGTGGTCGTGGACCCCACCCTGCTCGACGACGACTTTTGCGGCCCCGCAGCGGAGGTGGAGAAGCCGAAGCCGGCAGGTGGGGCGCGAAGCGCAGGGCGTGAGCGGGGGGCGCCCGGGACCGGGCGCAAGCCCCGGGGCGCTTCGGGGGAGCCGGCACGGATGCCAGAGGGCGCGAGCGAGGCCTGGACGGACGGGGCTTGCACGGGGAACCCGGGACCTGCGGGCCTCGGGGTGGTGCTCTTCCACGGAGGGGAACGCACGGAGCTGAGCGAGTACCTGGGTCACGGCACCAACAACATCGCGGAGCTGACGGCGATCCTCCGCGCGCTGGAGCTGGTGCCGCCCGAGCAGCCGCTCGTCATCCGGAGCGACAGCCAGTACAGCATCGGAGTGCTGCAGAAGGGCTGGAAGGCCAAGGCGAACACGGAGCTTGTGGACAAGGTCCGACGGGAGCTCGCGGCGAGGCCCTCGACCCGCCTGATGTACACGCCCGGGCACGCGGGCGTCTCGCTCAACGAGCTGGCGGATCAGCTCGCGCGACGAGCGGTGTCGTTGCGGCGGACCACCCGGAGCACCAAGCCGGAGCACCTCAAGCCGTCGGACGGCTGAAGGGGATTTACCGGCGCGGGCTGTCGCGGTACCAGTGCGGGCGTGGAAGCGCCCGCTACCGGAACTGCCCGCACGATCCGAGAGAGAGCCTCGCGCGCGTGGCGTGCCACGGCCGACTACTTCCTCGGCGAGAACCCGTCGTTCTGGGTGGCGATGGTGCCGATGCTCCTGCTGTCCGCCGTCCTGTATACCCGGCACTTCGCGTCGAACTACATCTTCGACGAGCAGGAAGCGCTGCTCGCGAATCCCTACGTCAACGGCAAGTCGCTCGGCTTCCTCGACGCGGTCAAGCGGGACTTCTGGGGCCTGCCCCCCGATCGCAGCGTCGGAAGCTACCGGCCTCTTCCGAACTTCGTGTGGCGCGGCGTGTGGGAGGCGCAGAAGTGGCTGACCGGGCTGGTGGGCAAGCTCACCCACCACCAGACCCCCGCGGCGATGCAGCCGTTCCTGTTCCACTGGCTCAACGTGCTGATGCACGCGGCCAACGGCGCAATCCTGGTGCTGTTCGTGTTCTGGGTGTCGCGACGTCGCGGGCTCGCGTGGCTGGCGGGAGCGCTGTTCGTGGGCGCCGCGGTGATCACCGAGGCGGTGTGCGGAGTGGTGGGGATCGCCGACGTGATGGGCGGGCTCGGCGCGATGCTGGCGCTGCTCTCGCTGAAGCTTCCGATGTGGGGAATGCCCTTCGCGGTCTTCGGATCGCTGGTGCTGGGGTTGTTCTCCAAAGAGAGCGCGCTCGTGTGCGTGCCGCTGATCCCCTTCGCTGCCCTGCTCCTCGCGCCGCTCACCCACCCGGAGAAACCGCGCCGGACGCTGCGCGCTGCCCTCGCCCTGATCGGTTCGGCAGCGGCGTTCGTGCTCTACGTTGAGCTGAGAAGACGCTGGTTCCCTTCGCCTCTGGCGCCGGAGCTGCAAACCCCGTTGCCCGACGGCAGCGGATGGCTGGCGCGCACGGTGCGGTGGCTCATGATCTGGTTCCACCAGGCGCCACTGCCCAAGGATCCGTTGAACAACCCGCTCGCAGACGCCGCGCTGCCGCTGCGTATCGGCGGAGCCTTGCGCGTGTTCTGGCGAGGCCTGATGCAGGTTGTCTTCCCGATGCAGCTCTCGGGGGACTACTCCTACCCCCAGGAGCCGGCGCCCCAGAGTCCCTACGAGACGGAGAACGTCCTCGGCGGGCTCGCGATGATCGGGCTGCCCCTGGCGAGCTTCGTCATGTGGATCGTGGCGATGGTTCGCGAGCGCAGGCTCGGACGCGCGGAGCGTCACTCCTCGCGGCTGTTGCTCGCCGCGTTGGGACTCACCTGGATCGTCGTGGCGTACTTCCCCCACTCCAACATCCCCACGCTGCTCCCGACCGTGAGAGCCGAGCGCTTCTGGTACTTCCCCGTGATCGGATCGAGCCTGGCGTTGGCCGCAGGGTTCGCCTGGCTCTTCGACAGGTCCCGGAATCGTTGGAACGGCGCGATCGCGATCGCGCTGTTCGCGGCATTCCTGGGCTACCAGGGGGCGCGTGCCCGGATGCACGCGATGGACTACAAGGACGACCTCGTGTTCTGGGACGCCACGCGCCACGCGGTGCCGCGCAGCGCGAAGGCTCACCTCAACTACTCGGTGATGTGGGGCGCGAGGGGGAGACTCGACATCCGCCTCGAGTCCAACAAGGTCGCCGCCGAGCTCGCACCCAAGTGGCCCATGGCTCACATCTACCTCGGCGATACCCTCTGCCGCCTGCATCGCGCCGATGAGGCGTGGCCCCACTACGTCCGCGGGTTCGAGATGGCGCCCGGCGATCCCAACCTCATCTCCCTGTCGCTGCAGTGCCTGTGGGACGAGAACGCGTTGCAGCAGCACCATGACGAGCTGATGGCGCTGTCCGACAAGCACCCCGGATCGTGGCTGGCGTACCTGGCCGTCGACACGCTCCGCAACGGCAAGGACCACACGCCGCCTGGCGTGGATCCGAAGTACCGTCCGCGCGGCTACAACGAGGGGCCGAAGGAGTAGGAGACGCGGGCGCCCGGCCTGTCAGTCAACCGCTCTGCTTGAGCTTGCAAAGCTCGGCCTCGATCTCTGCTTGCGCTGCTCGGCCCCTTGCCTCAAACGCATCTCGGCTTGGCGCGCGTTTTCCTCGGCTTCTTCAGGCGTCGGCAGCAAGTCGGTGCCTTCAGGATCGGCCGCCAACCTCGACGCGACCTGCTCGCCCGCCGCTGCACACACGGTCCACCAGAGCCCCAGCGTCTGGCAGCGCGCGCAGTCGTTCGCGACCGTCCGCTCCACCAGATCGGCGTCCACCCGGTCCCAGCCCCGCAGCCGGCTGCCCTCCGACCCGTCGGGATCGAAACGCACCACCTCCTGCACGCCCGCCGCATGGTAGCGGGACAGCTTCTCTCTGCGCCCCTCCCAGTTCATGCAGACACATTTCCGGCTTGCGGAGGTCACGGACTCGATGGTGACCGCGTCTCGCAGGATCGGCGTCTTCGCCGGCCAGTCCACGCGCACCAACCTGGTGCACGGCAACTTCGAGCCTCGGGGCAACAGCGACAAAGGAGTGCACACGATGGGGTCGGCGGAGCCGTTCGGGCTGTGGGCATGGGTGTGGGCGTGGGGCTATGACGGCACGAGCAAGTTCACGGACAACGTGTCGTACGGCTTCCCAGCCGGCGCGAACGTCTCGAAGCTCAACGACGTGATGCCGTAGTCGATTGAAGTGCGTCATGCATCGGGCTGATTGGGAGTCTGGCCCTTGTCTTTCGCGCGGCGCACGGAGCGCGATTGCAGGGGAGGAACGTGGGTGTCAACGGAGGTCTTGAAGATCCACGCGCCGGCGCGCCACAGGTGGTTCTCGTAGCGCTGCGTGAGCAAGGTCCACATCCGGTCGCGCATGTCCACCGCCGCCGCGATCTCCGACGAGGTCGTCGCGGTCCGAGGCGCCGTCGCGGGCTTGAGGATCGTCAGCGCACGGGAGCCGAGCTGCGCGGCCTCCTTGATCTCCTCCGGCGTCACGCCGTGCTGATGCGCGGCCGCGTCGGCGCACTTCTCGTAGAGCGCCGAGAGCTGGACCAGATCGGTGGCGTTGTCGATCTTGCCGTGGCCCGCGACGATCGCGGCAACATCACGCTGCGGGAAGGCGCCGGTCAGCGCCAGGCCGCGCGCAAAGGCGAGCATCTTCGTGCGTAGCTCCGAGACCCGCGGCCAGAGCACCGCCAGCTCCGTGGCCTCGGGCTCCCGGTTGACCTGACGGGCCGCGAATACAACCGCCATCGCGAGGTTCGGCAGATCCTTGATGGCCTTCAGCTTCACCTCGGGAAGCTGCTTGGCTGTGCTCTCGTGCTCGAGCACAGCCGACGCTCCGGTCTTCACGTTGTGATAAGCGAGCAGCGCGTCGCCGCGAAACGGTTGGATCGATTCCTTCGGAAGGGCGATCGCCTCGGCGGTGAACTTGTCGTAGGCGGAGCGCGCGTCGGTTTCGTTGAAGAGGCTATCGTTCGACATGGGGGATTTCCTTTCCGGGGCCTGTGTTGTCCCCGTGTCCCCCTCTCGGACGACGCGTCTCCGCGGTTGCGGAAAAAGATCGCTCGACCGATCGATTCTCAGGAACGAGCACTGTAGTGGGGGCTCGGGCGGCCTCGGTTCGGAAGAAGGACAATGCGGAAGGGACCGAGCGGTCCGCGGTCGGAAAAAGATGGAACCGGGAGGGCTCGAGCGGTCCGCGGTCGGAAAAAGATGGAACCGGGAGGGCTCGAGCGGTCCGCGGTCGGAAAAAGATGGAACCGGGAGGGCTCGAGCGCGCCGATATCATTGGGGGGAGCTGCTCCGCCCCCCCGGGAACGCCGGCGAAGAGCCGGATGGCGAGAGCGAAGCGACGCGGGTGGGGCGGGGAGCGTGCGAGGCCGCCGGCGGCGAGTGCGGATCGGTCTTCACCCGCATCCGCACCATCTCCTCGCGGCATGTCGCGCAAACGCCCGCATCCCTCGAACCCTGCCTGCATCGCGTCCGCTCCGGCGCCGGCCAGCGCTCACGCGGCCGGAATCGCGCCGCCCAAGCGCCCTTCGCGTACACCTGGGCGCGGCCCTACCCGTTGGAACACAGCCGGGACCGATCTCGGCGGCTCCGCGTTCACATCTCCGGAGCCGGAGGATCGACGAGGTCCCAGTCCGTTGGCGGGCCGTGCTCGTCGGGGCCGGGATCTTCGGAGCCTCGGCTTTCGACTCGTCGGCATTCGAATGCGGCTTCGCCCGGTCCTGCTGCGCGCACCGTGGCTCGCAGCCAACGTCGGTCCGTCGCGTCCCCGAAACAATCGCCCGACGCCAGCTCGAATTCGGAGCCAACACTCCGTGGTACCGCGTCGGCGGCAGACGCGGCGGCGTCACGATGGATGCCAGACGCGACACCGTGCCAGGCGAACGGCGAAGCCGTTGGGACCGGGCGCGCGCAAGGCGGAACTGGTGGAACTCCGGAAGGGATGTCGTAAAAGGAGCTTGCCGTGTTGGCGAGCCGAGGTCCTGCGGTTGCGCAGGCCGCTCAGGCGCTGCGGGGATGGGTGGAGTGCCTTGAATTGGGCGAGATAGCCGCGCGCTGCGCAGCCACCGGGTTCCCGACCGCGCCGTCCCCTGCTCTACTGTTCAAACAAATCCCCCTCGGGCTACCCCAAAGGAAGGAGCACTGCCTTGGCTTTCCGATCGCACTTCATCGCCGCCTCGGTCTGCGCGTTGGCGACACTGTTCGCCTCACGATCGAATGCCGTCGAGACCTACACCGGTGAGACCTTCCTGTCGCTCGCACGACAGTCCGCCGACGTCATGCACCTCGCCCTCGAGCAGCAGCGCTACGAGCTCGAGCGCGACAAGGTCGCCGGATTGTCCGCGATGCTGTCCCTTCGCGCCTCGCCCGCGCAGTTCCTGCTCAACAATGGCGGGGTCGTGGCTGGCGGCCTGGCGCGCTACGGGATGGTGGCGGGCACTGGCGGAGGCAAGCCGAGCAGCGGCTTCTCGTGGTTCGTCGGGCTCCACGCGGACCGGGCCTCCACATCCGGATGGGGCAACTTCCTCGAGGACAACAAGAAGCTCGACGCCTCCTACGAACAGTACCTCTTCACGGCGCGGCTGGCCTACCAGGGCTTCTCGCTGAGCTACGGATACATCTGGCAGCGAACGGAAGGTCTCAACTCGTTTGGCCAGTTCGGAGCAGAGCCGAATTGGCGTCCGGGCACCCCCGAAGAGGTCCGAGGCACGGTCAAAGACACGGCGAACAACGCCGGTTCGCACACGTTCTCGCTGCGTCACGGGATCGGCGTCGGCCTCGGTGCAGCGATCACCGAGGTCCAGAAGGTCGCCGCGAATCAAGCGATGCAATCGGCACAAGAGCTTGCGGCCCTGAAGCTCACGGCGTCGCCGGAGAATCTGCTGCGCGACATCGCGTTGCTTCACCTGAGCATCGACAGGTTCGCCGAATCGATCGATTACTACCGCGACCGTTCGATCGCCGTGCGCGACGCGATCGCCAGCGGCTCGTCCGTGGCCGAGACGCCCAAGGGTGCGCTGTACCAGGTACCGCTCGGGTTCGACGATCTCTTCGGATTCATTCACGCGCGGCTGGTGCCCGAGGTCTCACCCAAGGCTCAGCTGCGTCAGGCCATGGCCGGTATCGTCCTGCAAACCGATTCTGATGAGGGCGAGGGGCTCGGCAACCTGCGGCTGTTCGCAGGAGCGCGCGCGGGCGCAGTGAACCGCAACGGCAGGTACAACGTGTCGTTCGACTCCGGCGCGGGATTCGTGTCCTACGGGGTGAGCGCGGCCCTCGTGTACTCGTACAACACGCCCGACCCCATCAACTACTTCCCCATCCCCAACGCCCATGTGCTCGGCCTGCAGATAGGCTGGCAAGCAGCGATGCCCACGGTGCAGGGCATGCCAATCGTCAGCAAGAAGACCCGGAAGGAGGATTGAGCATGAGAACGCGACACGTGCTTGCGTCGATTTCAGTCCTCGGCCTTATCGCGGCGTGCGCGGGAGAGGACAAGCCGGGCATGGATGACATCACGGCGGTCGAGCAGTCGCTGCAGACGAAGCTGGCCAGCGGCACGATCGTGCTGCAGCCCCTGGCACCGTCGAAGGAAGGACGCGGGCTGTCGAAAGCCTCGCTGACGTCGTTTTTCGTCGACGGGTTCGGCTCGGTGGTGGTGGGTCCGATGTGCTTCGTCCTTCGAATGGACGGCACGGCCAAGCCCTTCAAATGCCTGCAGGACGTGACCGCGGCGTTGCCGTACGGCGACGCGGTGCTGCTCGTGGGCAAGCAGAGCCGCCTCGTGGTGGGAGGGGCCGGAGAGGATCAGGTGCTCGAAGGAGGGGGCGAGATCTACGGAGCGGTGTACGGCAGAAGCCTGCAGGCGGGCACGATCCTGGTCGCCGAGCCCGAGTCCAATTACCCCAAGCCGAACAGCATCCGCGTGCGCAGGGTAGGGGGGACGACGGCTGAGACGGTCCTCGACGTGCCCAACACGCATTCGGTCAGCTACGAACCGTTGTGGGTCGAAGAGCTTTCGCCCGGCAAGATCGCGCTGCTCTACACGCGCGAGGAGGTGGTCTATCTCGAAGACAGCCAGGAGGCGATTCTGCCCGACGGTCTGCCGGAGCTGGGATCGCAGGGCTACACGTTCTCGCAGATCCACCGGGTCGGCAGCTCGTTGTGGTTCGGCGGCCAGCCGGAGGGAGGCACGCCGCTGCTGGTGCGCTGGGAGCCCAATTCCGGGCAGAAGCCGCAGGTCGTGTCGTCACCCGTACCAACGCAGGAATGGATCGGGCTGCATGGATTCCTCGGCGCGCGCAGCCAGGTCACCACGCCCAATCCACTCGCGGAGACCCTTGATGTTCCGCTGTCCTACAAGGCGCAGGGCTTCGATGGCATCGCGATCAAGATGGCATCAGTGGCGCTGACGCCGTGCACGACGCGCGCTGCTTGCAGGATGATCGGCGAGAGCTACCTGCTGGGCGTTGTGGGGATGGAGACGGCGTCGCCGCGCGCGCTGTATGGCGTGTGGGCGTGGTTGGCGCCCCAAGGCGGCGTGCAGAACGGCCCGACGGATTACGTCGGCTACTACCTGTCTCCGCTGCGCGCCCCCGATGAACCGGCGCCCGACGCGGGGCTGCCCGAGACGGGGTTGCCCGACGCATCGCCGGAGGCCGAGCCGCAGGAGGCTTCTGCAGAAGGCGGCGACGAACCCGAAGCAGGGCCCACGGGACCCGAGACGATCGCGAGCGGCTTGAACACGCCGCGAATCATCCGGGCTCAGGGCGACCACCTGTTCTTCACCGAGAGCACGGACCAGCAGAACATCGCGCGCATCAATCGCCTGCCCAAGGCAGGTGGCGCGGTGGAGTCATGGGTTGCCGATGCGGGGTGGCCGACGATGCTGCTGTCCGATGAGCAGGCGCTGTACTACCCGACGCAGCGCTACGGTTCGCCGGGCGTGATCGAGACGGCACCGCTGGCGGGCGGTCCGACGGCGCAGCTCGTGGCCGAGTACGCGTACGCCATGGCGGTTCGCGACGGGTATCTCTATTGGACGCCCGACAGGCAGGCGCTGCGGCGCATGAACCTGGCGACCAAGGCGATCGAGCAGCTCGGGACCTCGACCTGGCCCTGCCAGTCGATCGCGGTCGACGCGACGTACGTGTATCTGGGGAGGCAGGACGATATCTACGGAATGGAGTGGATCTTCCGGATCGCGCTGCCGGCGGGTATGATCGAGCAGTTGCCCAACACGTCGGTCAACGATCCGAAGTTCCTGCTGCCGACCGACACGTCGCTGTTCATCCGGAGCGGCAACATGGTCGGCGTGGTGCCGAAGCAGGGCGGGGCGTACACGAAGCTGGCGAACATGCAGGGCGACGTCCTCAAGCTCATCGAGCGCGGCGATCGGATCGTCGCGGCCGACGGCTCGCACCTGGTGAGCGTGGGGATGAGCCCTGAAGACAAGCAGCCGATCGAGTCGTCGTTCGTGGCCGACTTTGATGCGGATGCGACGCACGCGTACTGGACCGAAGCGCAGAATCCGGGACGAGTCCGACGCGTTTTCCTGGCGAACTAGACATGTCCGGGCTGTGACGGAAGGAGTTCCTTCCAACCGGCCCCAGCTATGTTCCATCTGGTCCATGGAGCAGATCTGGCGCGGTCGAAGGTTGGATCCGCCACACCTGCGAGGCAAGCGGGCGCGGGCCAAGCTGCTGAAGGCGCAAGCAGCAGCGCTTGCCGACAACGACCTCAAGGCGTGGCGACGCCCAACAGCTGCCCACTTCGCCTGGATGGGCGTTCGGTCGTGCAGATCGCCGAGCAGCCCGGTGTGCACAGCTTCGCGGTCAGCAAGTGGCTGGGCGGCTGCTTGTCGCGCGGGTCTGGTGCGCTGATACCGGGTACGGAGTTCAACGCAATCGAGGGCGTGTGCGAGACAACCCGGCGCACGACGGCGCGCAACCGGTACTTCGAGTTGCCTACCGACCGAGCGCGATGCTGCCCAGCGTACCACCTTCGAGCAGAGTTCAAGCGTGAGCCCGGCTTGATCGAAGGACACGTGCAGCGATTCCGAGCAGCAATTGGTGGCCGTCGCCCTTGAGGTTGACGTTGACGTTGCCGGGGCCCAAGCGTCGGCGGGGCCGGGGCCCAGGCGTTGACGTTGCCCTCGCCGTCGGCGTCGCGCAGCCGACGTCCGATCTCTCGGGCAACGACGGATCGAGGCTCCTCGGCGTGGTCGACGAGCAGGCGTTCATCCAGGGCAAGACGCTGCCAGTGCGCATCGTGTCCATGCTGGTCAGGATGATCCAGTAGGAAGTCGGCTACGGCAACGACGACGGCAACGGCAACGTGACCTGATCGGCAATGGCCACCTCAACGGCAACGTCAACGCGCCGTCCGCGAACCTGGCCGCGGCATGCGCGGGGGTGCACGGGCTGACACTGACGTTCGCGATCGAATCGCAGAAGCATCGGATCACGGTCAATTCGGTGCGTCGCTGGCCAAGGCGCGGATGACCGAGGCGTCGCCGGTGCTCGAGGGGTTCGACAACATGCTGGAGGATCACGTGGAACCGGTTGTGCTGACGCCAGCGAGTCATCAGTGTGAGCGTCGCGCTGCCCGCCGACGGCGGCGCAGTCGTCGGCATTCCCTCCCAAGACGGCAAGAGCATCGTGCTCGACTTCTGGGGCCCGACTCGCGAGCCGTGCCGCAAGAAGCTGCCCGAGCTCGTGGCGAAGAACGCCGAGCTTCAAGCTCGTGGTGGACGGCCAGGGGAAGTCGGCGGCCCGATCGGCTTCATGCCACGCTCCACGGCCATGAAGGCGATCAGCGGCCGCAGGTCGTTGGCGAGGCGCGCATCGGCGTCCGCCATGCGCGCGAGCGCCAACAGGAATCAAGGAATCTCGATCGACGGCCTGCCCTGCGGCATGCGTACGCAGGAGGCGGAAATGCTTTGAGTTCGAAGGCACGATCAGACGCGTCGATGGCTGGGTCATCGACCTCTCAGGGGAGCTCGTCGAGTTGGACGACGGGGCTTGATACGGGGTTCAGTTGAGCTGGAAGGTCTTGTGGACCGTGACGGGAGTGCCGCTGAAGGGCGCAACCTTGGCCGAGCGGAACGCACGCGCGACGCAACCACCCGCCGAAGTGCCGGCGTAGGGAGCGTTCTCGACCACCGCGATCGTGACCGAGCCGGTGGGCGCAAACGTCACTCTCATGCTCACAGGTGCGGTGGGGATGCCGGGGTCCCGGCACGCCAGCGCAGCCCCCACGGCAGAATCGAGGGCAGCGGCAGCCGATGATCGATTGAACGGAGGCGCAACGGGCTCCTCGGGCGGGGCGGGAGGAGGAAGCTCCTCAGCGACCGGAGTCGCTTCGACTGAGGGAGCGTCGACTCGCTCAGACTCGATGGCAGGAGCCTCCGCGGCAGGCGCAGCCGCGGGCCCTGGACCAGCGTACGCGACGGCCGCCTGGACACCGGGAACCTGCGCCGCGACGACCGTGGCGGGCGCCACCTCGATCGCGGTCTCCGGGAGCTCGAGGGAGCCGGTGCCGGTCGCCGCGACGAACGTCGGCTCAGCCTGCGCCATGACGACGGGCGGTTGCGCGGCGGCAGAGGCTGCCGTCGCGGAGGAGGACGGACGAATGAAGAACACGCCGATCGCAGCGACGCTGAGCACGGCGAGCGTGGCGGGCCAGACGGGGTGGGGGCGCGTGCGCGCGGTCATGGGGACCGGCGGCACGGTGATGTCGCCGGTGGACATCGCAACGGGAGACAGGGAGTTGGCGTGCGGAACGGGGGCAGCGGCGATCTCGGGTTCGGGCGCCGCCTGCGGCGGGAGTGACGGGGCCGCACGCAGGATGGCGCGCATGTCCACACGTTCGTCGTCCATCGGAACGATCCCCGCCTTGTAGCGAAGGTGCTGCTCGGTCAGCATGTACACGTCGCCTTCGTCGACACGAGGCGGAAGGATGGTCGATGACTTCTTCGAAGGCACTCGCGGGTCGACGAGCATCTGGGTGGGCTCGTCGTCGTCCTCCGCAAACCCGAGGTCCTGCAGCTCTTCCTCGCGAAGGGTCCTGGGGGTCTCGTCGATAAGCTCGTTGGCACTCATGGTCGCTAGCCGCACTCGCCGAGGTGGCGAACGCATCCTCCGACCGACAAGCTACCACAAGGTGCGTCACATTCCACACCTGTGGTCAAACTTCTGACAGAACTCAACAGGTACGCGAATTCTCAAGGGGTTCGAGGACGCATCGGTCGGGAAAGAACGGAATCCAACCCGGCTCCCCCTCACCACGACGCCGTCGTCACCCGAGCTCGATGCGACTCCACATGTCGCGCCGCATCCGCTCGCGCCGCTTGTCCGTACGCGTGATGATCCTCGCGACGCCCCAAGCAGCGAGCAACTCGCCCTCCTGGCCGAGGGACGGCAGCACGGACTTTCCCACGAGGA
>CAYMUE010000042.1:34315-43232 GCA_964393505.1 uncultured Polyangiaceae bacterium
GCGAGCAACTCGCCCTCCTGGCCGAGGGACGGCAGCACGGACTTTCCCACGAGGAAGGTGCGTTGGATCGGACCGCGCAACGGCTCTCCGCCGATTCCCAGGAAACCAGGAGGATCGACCGACAGCTGCGTAGGCATCGGTTCGGCCACGTTCGCGGAGCCGACAGTCTCGAGTCGCTCGGCCATCGTTCGCTTGCCGTTGTCGTAGACCCAGACCGGCAGGCCATCGAAGGCGGAGTCGGCGACGAGCAGGTGACGGTCGAGGAAAGGGAACTGAGCGAGAACGGTGTTGACCACGTGCTCGCGGGCCTCGGTGATGGGGAGGGTTCCCGGCGTGGGCGCGAGGATTTCCGCCACGAGCAGGGCGGTATCGGGGGGGGTCTCGGGCGTGGGTCGCACGCGATCGATGCGCTGCAGGTGCACGACGGGAGCGAGTGGATCGGGAGGGGCCCCCGGCATGCGTGGGAAGATGAAGGACTCGGCACCGAGGCAGGCGGGGAGGCCTTCGGTGTGGACGATCATCGAGACGACGAAGCGGCCAGCGCGACGGGCGACAAGGGGCCAATCGCGCTGAGCCGTGCGGGAGACCCCTTCGCCCTGCGAGAGCTGGGCGAGCGACTCGCCGGTGTCGTCGGTGATGATGAACGACGCGCCGACCGACGATAGCTGCCCGTCGAGGACCAGCACGTGATCGCCGCGCTGGGAGACGTTGAGCCCCACGACCCGGTCGTTGAGCTCGACCACACCGCCGAGGGCCGCGATGCGGCCGCAGAGGAAGTCGATGACGTCGTCCTCGCCCTCGGCGACGCCGTAGAGGCCGCGGGTCCAGGCGCCGTGGAGTCTTGCGACGGCGAAGGGGTGCAGCGGGCGCGATCCAAAGGCGAGATGGGACGCGAACGCGGCAGACTGCTGGACGAGGTGCACGTAGGGGTGATTGGGCGGGAAGTCGCCGAGCAGCGAGCGCGTCTCGTTGCGTCGCAGGTAGGGGACATTGGACGCGGCAGACAGGGTGTCGCGGCGTTCCCAGAAGGTGCCGGGAGGCCAGCAGAGATCGCGTTCGAACGCGGTGTCGGCTGCGGCGTTGACGCGGGCGAGGTCGGAGTAGAGATCGTCGATGACGCGGCGGACCTCCGGGAACTCCCGATCGACCTCGCGCTGGAACAGCTCGAGGTCCGGGGGCACGTCGAAACGGCGCCCGGGAACCACGATGGTGATCATCGGATCGAGAGGGTCCATGTGGCGTCGGAACACCTGCGACTGCGCCAGCTCGGCGACGATCCTCTTGAACGCGGGGGAGGTGGCAGACAGCAGGGTGAAGGCGCGTCGACGCAGCGAGTAGTCGCGGAACTGGTAGGTCTCGGGCCGGGTGCCCTGGCCGAGGACGAGCACCCGGAAGTCTCTTCGGGCCAGCAGGGCTGCGGCTGCGATGGCACCGAGAGATCGCCCGAGCACGACGACGTCGAAGTGCTTGTCGCTCACGAGGCCTCCATGGAAGGGGAGCCCTGGACTCCGCGCAGGACGACGCGTGGGCGGCGGTCGTCGAGCGGGTCGAGGATCTGCACGCGCTCTTCCGCGATCCACTGCAGCGTGCGGACGAGCAGCTCGTGTTCGCGTGGCAGGATGCGCGCTGCGAGGGAGTCGCGGGTGTCGTCGGGAAGGACGGGGACCGCGGACTGCGCGATGATGGGGCCGGTGTCGGTGCCCGCGTCGACGAGGTGCGTCGTGCATCCCGAGACACGCACGCCGTACTCGAGAGCCTGGCGCTGGGCGTCCACGCCCGGGAATGCGGGGAGCAGGGAGGGGTGGATGTTCACCACGCGGCGCGGGAAGGCGTCGAGAAACGCCGTCCCAAGCACGCGCATGAAGCCGGCCAGGACGATCCAGCGCGCGCCCGCACGGCTCAACGCTTCAACGAGAGCGCGTTCAAACGCGATCCGATCGGGGAAGGTCCGGTGGGGCAGGACGAGGCACGGAACGCCTGCGCGCTGTGCGCGGGCGAGGGCGCCGACGCCGGGCTTGTTCGACACGACGAGGCGCACGTCGGCGTCGAGCTGTCGGGAAGCGACGGCATCCAGCACCGCCTGGAGGTTGGTCCCGGAGCCGGAGACGAGGATCCCGAGGGGGAGGGTCGCCATCGTCACACGAAGAGCACGCGCTGCTCGAACGGGGTTGAGGGGTCCACGGTCACGACCTGGCCGAGCGTCCAGGCGTGCTCGCCGGCTGCCTGGAGAGCATCGAGGACGAGGCCTGCGCAGTCGGGCTCGACGATGGCGCACAGCCCGACGCCAAGGTTGAAGGTGCGTCGCAGCTCGGCCTCCTCGATGGGTCCTTGCCGGGCGAGCCACTCGAAGATGGCAGGTCGTTCGTAGGACGAGAGATCGAGACGGGCACCGAGGGCGTCGGGGAGCACGCGCGGGAGATTGCCCGGGAGTCCGCCACCGGTGATGTGGCTGAAGGCGCGGACGGCCCCATGGGGGACGCGGTCCAGAACGGCGCGGACGGCGGCGGCGTAGATGCGCGTCGGGGTGAGCAACGCCTTGCCGATCGTGCAGCCAAGGGTCTCGATCTCGCGCGCGTAGTCGTCCTGCGCAGCCTCGCGCACGACCCTGCGGGCGAGGGAGTAGCCGTTGGAGTGCAAGCCGCTCGAGGCTACGCCGATCACGACGTCCCCGGGACGAGCCTCCTTGCCGTCGAGGATGAGGGCGCGCTCCGCGACGCCGACGGCGAAGCCGGCGAGGTCGTAGGTTCCCGGGCGGTACATGCCTGGAAGCTCGGCGGTCTCGCCCCCCATCAATGCGCAGCCCGCTTGCCGGCACCCTTCGGTGATGCCACGAATCACCGCTTCCGCGACATCGACGTCGAGCTTGGAGGTCGCGAAGTAGTCGAGGAAGAACAGGGGCCGGGCGCCGGTGGTCACGACGTCGTTGACGCACATCGCGACGAGGTCGATCCCGACGGTATCGTGGACGCCCGTGGCAAAGGCAACCTCGAGCTTGGTGCCGACGCCGTCGGTGCCGCTGACCAGCACGGGCTGATCGAGACCTGCGGGCACGGCGCACAGGCCGGCGAAGCCGCCGATGTCGTCGAGGACCTCGGGGATGCGGACGCGTCGCGCCAGGGGCTTGATGCGTTCGACCAACTCGTCGCCTGCATCGATGTCGACGCCGGCATCCTTGTAGGTGATCGGCATGGGCGCTGTGTAGCACGGACGACGGCGGCGGTCGGGAGGGATCGCGCGGGGCAGGGGTGGTGCGGTGCAGGTCGACAACAGCTCGGACCTCGGGCATGAACGAGCGGTCGATGTCGAGCGTGGTGGAGCTGCTGGGACCGGAAGGACCGCTTGCGCGGGAGCTTCCCGGCTATGAGCACCGTGTCGGCCAGCTCCTGATGGCCGAGGCGGTGGAGCGCGCGCTGAGGGAAGGGCACACGCTGGTGTGCGAGGCAGGGACCGGGACCGGCAAGACGATGGCGTACCTGGTGCCGGCGATCCTGAGTCGTCAGAAGGTGGTCATCTCGACGGCGACGAAGGCGCTGCAGGACCAGATCTTCTCGCGGGACCTTCCGGCGATCGAACGTCATCTGGGGCTGCAGGTGGACGCGGCGCTCGCGAAGGGGCTGACGAACTACGTTTGCTTGCGGAGGTTCGAGGAGTTCCGCGGGAGCGCGGAGGCGATGCGTCCACGCTACGCCCAGTCCCTCAGGCTGCTCGAGCGGTGGGTCAAGGAGACCGAGACGGGGGATGGGAGCGAGCTGGTGTCGCTGGCGGAGGGGGATCCGCTCTGGGCCGAGGTGTGCTCGAGCTCCGAGACGCGGCGCGGTGCGAAGTGCGACCGCTACGAGGATTGTTTCATCACCCGAATGAGGCGGCGGGCGGAGCAGGCGCGCATCGTCGTTGCGAACCATGCGCTGGTGTTCGCGGATCTCGCGCTCCGCGGCCACTCCGACGATCAGGGCGGGGCGCTTCCGGTCTACGAGGCGATCGTGTTCGACGAGGCGCACCAGATGGAGGAGGTCGCGACGGACTTCTTCGGTGCCCAGGTGTCATCGAGCAGGGTCGATGCGCTGCTCCGAGATCTGGCCAAGGCGTTCGGGAAGGCGAGGAGCGGGACGGTGCTGGCGATCGACGACGCGCCGGTGGTGGCCGAGCAGGTGCACCGCGCGAGCCTGGCGTTCTTTGCGCAGCTCGCTTCGCCCCACGGTGCGGGCGAGGGGGGGCGGAAGCTGCTTCCGAAGGACGAATGGATGGGCCCCGTCGTGGAGGCGTACCACCGCCTCGACACTGCGCTCGAAGCGGCGCAGCGACTGTGCGAGGCGAATCGTCGCGACGACGCCATTGGCGCGGTCGGGGCGCGGGCGCTGCAAGTGCGAGAGGATCTCGCGCTGATCTCGTCGAGCGACGCGGCCCATGCGGTGACATGGGTCGAGGCGCGGGCGAAGTCCACGGCGGTGGGCTCGACGCCGATCGAGGTGGCGGGGACGTTGCGCACCGGGGTGTTCGAGAGAACGCCGGCGGTGGTGCTCACGAGCGCGACGCTCGCCACGGGGGGGAGCTTCGGGTTCTTCCGGTCGCGCGTGGGGGCGGACTCGGAGCTGGTGGGGACCGAGGAGCTGCTGGTGCCTTCGCCGTTCGACTTCGAGTCCAGGGCGCTGCTGTACACACCCACGGACCTGCCGGATCCGAACGATCCGGCCTTCTCGCAGGCGACGGCCGCACGCGCCGCGGAGCTGATCGAGATCACGGGCGGCGGAGCGTTCGTGCTGTGCACCTCGGTTCGCGCCATGGGCATCATTCATGAAGCGCTCGGCCGGGTTCTTCCGAAGCGACCGATGCTGCAGGGCGACGCGCCCAAGCAGGTGTTGCTGGGGCGGTTCCGAGCGGACGGGCATGCGGTGCTGGTGGCGACGATGAGCTTCTGGGAGGGGGTGGACGTTGCGGGGGACGCGCTGCGGCTCGTGGTGATCGACAGGATCCCCTTCGCGGTCCCCACGGATCCGGTGGTGTCGGCGCGGTGTCGGGCGATCGAGGAGCAGGGGGGGAACTCGTTCTCGAGCTACCAGGTCCCTGCCGCGGCGATCACGCTCAAGCAGGGGTTCGGGAGGCTCATACGAACGCAGCGAGATCGGGGAATCGTCGCCATCCTGGATCGTCGCGTCGTGGTGAAGGGGTATGGCAAGACACTGCGGGCGAGCCTGCCTCCTGCGAAGCGAGTGGGGAGCCTGGAGGAGGTTCGGGAGTTCTGGCGCAGGGTGAGTTCCACGGGATGACGCGGGGATTCCGGCGTCCGGAACGAACGCCGTCGGGGAGGGCGCTGGGGGGGGGTGGCATCTGCCGGGTGGCGGAGCTAGGCAGTGTCCCTGACAGCAGCGCCGCGGGACGCCTTGGGGAGCGGCCCCCGGCAAACGATCGGCCCCCGAACGTCCCGCCCTGGCGGGAAGGAGACAGAGCGATGTCAGAGATCACCGCAGTACACTCGCGCGAGATCCTGGATTCCCGAGGCAACCCGACGGTCGAGGTGGAAGTGCACACCGAGACGGGGTTTGGCCGGGCCTGCGTTCCATCCGGGGCATCGACTGGAGAGCACGAGGCGCTGGAGCTTCGGGACGGCGACAAGAAGCGGTTCCTGGGCAAGGGCGTGCAGAAGGCCGTGAAGAACGTGCAGAACACGCTGGGCCCGGCGATCATCGGGATGGACTCCCTGGACCAGGCGGGCGTGGACAAGGTGCTGCTCGAGGCCGACGGGACCGACAACAAGGGCAAGCTCGGGGCGAACGCGATCCTGGGCGTGTCGATGGCGGTGGCGCGGGCTGCGGCGGATGCGGTGGGGCTGCCTTTGTGGCGGTACCTGGGCGGAGTGACGGCGCGCGTGTTGCCGACGCCGATGTGCAACATCATCAACGGCGGGGTGCACGCGGACAGCGGGCTCGAGGTGCAGGAGTTCATGGTGATTCCGCACGGGTTCGAGAGCTTCCCGGAAGCGCTTCGCGCTGTGACCGAGGTGTTCCACACGCTCAAGGCGCAGCTCAAGAAGGACAACCACACGGTGTCGGTGGGAGACGAGGGCGGGTTCGCGCCGCGTCTGGAGACGAACGAGGAAGCGATCCAGCGGATCGTGAAGGCGATCGAGAGCGCGGGGTACAAGCCTGGCGAGCAGGTGTCGGTCGGCCTCGACGCTGCGCTGAGCGAGTTCTTCGATGACAAGACGAAGAAGTACACGTTTGACCGCAAGCAGATCACGGGCGCGCAGCTCGTGGAGATCTACGCCGGGCTAGCCGGGAAGTATCCGATCGTGTCCATCGAGGACGGCTGCGCGCAGGACGACTGGGAGACCTGGAAGCTGCTCACGGACAAGCTGGGAAAGAAGCTGCAGCTCGTTGGCGACGACCTGTTCGTGACCAACCCGAAGCGCCTGCAGATGGGATTCGAGAAGGGCGTTGCCAACTCGATCCTGATCAAGCTCAACCAGATCGGATCGTTGACCGAAACGCTGGACACGATCCGTCTCGCCTCGGAGCACGGCTACACATCGGTCATCTCGCATCGTTCGGGCGAGACGGAGGACGCGTTCATCGCGGACCTGGCGGTGGGGACGAACGCGGGGCAGATCAAGACGGGATCGCTGTCGCGCTCGGATCGGATCGCCAAGTACAACCAGTTGCTCCGCATCGGTTCGGAACTTGGGGACGGTGCCGTCTACGCGGCGGGGTCGCCCTTCGCGCGGTTGCGCTGAGTCCCCTTCCCTTCCCCTCTCCGAACGCTTCTGCTGTCACCCTCGCGCACCTGACGAGCGCGCGCTGCGCGCGGCCACGAGCCGGTCCGCCAACTCGAGCGCCTCGAGCATGGAGCCGGCGTCGGCCCGCCCGGAGCCCGCGATATCGTAGCCGGTGCCGTGATCCACGCTGGTGCGCACGATGGGCATGCCGGCGGTCACGTTGACGGCGCTGCCGAAGCAGCGGAGCTTCATGGGGATGGTGCCCTGGTCGTGGTACATCGCGACGGCCGCGTCGTAGTGTCCGTCGAAAGCCTTTCGGAAGGCGGTCTCGGCTCCGACGGGGCCATCGACGTGAGCGTCGATCCCCGCGCAACGGGCGCGCTCCCTTGCGGCGGCCACGCCGGGCGCGATGACGGATTGCTCTTCGCTGCCGAACATACCGCCCTCGCCGGCGTGGGGATTGAGGGCTGCGACGACGACGCGTGCGGGGGAGTGTCCGAGCAGGGAGACGAGCTCGGCGGCTCGGAAGGTCGCGGAAGCGACGGCCTCGACGGAGATGGCGGACGGAACGCGCGCGAGGGCGAGGTGGGTTGTCACGAGGGCGACGGTGAGCTCGCGCGAGACGAAGATCATGGTGGGGTCGTGGCAGCCGACGCGACGAGCGATGTGCTCGGTGTGGCCTGCGAAGTCGCCGGCCCCCGGGGCGCCCGAGCGGGAGATGGCCTCCTTGGACACGGGGCCCGTGACGATGGCGTCGGCGAGGTGGTCGACGACCATGTCGGTGGCGGCATCGATCCATGCGAGCTGGGCAGCTCCGCCAGCGGGAGACGGGGAGCCGAAGGCCATGTCGGGCAACGAGAGAGGCGGGGTCGGGCAGAGGACGTCGATGCGATTGGAGGAGGCGAAGCAGTCGCGCGGGTCGGACACGGGGCGGAGGCGGTCGGTCGGGACGGAGCGCAGCCGGGCGGCGCGCAGGAGCGCGGCGAGGTCGCCGACGAGGACGCATTGGATTCCTCGATCGAGGGCGCGCAGGGCGGCGACCAGGCTGACTTCGGGGCCGATGCCGGACGGGCAACCGATGCTTACGGCGAGGCGGGACGCGCTCACGACAGCCTGGTGCCTCCGACGGTGATGCGCGAGAGCTTGACGGTGGGGCAGCCGACACCGACAGCGACGGACTGGCCCTCCTTGCCGCAGGTCCATATGCCGTCGGAGGCCTCGAAGTCGTTGCCGAGCTCCACGACGTTCTGCAGGACCTCGGGCCCGTTGCCGATGAGGTTCACGTCCTTCAGAGGGGCGGTGAGGTGACCGTCTTCGATCAGATAGCTCTCGGTGAGCGAGAAGACGAAGTCGCCGTTGGAGATGTCGACCTGACCGCCGCCGAAGGAGCGGGCGTAGACGCCGTACTTCACGCTGCGCAACATCTCTTCGGGATCCGAACTACCTGCGAGCAGGAAGGTGTTGGTCATGCGCGGCAGCGGGTGGGAGGCGAAGCTTTCGCGGCGGCCGTTACCGGTCAATGGGGTCTTGTAGTGGCGTGCGCTGAGCCGATCCTGCATGTAGCCGACGAGCGTGCCGTTTTGGATGAGGACGGTCCGGGAGGGGACGATGCCTTCGTCGTCGACGTTGATCGATCCCCGTGCATGGGCGGGGGTGGCGTCGTCGACGACGGTGCACAGGGCGCTCGCGACGGGAGTGCCGATGCGGCCGGAGTAGTTGCTGGTTCCCTTGCGGTTGAAGTCGGCCTCGAGGCCGTGGCCGACGGCTTCGTGCAGGAGGATGCCGGAGTCGCCGGGGGCGAGGATGACCTCGAGCTGTCCGGCGGGGGCATCCCTGGCATCGAGCATCGTGACGGCCTGGCGTGCTGCGAGGGCGGCATGGTGTTCGGGGCTGAGGCGATCGAAGTAGGACATGTCGAGTCGTCCGCCGCCGCCGCTGGAGCCGTAGCGACGCAGGCCGGCCCGTTCTGCGAGGGCGCGGACGCTGAAGCGGATCATGGGCTGGGTGTCGCAGGCGAGGATGCCGTCGCTGGTGGCAACCATGGTCTGGCGAAGTGACTCGACGAAGCCAGCTTCGACCTTGAGGATGAGGGGGTCTGCGGCGAAGGCGGCGCGGCTGGCGCGTTCGAGCAGGTCGCGTTTGGAGTTACCTGGGGCCACGAGAGAGAACGCGGGGAGAGGGTAACGGGAGGGGACGGGGTGGGGGGCG
>CAYMUE010000043.1:0-25354 GCA_964393505.1 uncultured Polyangiaceae bacterium
TACCGCCACCAGAAGGGCATCAAGGGCTACTCGGTCTACTCGCTGGTGCGCACGCGCTATCCGGATGGACGGGTGGTCGAGCGGGGGTACTCGAGCGAGTATCGACCCACGCCGGAGATCTTCTGGGTGAGCGACGACTACGACGAGGCGCAGCTCCCACCGTTGCCCGAGGGAGCGACCGGGCAGGCGGGGAACGCGGTGGCCTCGACGGGAACCTCCGGGGCGGGGTGAGGGAAGCGGGTGGCATCTTCGCCGCTCCTCTGGCATACGGTCCTGGATGCGTCTGCTGCACCGGAAGCAACTGATCCTGGTGGCAACGGTCGCTGTCGCGCTGTCGGGCTGCCGCAAGAAGTCCACGGACGCCACGGCTGACGATGCCGCTGCGGCTGGGAATCCCACGGGGGCGTCTTCCTCCGTTCCGGCGGGCGTCGATACCCGGGCTGCACCCAAGAGCGGTCCGCGCTTCGCGGTCAAGGGGCTCTTCAGCGTCATCAACGACGAGCCCGGCCCGCGCGGAAAGAAGATCGGCTACCTGCGTCTTGGCGCCGTGGTCGAGCGCTCCGAGGAGCCTTCCGGCAAGGCCGACTGCCCGGGCGGCTGGTACGGCGTGAAGCCAAGAGGCTTCGCGTGCCTCGACAAGGACTCCACGCTCGATCCCGAGGATCCCGTCATCAAGGCCGTCCCCAAGGTCGTGGACCTCACCCGGCCCATGCCCTACGCCTACGGCTTCGTCCGCGCCGTGCTCCCGCTGTACCTCAAGGTCCCCAACAAGCAGGAGCAGGACGCCTCGGAGTTCAAGCTGGCCGAGCATCTCGAGTGGTGGGCGAAAGACGGCCTGAAGGCGAATACGCCGACGGTGCTGTTCGCCAACGACGTCAACGTGGACCCGATGGGGGTGCCGCACGACGAGGTGAAGCCGACGAAGAACGCGATGCAGATGGGGCAGGGGGAGCTGTTCGGTGGAAGCTCCGAGGACGATCCGATCCCGTGGTGGCTGGAAGGGGGGAGGAAGATCCCGAACATCGCCGAGTTCAAGGTGCCCGACTACGCCGTGTTCGCGGATCGCGCGCGACGACACACCGGCCTGTCGTTTGTCGGATCGTTCCCGACAGGCGAGGACTCGTACAACCGCCGCTTTGCGATCACCTGGGACATGCGCCTGGCCCCCACGAGCAAGGTGAAGCCCGACGGCGGCTCCGCGTTCCACGGTGTTGCGATCGGGGACACGGTGAAGGTTCCCTTCGCGTTCGTGCACGACGACGGGGCGAAGCAGTACAAGATCGACGGGGAGAAGGTTCGTGCGTACAAGAAGCCGTTGTCCGTGCGCGCGATCGTGCCTCTGACGGGAAACAAGAAGACCGTCGATCGGCGGCTGTACCTCGAGACAGAAGACGGCAAGTGGATCCGGGCGGCGCAGGTGAACGCGGTGCTTCCACCGGAGCCGATGCCTCCGCAGGCGAAGAAGGGCGAGAAGTGGATCGACATCTCCATCACCGAGCAGACGCTCGTGTTGTGGGAGGGGAGCACGCCGGTCTACGCGACGGTGGTGTCCACGGGGCAGGATCGCCTGGGTGATCCGAAGACCACGAAGTCCACGGTTCGCGGCACGTTCCGGGTCCAGAGCAAGCACGTCACCACGACGATGGACTCGAACGAGGGGATGGGCGGGAGCAAGGTCCGCGATGCGGAGTACGGCAAGACGCGGCGGCGGGGCGAGGGGACGTTCCAGTTGCAGGATGTCCCGTGGGTGCAGTACTTCAAGGGCAACTACGCGCTGCACGGGGCCTACTGGCACGACGTGTTCGGCACGCCGCGATCGCACGGGTGCGTGAATCTCTCTCCGATCGACGCGCACCGCGTGTTCTTCTGGACCGAGCCGAATCTTGCGCAGGGCTGGCACGGCGTGTACGCGAACGGCGACGAAGGGACGGTGGTGATCGTCAGGGAGTGACGCGACCCGCGGGGAGGCTCACGGCGGGGCGATCATCGCGTAGGGCGCGTCGCACACCGCCGCTTCGAACTTCCCTCCGACCTCGAAGCTCCAGGTCGGATCGTCTTCGCCCACGGTCGCGGCCATCATCTCGCCGCGCACGACCCCGCCCTTGCCGAACTCCACGGACTCGACGCGAATCCAGCCGGCCCCGTCGCCCGCGTGCACCGAGCGCTCGCCGAACTTCTCGTTCGTCACCTGCAGGATCCATCGCGCCGGCATTGCCACGCCCTCGAAGTACTTGCCCTCGGGGCCTGCGCCGATCTCCGGCCCGTGCAGATACGGCGTGTTCGGCCCCTCGCTGTAGCAGCCCACCTCCTTGCGCGCGTACCCCTTGAGCCGGATGAACGAGCGCCCCCCGGGGAGCTTGTGCACGAACGCCAGGAAGGTCGGAAACGCGCGCGGTTGGCCCCCCACCGTCCCGGCCACCGGTGCGGAACGGTCGAGCTGCGGCATCGACGCCTTCGTCGTCGTCGCCGTACACACCGTCGCCTCGAAGCTCCCACGCGCATCGTATTCCGGCGAGCTCGCCTCGAGCCCCGTGCGATACGACATCTCGAGCCTTCCCCGGATCACGCCTCCCTGCGTGCGCTCGACGCGGTCGAACTTGCAGAAGGAGCCATAGGCCGGGGCATCGCTCACGCCCGCGCCGTGCAGCCGTGCGGGCAACGCGATCCATCGTCCAGAGTACAGATCGTTGTCCGGTCCCGTGGGGACCACGAGCTGGATCGCCCGGTCGGTGTCTCTCATGCGCTGCTCGCCGCAGCGAGCCTCACGGTCGAGCAGCGTCACGCTCATCCAGGTGTCGTGCACCTCTGCCAGCGCGCTGTGGAACGCGAAGCTGTCGCGGTTCCACCTGCCGCCGACCGACGATGCGGGGGCCGGGGCATCGGGCAGCGGAGCGGCGCTGGGAGCGCTGCTCGCCGTGGGAGTGGGCTGACCGCGCGGGCCGCCGCAGGTGCACCCCGACAGAGCCGTCGCGACAGACAGCGCGATCCATCGTGTCGTGTGACGAATGATCACGTTCGAATCCTCAGCGCCCGCGGAGCCACCCGGATTCTGACAGGAAGCTTCCCCGGCGTCTCGCCGTCCATGTCGAGCCAGACCTCTCCGTCCGCGCTCGCGGGCTCTGCTTCGATCGTCCTGCCTCGCGTCACCGTCACCTTCGGATGACTCGTGTGCGTTCCGCGGTAGATCCTGCCGGCCAGGCCGACGACTTCGAGCCGGCTCAGATCACCCAGCGCGACGACCTCGAGCACACCGTCGGAAGGCTCCGCGTCGGGAGCGATCATCATGCCCCCGCCGAAGAACCGTCCATTCGCAACCGCGACGTTGAACACGGGACCATCGAGGAACGGCGAGCCGTCGACGAGCACTCGCACGGGTGCGTTGCGGTACGAGAGCAGGGCGCGCGCGGTGCCGATGAAGAACGCCGCCTTGCCCCCCAGCCACTTGGGCGATTGGTTGACGAGCCTGTCGGTGGCGCCGCCCACGCCGAAGCTGGTGACGTTGACGAAGGCCCGGGTCAGCGGCTCGCCATTCCACCCGACGAGCTCCGCGATGCCGAGATCGATCGGCTCCGAGGTCCCGTCGCACAAGCGGTCGACCACCTGGCGCGGGTCGCGAGGGAGGCGCAGCGTGCGACGCAGATCTCCGCCGGTTCCTGCGGGGATGAGCGCGATCTCGGGGCCCGGGCGCGGCCGTCCCGCCTCGTCGAGATAGGCCTGCGCCACCTCGTTGAGGGTCCCGTCTCCCCCCGCCACCGCGATGACGTCGATGCCGTCTTCGAACGACGAGCGCGCGATCCGGGTGGCGTCCCCGGGCGCGGACGTGCGAGCGACCTCGTAGGTGACGCCGCGCTGTTGGAGGGCGCGAACGACGTCCGGCAGGATGCGTCCCGCGGCCCCGGCGCCCGCCCTGGGGTTGACCACCAACCTGACGCGTGGATCGGCCATGCGGGGGCTAGAGTAGTCTTTTTGGCAGGGCTCTGCGAACCCGGGCGAGGGGCCAACCTGCGGGTTCCGCGTTTTCCGGCGGGGCGGAGGGGTGAGGGGTCTTGACGGCTTGCGGGGCTCGAATATCGTGGAGGTTGCGATCCCAGCTTGGGATGCTGCCAGCGTGTGTCCACATGGCGCACGCTTCGGGCAGGTCGAGACGCTCGACATCCGGTGAGGAGACGGACGATTGCATGGCGACAGAGGATGCTCGCAAGTTGTTTGTGGCGGGCCTACCCGACACCATCTCGGAGGACATTCTTCGACAGCAGTTCGAAGCCACAGGTGGCGCCGTCGTGGAGGTGAGCATCCCGCGAGACCGGATGACCGGTCGGCCGCGGGGGTTCGGGTTCGTCACGATGTCGACCGAGGAAGAGGCGCTGTCGGCGCGCAGCGCTCTCGACGGGACATCGCTTGCGGGCAAGCCGATCTCGGTTCGCCCATTCCAGGCTGAGCCGCCGCGCAAGGATGGCCCCATGGCGGGTGGCCCGCGCGCGCCGATGGGAGGGGGCGGAGCGTTCACTGCCGCACCGGATCGCACGCTGTATGTCGGCAACCTCCCCTACGACTGCACGCCTGAGGAGGTGGATGCGCTCATCTCCGGGACCGGAGCTGGACCGGTGGCGCGGGTCAATCTCCCAATGGATCCCGATGGACGTAAGCGCGGCTTCGGCTTCATCACGATGGAGACTGCCGAAGCAGCGCGGGCCGCGATGGAGGCGTTGCGGGGAGCGGACCTTCGCGGTCGCCGGCTCGTGATCAACATCGCCCACCCGAAGGGGGAGCGTCCGGGGCCTCGGGCCGACGGGCCCAGCCCGAGCTATCCGCCGCGTCCGTCGCAGGGGCCGCCGCCCGGGGGCGGGATGCGCAGCGGTCCACCCCCGGATCGCGGGGCGCCGCCGTTCCGCGGCGGAGGCGGAGGCTACGGGATGCCGCCGCCGAATCCGGATCCGCCGCCGCGTCGCTTCGAGGAGAAGCGCAAGCCGCGTCCGGACCACGACGCCGACGGCGCGCGCCGTCGGAAGAACCAGGAGCGCGACCGCGATCGCGGCCGTGGCGGCTGGGAGAACTACGACGACGACGACGAGTAGCGGGCTCGGTCCGGCGGATTCCCGTGTTGCGGACGCAAGCCGCGGGGGAGACGTCGACCCACGGTGTCGGGCGTTCGCCTTGACATCCTGCGCGATCGCCGTATAAGGGAACGCCTTTTTCTCAATCGGAGCTGTTGCGATGCGTGATTTGATCAAGCTCACTTGCGGCGCCTGCGGGCGACCGAACTACGTCACCACCAAGAACAAGCGCACGATGACGCAGAAGCTCGAGATCAAGAAGTACTGCCCCTCGTGCCGCAAGCATCATCCTCACAAGGAAGGCAAGATCAGCAAGTAGCCCTGCTGCGGGGCGGCCCGGCTGCACCGGCGGCCGCCGTCCTGCAACGGCTCGCTGCGCGGCTCCTCGCGCCGCGTGCGACGTGTGGGCTGAACACGTGTTCGGCGGGCAGGACCTGCGAATTGCCTCGCTCCTGCACGCGTGTTACGAAGACCGCCTGGATTCTGTCTCCCCCGCGGCGCATGGTGCGCGCGGGAGGTTCCGCACGCGTGCGGTCGGCGCCGGGATCCATCGACTCTATGCGCTCCCTTTGCTCTGAGGCCCAGCGATGATCTTCGACTGGCTCTACGGCCTGTTCTCGAACGACCTCGCCATCGATCTGGGCACCGCCACCACCCTCATCTACGTCAAGGGCAAGGGCATCGTCTCCTGCGAGCCCTCCGTCGTCGCCGTCCAACGCGATTCCCGCGGCGCCAAGAAAGTCCTCGCCGTCGGCCGCGAAGCCAAGGAAATGCTCGGCCGCACCCCCGGCAACATCCAGGCCGTGCGCCCCTTGCGCGATGGCGTCATCGCCGACTTCGAAATCACCGAAGCCATGCTTCGGTACTTCATCGCCCGCGCCCACAACCGTCGCACTCTCGTCAAGCCGCGTATCATCATCTGCGTCCCCTTCGGTATCACCGAAGTCGAAAAACGCGCCGTCAAGGAGAGTGCCGAGGGCGCCGGAGCCCGCGAGGTCTACCTGATCGAGGAGCCCATGGCCGCTGCCATCGGCGCCGGTCTCCCCATCACCGAACCCAGCGGCAACATGGTCGTCGACATCGGCGGCGGTACCACCGAGGTCGCCGTCATCTCCCTCGCCGGCATCGTCTACTCCCAGAGCGTCCGCGTCGGCGGCGACAAGATGGACGAGGCGATCGTCGGCTACATGAAGCGAAAGTACAACCTCGCCATCGGCGAGCAGACCGCCGAGCGCATCAAGACCACCATCGGCAACGCCTACCCCCTCGAGCAGCAGACCACCATGGAGGTCAAGGGACGCGACATGGTCGCCGGCGTACCCAAGACCATCGTCGTCAACTCCGACGAAATCCGTGAGGCCCTCAGCGAGCCCATCAATGCCATCGTCGAAGCCGTCCTCATCGCCCTCGAGCGCACCCCGCCCGAGCTCGCTGCCGACATCGTCGACAAGGGCATTGTCCTCACTGGCGGCGGCTCGCTGCTCAAGAACCTCGACGTACTGCTGCGCGAGGAGACGGGCTTGCCGGTGATGGTCTGCGACGATCCGATCTCCGCGGTTGTGCTCGGGAGCGGAAAGACGCTGGATCACATGGAGCTGCTCAAAGAGGTGACCATCGGCTAGCCTTCGGTTCGCTTCCTTCGGTCTCGCACCTCGTCGTGCGGCCCCACCTTCGGACCCCGGCCAGACCCAGGGACCATGAACCCATGAAGGCGTCCCATCGCGGATGCCACAGGCCGCCGGCGAGGTTGGTCAGATCGCCTGGAGGACGACGTGGACACGCTGAAACGCTACCGCGACATTGCCATCGTCGTCATCCTGCTCGCCGTGCCGTTCTTCCTGCTGCGTGCGAACGTGCGCGACCCCAAGGCCCTCAACGCCCTCGACCGGGCCATCATCCGCATCTCGACCCCGATCCAGTACGCCGCGTCCGCGCTCGCCTCCGGTACCTCCTCGCTGATCAGCGACTACGTCTACCTGGTCGACGTCAAGGCGAACAACCGTCAGCTCGCCTACGAAAACGCCAGGCTCCGCGGCAAGGTCCGCCAGCTCGAGCAGACCGAGGCCGAGAACCTCCGCCTGCGCAAGCTGCTCGGCTTGCGCGACACGCTCCCCCCCGACGTCGTCAGCGCTCACGTCATCTCCAAGGACTTCACCGAGTTCTTCCGCGTGCACCGCGTCACCCTTGATCGGCCCGCCAGGGCCATCCGCCCCAACATGCCCGTCATCGCCCTCGACGGAATCGTCGGCACCGTCTACCGCGTCTCGGGCGATACCATCGACGTCCTGCTCACCGTGGACTCCGGCAGCGGCATCGATGTCGTCGTCGAACGCACCGGCGCACGCGGCTTCGTGCGCGGCACCGGCAACCCCAATCAGTACGCCTGTCGCGTCGAGTACGTGCAGCGGACCGACGAGGTCGACGTCGGGGATCTGCTCCTGACCTCGGGCGTCGGCAAGCGGTTCCCCAAGGGCATCCCCGTGGCCCGCGTGACCAAGGTCGTACGACGCGACTTCGGCATCTACCAGAGCGTGGAGGCTGCTCCTGCCGTCGACCTGTCGCGCCTCGAGGACGTCCTCATCGTCACATCCACCGAGTCCGACGCTCCCCCCGTCTCGGAGAAGCAGGACAAGGCCAAGCCCGTCGAGTCGAGGTGACGAATGCGCAATACGGCGTTCCTCGGCGCGGGCCTCGGGCTGCTCTTCCTGCAGTCGGTGTTGTTCTGGGTGACCGGTCGCATCCCGTTGCCGGGACTCACCCCGTCGCTGATCCTGCCGCTCATCGTGTTCATGGGCGTGCACGAGTACAACATCGCCCGCGGAGCCGGGCTCGCCTGCGTCTTCGGCTACGGCGTTGACCTGTTCGCCGCTGCTCCCGTCGGACTCTTCACCTTCGTCTCCGTTGCCACCTTCGTGCTCGCTCGCGCCGCCGGCGTCCGCCTCGCCGCCCAGCACATCATCACCCAGATCCCCCTCGCCCTCGTCTTCTCCGTCGTGCAGAGCATCATGGTCCTCGTGCTCCTCGCCATCTTCGGCAGGAACCCCCACGGCTCCCGTGACATGCTCGCCCTCGTCCTCCCCCACGCCGCCAGCACCGCCATCTTCTCCCCGGCCGTATTCGCCATCGCCTCTCGCATCCACTCCTTCACGGCCTCCGCTCCCGGCACGGCCGCCCGCGGGGCCGGCCCATGAGCGTCCTCGTCTCCCGGTCCGACATGGGCGAGTTCCGACGTCGCCCCAGGTGGCTCGCCGTCGTCGTCGTGCTTGCCTTCCTCGCGCTCACCGCCCGCGTGTTCTACATGCAGGTCATCAACGGTGATGAGTACCGGGCTCTTGCCCGCGAGAACATCATTCGCCGCGTCACCCTCGCCACCACCCGCGGCGTCGTGCGCGACAGCCTCGGACGCGTCCTCGCCTCCAATCGCCCCTCCTACAACGTCTACTGCGTCCCCTCGAAGCTCGACATGAGCAGCGTCTGGCCCCGCCTCGCTGGCTACATGCAGCTCAACGCCCAGGAGCGGGAGCGGATCCAGAAGCGCATCCTCGACCTCAAGAGCGACTCCGGTCCCCGAAAGGATTGGCAGATCCTCGTCAAGGAAGACGTCAGCCGCGACCTCGTCGCCACCCTCGAAACCCACGCCGCCGAGCTGCCAAGCGTCGACGTCGTCCCCGCTCCCGTGCGCTACTACCCCCACGCCGAGCTCGGTGCCCACGTGCTCGGCTACATGTCCGAAGTCGACAGCGACGCGCTCGTGCGCCTGCGAGCCCTCGGCTACATGGAAGGAGACCGGCGCGGCGCAGGCGGCGTCGAACGCGGCTGGGAAAGCTACCTCCGAGGCACACGCGGCTGGGAGAAGGTCGTCGTCGACTCCAGGGGCCGTCGTCATCTCGACCCCGCCTCCATGGCGCTCATCGACGATCCCAAGCGTCTCGATCCGATCCCCGGACGCGACCTTCGCCTCACGATCGACTTCGACATCCAGAAGGCGATCCACACGGCGATGCGCAGCGCGCTCGCCGGTGCGACTGTCGTGGTCGACGTGCGCACCGGACGCATCCTCGGGATGATCAGCAAGCCGTCGTACGATCCCAACGAGCTGTCCGGAGGCAATGGCGTGCAGGCGTTGAAGTCTGCGTATCGCCGGCTGCTCAGCGATCCGCTGCAGCCGAGCCTCGACAAGACGATGAGCGGCGCCTATCCGCCCGGGTCGACGTACAAGCCGTTCACCGCCCTGGCTGCGCTTCGCGAGAACCTCATCGACACGCGCAAGCAGTTCGACTGCCGCGGCTACTACCAGTTCGGAAAGCGCATGTTCAAGTGCACTCACGTGCACGGCCCCGTCGCCCTCGAGCAGGCCATCACCCGATCCTGCAACGTCTACTTCTACCAGCTCGGCGAGGCCATCGGCCTGGACCGCCTTGCCCGCACAGGCCTCGACTTCGGCTTCGGTCAGAAGACGGGCCTCGGAACCAACGTCGAATCCCAAGGACGCATGCCCACACGCGCCTGGTACTCTCAGCACTACAAGGGCCAGTTCCGCGTCGGCTTCACACTCAACGCTGCCATCGGACAGGGCGCAACGACCGTCACGGCCCTGCAACTCGCGCTGTCCTACGCCGCGCTGGCCAACGGCGGAGTGCTCTACGAGCCGCAGCTCGTGCACTCGGTCGAGACAGCCGACGGCACCATCGTGCAGGATCTGTCTCCGCGCGTGCGCCGCCGCATCAACTTGCGCACCGAGGACATGGCCCTGGTGCATCGGGGGCTCTGGGGCGTGGTGAACGAGGAGAAGGGAACCGCGTACAACGAGCGGCTGCCCGACGTCGACGCGGCCGGCAAGACCGGCACGGCCCAGGTGTCTCACCAGACGGTCGGTCTGGGCGCCGACGACTCGAGGGTCTGGTACTTCAACCGGGACCACGCCTGGTTCGCGTCGTACTCACCGTCGAAAGCCCCGGAGATCGCTGTCGTCGTCCTCATCGAGCACGGCGGCGCCGGAGGGCGCGTCGCCGCTCCTGTCGCCCTGCAGGTCATGCGCGCCTACCACAGGCTCAAGGCCGAGCGCGCAGCCAAGAAGGCGCCCGCCGCCGGTTCCGCAACGCCCGCATCGTCGCGGGGGACGCCATGAGCCTCCATGCCGAGGAGCACGGCTTCCATGCGCGCGACAGGTTCGACTGGCCGCTCTTCATTTGCGCCACCCTCATCGCCGTCATCGGCATCGTCAACCTCTACAGCGCCACCAGCGTCGCCAAGGCCGCGCTCACCGAGCTGTACCTCAACCAGATCTACTGGATGGTCGCCGGCGGCATCCTCGCCGTCGCTGCCGCTTCCATCGACTACCGCCACATCGAGCGCTTCGCCTACGTCATCTACGCGGGCGGGCTCGTCATGCTCGTCCTCGTCCTCGTGCTCGCGCGCGATATCCGAGGCTCTGCACGGTGGATCCCCATCGGTTCCTTCGGCTTCCAGCCGAGCGAGTTCATGAAGCTCTGCCTCGCCATCGCCCTGGCGAAGTACATCCACGACGACCCGCACGCGGAGGGGCGCACGCTGCGGGATCTCGCCGCACCTGCGGCGCTGGCCGCCGTCCCCATGCTGCTCGTGCTCAAGCAGCCGGACCTCGGAACCGCCCTCATCCTCGGCCTCATCCTCGTCTCCGTGCTCGGCCTCTCCCGTATCCAGTGGAAGAGCCTGCTCACCATCTTCGTCACCGCCATCATCGCGCTGCCCCTGGTCTGGAACTACGGTCTCAAGGACTACCAGCGCATGCGGGTGACATCGTTCCTCAACCCCGAAGCCGACATTCGCGGAGCGGGATGGCACGCGCACCACGCGCGCATCGCCATCGGCAACGGCGGGTTCCTCGGCCAGGGCTACATGAAGGGCACGCAGAACCAGTACCTCTTCCTGCCGGACCAGTACTCGGACTTCCCGTTCCCGGTCTTCGCCGAGGACTGGGGATTTCTCGGCACCATGGTGCTGTTCGGCCTCTACGGCTTCCTCGTCCTCTGGGCCATCCGCATCGCCTCCCAGGCCAAGAACCGCTTCGGCGCTGTGCTCGCCGTCGGAGTCGGGGCCATGATCTTCTGGCAGAGCTTCTTCAACCTCGGCATGGTCAGCGGCATCCTCCCCGTAGTCGGCGTCCCCCTGCCGCTGTTCTCGTATGGCGGCTCCTCTGTCTTCACCAACATGATCGGCCTCGGGCTGCTGATGAACATCTCCATGCGCAGGTACTCCTACGCCGGCGCTGACAGCCGTCTGCTCAGACTCTGACAGCTGCATCGTCCCCGGCCGGTCTGACCGGATTCCCGCCCGGTCTCGCTCCGTGCCCTTCGCCAGCTCACGGCACGCCATGAGCTTCGAGGAAAGATCTGGTCAGAAGGTCAGTCTATTTGCAGCAAGGGGGGGGTGTGGTAGCGTGACTTCAACAGGTTCCGGTGGACGGGAGAACCGTCGACCTTGCTTCAGGAGCAACCGCGCATGAATCGCAAGCCCCGCTATCGACACTTGCTGCTGGGTGCTGCTGCTTTGTTCACGCTGTCTGCGGTCCTTCCCTTGGCGTGTGCGTCGCCGGAAGAGGCGGATCTGTCGAGCACCGGAGGCACCACCGGGGACGCGTCGGCCGATGTCGCCGACACCGGCACCGATGCGAAGGAAGCGGGCAAGGGCGGCTCGTCGGGAACCGGTGGCTCGAGCGGCACCGGAGGCAAGGGCGGCTCCGGTCAGGGTGGCTACAGCGGCTACAGCGGCGCCTCCGGAACCGGTGGCGACTCGGGGTCGAGCGGCGCCAGCGGTGCGGCCGGCTCGGCGCTGTATGCGATGCCTCCGGCGGAAGGGGAGAAGAGCTGCGCTCCCGGCAAGATCCACATCTTCGGAACTTGCTTCCCGTGACCTGAACGCCGCTGCTTGCAGCGCACGAAGGCGCGCGGCCCTGGAGGCTGCGCGCCTCTTTCGTTCCATGGGTCGCGCGATCCGTTCGTGTCACGAACAATGGCGCGCGCCCGTCGGCCGGGGTTCCCGGCGCGGCACGAGACGTGGGATGTGGGGGATGCTGTGGCCGGAGATCAGTCTGCAGAGAACAGATCGTCGAGGTCCGCGCGCGTGAGCTTCTTGGCGCCGCCCGCGTCTTCGGACAGGACCGCGGACACCAGCTCGCGCTTCTTCGCCTTGAGCTGCAGGATCTTCTCCTCGATCGTGCCTTCGGCCACGAGCCGGTAGGTCGTGACCACGCGCGTCTGGCCGATGCGGTGGGCACGGTCGGTCGCCTGGTCCTCGACCGCCGGGTTCCACCAGGGGTCGAAGTGGATCACCGTGTCCGCGGCGGTCAGGTTCAGCCCGGTGCCGCCTGCCTTGAGGCTGATCAGGAACACGGAAACCGTCGGATCGGTCTGGAAGTGCTCGACGCGCTCGGCGCGATCCTTGGTGGAGCCGTCGAGGTACTCGTAGCGGATGCCGTCGCGATCCAGCGCGGTCCGGATGAGATGGAGCATGGAGACGAACTGGCTGAAGAGCAGCACCTTGTGACCGCCGGAGACGCACTCCTCCATCAGGTCGCGCACCGCCTGCAGCTTGCCGGAATCCTCGTCGTTGAACTCCCGGGGGAGTCCCAGCAGGCGAGGGTCGCAGGCAGCCTGGCGGAGACGGGTAAGGCCGGCGAGGATGTGGATGTGGCTGCGTGCCATTCCGACGCGCTCGACCTCTCCCATGACCTGTGCGCGAACTTCCCGGGCGACCTGTGCGTAGAGCGCCTTCTGCTGGCCCATGAGCTCGCAGATTCGATCGTCCTCGATCTTCTCCGGCAGGTCCCGTGCGACCTCGAGCTTGGTGCGCCGAAGGATGAACGGGTGGATGATCGCGCGAAGGCGGGCAGCCGCCTTGGAGTCGCCCTGATCGATGGGGCGGCTGAAGGTCTCCTCGAACTTGTCGAGGGGGCCGAGCAGGTTCGGGCTCACGAAGTCGAAGATGGACCAGATCTCGGAGAGTCGGTTCTCGATGGGCGTGCCCGTCAGGGCCAGCCTCCGCTCCGCCGGAATCCTCTTGGCCGCCTGCGCCGTCGCACTCAGCGGGTTCTTGATCTGCTGCGCCTCGTCGAGCACGCAGTAGGTCAGATCCAGCCCCCGCAGAATGTCCACGTCGCGACGCAGCAGCGCGTAGCTCGTGATGATCACGTCGGCTGTGGAGAGCTCGTCGATCTGCTCCTTGCGATCGGCGCCGTGCCACACGGTGACGGAGAGTGACGGGCCGAAGCGCTGGATCTCGCGTGCCCAGTTGTGCACGACGCTGGTTGGAGCGACGACGAGAGCGGAGAGTCTCTTGGCTTCGGCTTTGACGAGGAGGAACAGGGCGATGGCCTGCAGGGTCTTGCCGAGTCCCATGTCGTCGGCGAGGACGCCGCCTGCGCCGATGTCGTGGATGAACTTGAGCCAGGACAACCCCTGCTCCTGGTAGGGACGCAGCTTGGCCTTGAGGTTGCGCGGCTTCTTGGCAGCGCCGATCTCGTCGATGTTCGCGAGCTTCTCGAACAGGCTGCGCGCACCCTGGGTCGAGGTGCACTTGCCGACCGACTTGAGGAGCTGCTCGAGCTCCTGCACGCGTCCCGCCTGGCTGAGCGGGAGCTTGCCACCCCGGCCCGCCGTCATCAGCTCCACCTCACGCTCCAACACCGCCTTGATCTGCTCGGCGTCGATCTTCGCGTAGGACCCGTCCTCGAGCTTCACGAACTTCTGCCCCATGGCCAGGCAGCGCGCGATCTCCTCGCGAGGCACCGTGACGCCCTCGCTCTCGAACGAGAGCTTCACGCTCAGCCAGTCCATGCCGGAGGAGATGCGGCCGTGGGGCACCACCGTGTTCGCGCGGATCTGCGTGTCCACCAGATCGTCGGGCACGTAGAGGCTCCACGTCTCCGGGAGCGTCGCAATCCCGTCCGACCAGAACCGTATCGACTGATCGCCGTCGGCAACGAACAGCTCGCCGGACTCGTCGGGGCGCAGCCCCAGCTCGAGCAGCTTCCCCACGGCTTCCTGCTGCGCAGCGATGTCGCAGCGGTAGCAGCGGATGCGGGGGTTGTGGCTGTCCGGAGGCTGGATCAGGACCGGAGGGCCGAGCGCGCCCGAGGGGACCAACATCTCCTGCTCGCCGTAGCTCACGTACAGCGCGACGGCCGCGTGGACGAGCTCGCCCTGGGCGTGCATGCGGAACGACGGCTCCAGATCCATGACCTGCGCGATCTGGTCGAGGTCGGGGAGATCCGCGCCCACTTCCAGCGCGACCTTCGGCAGCCCCGTCATGATCACGTCGCCGATCCTCGTGACGGGCTCCGCGATCGCCGGCGAACGCACGAGCCTGCGCAACGCCGCCGGCGACACGCGCCGGTGCAGCGGGTGAGCCACTCCGTTGGCCGTGTCGATCTGCCAACCAGGAGCGCCCTCGAACCACCCGCCCTGCGAAAGCTGGAATCGCCGCTTGTCGGTCACTCGCTCGAAGCTCGCCTTGACCACGATCGCGTTGTCGTCGAGCTCGAGATCGAACCGCGGGCGCAGCGCGTCGTCGGAGAACCTCAGCTGCATCAGCGCGGGCTCGAGCAGCACGCGACGGTCCCGGAGCAGCGGGAGCAGCTCGGCGACGTCTTCGCCGCGGACATCGACGGCGGGATGACGCGGGTTGCCGCTTTCGAAGCGGGCAAGCAGGCGCAGCGGCTCGCGGTCCTTGGTGGGCTGCAACGCCTGCCACGCGAGCGCGTGGGAGGGAAGCAGCGGCACCCGCGCCTCGGTATCGAGGATCGTCACCGTGATCGCTCCCTGACGCACGTGCATGCGGTACTCGAGCGACCGCGGTTGAGTGACACCCTCCGGTGGAAGCCACGCGCCCATGCCGGTCTGGCTCGCCACCGCATCCGGCTCGGGAACGCTTCCGACCTGCGGTGGCAAGCCGTGCATCACGGTGGAGCGGCGGCGTCGGTCGCGCCGACGCGACTTGGACTCGCCCCCGACGAGCGGAGTCGCGACGCTGGGGGCTGTCGGGACCGGGCGGCGCGGGGCGGAGCCGCGAGCCTGATCGCGGACCGTGATCAGCAGCGCAGCGACGTGCTTGCAGTGCTGGCCCGCCTTGGCGAAGGCCGGGCACGAGCACTCGGACTTGATGCCGTCGGGGGTGAGGTCCACGCGGACGGAGTACGGTTCGGCTTCGGAACCGCGCACGCGTCCTTGCGCGGAGGCGAGGCCGACATCGACTTCCTCGACCACCTTGCGGCGGGCATAGTCGAGTCCGCGCAAGAAGGTGCGAGCGCCGAGAAGACGGCGAAGACCACGGTCACTCAGAGTGGAAAGTGCATCCGATAGGGGAGAGGACAACCCAGGCCTCACATCAGAGCGCCCGCGATGCGTTGGCGCGACGCACGGGCATCTCTCATTGGAAGAGCGGGGCGACCACCAGGGTGACCGTCGCAAGCACCTTGACGAGTGCTTGGAGCGATGGGGCTGCCATCGCCTCGAACGATACCCCCACGGTGTCGCTCACGATCGCCGCGCCTAGGCGAGAAGTGTTCGCTGGATTTGCGGCGTCGTCAACCGAGTACTTCAACCGCGGGACGAATCCTCGACAGAAAAGTGACCATACCGATGCCGAGCTGTCCGCAGCGAAGGAGAGGACCAGTCCGGCGCAGGCCGCCCCCGCGACCCCCACTGCCACCACCTGAGTCGCGGTCCCCACGCCGAATCCCATGGAGACTGCGTGAAGCGCGATTTCGACCGCCATCCCGATCCCCAGGCCCAGCAGCCCCACCGGCAACGCATGGCGCTGCGCCTCGTGAAGGACCATCGCGTGGCAGGACGCGTGCTCCGGATCGTATCCCTCCTCGAACTGAAGCGAATCCCCCTCCTGGCGCGGCGCTCCCGTGAGCAGGTGCGTCCGGATGTCCCGGATCACCGGCGCCGCTGCACGGATCACCGCCCCCATCGCTCGTGACCCGAACCAGACCACCGCGCAGATCGCGACCAGCACTGCCAACCCCAGAACCACAGGCCCTGGCGCAGGAGCCGCCGCCGCAAGCGGCCCCACCAGCGCGATCCACCCCAGCAGACAGCTCACCAGCAGGGCGACGGCGGACTGAATCGCCTGGGCAAATCCGCACCTTCGCGCCGCACCACCGAGCTCCGTCAGGCGTGCCGCACGCTCGGCTCCCTCGGCTCCCGCTGAATACACCAGCGCCAGCGAGGCCGAACTGTAGGAGCACGCGCTCGAGGAGCGCACCGCCACGGCATAGGCCGCCGGACCGAGCATGGCCGCTGCAGCGCACGCGATCCCGAACGCTCCCCCTCCTGCCAGCCCCGTCCGGGAACCCCAGAACCAACCCGTCAGCAGGGGGACCGCGATCGCTGTCACCACGAGCACTCCGCGCTCGGTTCCCCGTGCCAGACCCGTGATCAGCCAAGGCCCGGCACCGAGCTTGACCGTCGCACCCGACGCCGCAGCGTTGGTGCGATCGTGGCGGGCGGTGAGACGCAGCGCGAGCGTGGAGAGCACGACCGCCAGCAACCCCGAGACGCACGCGCCGAAGGCGGGGAGCCACCAGGAATCCAGGACCCACCGCGTGCAGGCGAGCTGTCCCGCAAGGGTGAGCAGCAGCGTCGTCCCCATGCCGCGATCGAAGGCAGATTCCGGGCGTTCCGAGGGGTCCCAGCGCACGGAGAGCACACCGACGCCGGAGGCGACGAGGCCGAAGGCGAGGAGCATGGGAGCGAGCATGACGACGCCAAGGGAGGCGCCGAGGCGGGAGGCGTTGGCGCGCCAGAAGTCGGCCGAGACGATCATCGCACCGGCGAGGGTGCCGGCGATGGTGGTGACCGTGTCGACCGCGGGAGACGAGCCTTCGAGGAGGGCTTCTGCAGTCTGGCGCGCGAGCCAGGCCGGGTTCTTGGGGTGTTCCGCGGGGACGGGGACAGCACCGAGGGTGGCGCCGAGGCGCGCAGTGCCCGAGAACACGCCGCCCATTACGCGCGCGGTCCAGCCGGCGAGCGCAGCGCCGACGGGGAATCCAAGCAGCAGCAGGACGAGCTTCCAGGGGGCGTCGGCGGCAGGAGCGGGCGAGAATCCGCCAAGGCGCCACCAGGCAGCGAGGGCGAGGATCGAGAGCGTTGCCGTGGGCAGGGCGACCGCGACGAGGCCCGAGGCGGCGCAGGCGCGCAGCGCAGCGGGGAGCGATTGCGGCGTGGGCGAGCGCGTAGGGGATGCGAGGGAAGCACAGATCGAGAGCGAGAAGCGCGCGGCAAGCGGGAGCACGACAGCCGGCAAGAGTGCGCCGAAGAGAAAGGTCGCGGCGGTCCACGCAGCCAGTTCGTGAGACGAAGCAATTGCATCCGAAGGGCGCGAAGAGCGAACGAACGCGTAGGCCACGAAGAGGACGAAGGCCGCGAGGCTCGCGAGGATGAGCAGGACGCGCGCGTGGGTGCGAGCGAAGGTGGAGACGCCGACGCGGATGGTGTCGGCGGATTCCTTGAGGGGGCGGGGAGGTGGAGGCAGCGAGCGCGAGCGAGCGAGCACCGCCGTCAGCGCGACAGCGAGCAGGCACAGGGTCAGCGTCAAGCCGAACTCGGTCATGGTGCGGGGGCGAGTGGGATCGGGTCGTGCGCAGTCGGACGCGCGCGATGGCAAACCACGGAGCCTCGCTGGCGCGAGTAGCACGATGCAAGCTGAGAGGGCAAGGCCGAGATGGCCGAGGGGCGGGTCAGGACTTCTTCGCCTGCAAGACCATGAGGTGGTACTTGCCGAAGCTGCTCTGTCCGAGGGTGAAGAGCACCTCCATCAGCAGACGATAGGGGGTGCTCTCGTCGACGATGACGATCGCCTCGGAGCTGTTGGGATCCTGGCCCTTGGCGAGGCGGATCTGCTTGTCGGTTTCGCGGACGGCGAGCAGGGCATTGGCGAGGGGCACGATGTGCAGGTCGTTGATGCCGGCCTTCTTGTACTTGGCGTCGAGGCCGGACTGCGCGAGGGACTCGCGGGTGGGCAGGACGACGACGGGGTTGGGGTCGTCGCCGACGAGGATCTGGGACTTGGTGACGACGACGGCGACGCCTTCCTGGTGGGGTTCGGCGGTAAGGACGGAGCTGGGGAGGGTGAGGTCCTTGGACTGGGGAAGGGAAGCGCTCGACGACGCCATCGTCTTCAGGAGGAAGACGAGGATGATGGTCATCATGTCGAGCATGGCGGTGATGTTGAGGTAGTTGACCTCGGCCTCGACCTCGTTCTTGCGCTTGGCCTTGCGCAAGGCGGTCTTGTAGAGGGCCGTGCTGGACGTGGCGGGAGACTTGGGAGCAGCTGCCATCACGAGGTCCTCGGTTCAGCGGGGAACGCCGAACAGCACGTCAGGGAACAGGTCGTTGCCGCTCTTGTCCTTGCGGACGGCGTCGATGCACTCGATCACCTTGCGATAGCTGATGCCGTTGCTCGCGGTGATCCGGATCTGGGTCTCCTCCTTGAAGTCCGGCGAGGAGTCCTTGAGCTTTCGCGCGCAGGCGGTGATGGCGTCGGCGTCGAGCACGGGCTCACCGGCAGCGTCCTTGCCCTTGGAGGGGAAGGTCATGCCAGCGCCGACGCTGTCGCATCCGGTGGAGATGTTGCCGCCGGAGGCTTTGAAGGTGGCGCCATCGTTGGTGATGACGAGGGTGAGGTTGAGCGAGGGGGTGGTTCTCTCGACGCGCACTTTGCCGCCACCGGAGGACGGGGGGCTGGTCTCGATGGTGGAGGTGAAGACGACCGCGACGGTGGCGAGCACGAACATCAGGATGTTGATGATCATGTCGAGGAAGGGGACGATGTTGATCTCACCCGCCTCGTCTTCCGGAGACATCTCCGCGGGGACGGAGAGCCGTCGGATCTTGGAGCGTTGCGCGGCGCTGAGTTTCGCTTCGGCCATGGACGCGTCCTCGAGCCCCAATCAGTACCCGGAGGCCTTGTGCGTGATGGCGAGGAGGTTGAAGACCTTCTCCATCGTGCCTTCGAGGTCGTGCTGGAGCTTCTTGGCCTTGGTGTTGAGGTACAGGTGGCAGATCATGCAGGTGACGGCGATGCCGAGGCCGAAGGCGGTGTTGTACATGGCTTCGGCGATGCCGTTGGCGAGGACGCGCTGTTTGTCGGCCTGGGAGAGGCCCTGGGCGGCGACGGCGGCGAAGGTGTGGATGAGGCCGACGACGGTGCCGAGGAGGCCGACGAGGGTAGCGATGTTGGCGAGAGACCAGAGCCAGCCAATGCGTCGCTCGATGGCGGGCTTGAGCTCGCCGTAGCGCTCGCTCAGCGCAGCGTCGATCTCGTCAGCGCTCTTGTTGGCGTGCGTGAGCCCTGCCTTGACGAGCTGCAGGATGGGGTAGTCGCTTGCCTCGCAGAGCTTGATCGCGCGGTCGATGTTGTTCGCAGCGACGAGCTTCTTGATCTGGGCGAAGAACTCCTTGGAGTTCACGCGGTACTTGGTGAGCTGGAAGATGAGGCGTTCGACGACGACGGTAACGACGACGACGGACACGACCATATTGATGATGAGGAAGTACGGGCTGTCCTTGAACGCGGCCATGAACCCGCTCTCACCACCACCTGACTGCGCCTGCGTGGCGGCCACCAACAGCAGAAGACGCATCCTGAGAACTCCTTTCTTGGAACCAGCTCGGGACGCGCAGTGGGAAGGCGGATGCCGGCTCGCGCGTCGAACGGGACGGACTATAGACGGCGCGTGCGGGGCAACGCAAGGGCGACGGAAGGGGGCAGGGCGCTCCGGGGAGCGGCGTACGCGTGCGGGCCCGGGGGATGTTCTTCGGGTGCAACTTTCCGGTCCGATGCGAAGATCGTGCTCCTCCAAGGATCCGTCTTGACGAACCGCGAGGGCCCCGACCATTATGCCTCGCATTGGCATGGGCCTATTCCGGCATTCCGCGTCATGTCGAGGGTATGCAGCAAGGACTCCGGACAGGCGACGGCGGTTGGATGGGTCTCAAGGTGCGGCAGTGTGTGGCTTCGGTGTGCAGCAGGACAGCGGCACTCGGAGGTCACAACGGTTCTGAGGAGGAATGACAGATGAGCGGTCTCTGGAAGCACTTCAATGATGGTGGCTGGGGCATGTACCCGATCGTTGTCTGGTCGATCATCACCATCGGCATCATCGTCGAACGCGCGATCGTCCTGTACTCCCAGTCGTCGATCAACAAGAACATGTTCCTCGCCTCGATGCAGAAGTGCATCCTCGCGGGCGACATCGCCAAGGCCATCAAGATGTGCTCGGCCGCGAACGCGCCCCTGGCGCGCATCGTCCAGGCCGGCCTCGTGAAGGTCAACCGCCCCGACGAGGAAGTCCAGGCGGCGATGGATGAGGCCGCGCTCCGCGAGATGCCCCGCATCTCCGTGCGCACCGGCTACCTCGCGCTCCTCGCGAACCTCTCGATGCTCTCCGGCCTGCTCGGCACCGTCTCCGGCCTGATCAAGTCCTTCGGCGCCGTCGGCGGCGAGTCCGTCGACCCCTCCCAGAAGGCACGCATCCTCGCTGAAGGCATCTCCGAAGCCATGAACTGCACCGCCTTCGGCCTCGGCGTCGCCCTCATCGGCCTCATGGGCTTCGCCGTCCTCAACGGCAAGACCCAGCAGCTCGAGGACGACATCAACGAGGCTTCTGTCCAGGTGCTGAACCTCGTCATCGCCAATCGTCAGAAGGTCAACCTCCAGGGCGTGCAGGCTGCGTGATCACGCCGCTGTTGCAACCTTGCTGTGAGGAGTAGCCATGGGTGGCGTAAGCGTAGAAGGCCCGAAAGGTGGACGAAGGGCGACCGACGCCGAGATCAATCTCGTGCCGATGATCGACCTTCTGGTCTGCTGCATCAGCTTCCTGCTCATCACGGCAGTCTGGTCGCAGATGGCGCGCATCAATGCGAACGCCCAGGTGCCCAGCCCGCCGCGTCCCGATCAGGACGTCGAGAAGGTGGAACCCGAGAAGATGCTCACCGTGGAGATGAAGCAGGACGACAAGTTCGTCCTCATCTGGAAGTCCGGCGCCACGGTCCACAACACCTCCGAAGTCCGTCGTCAAGCTGTCGAGAGTGGTTCTGGCGGTGACAAACAGGTTCGCTTCCCCGATCTGGCTACCAAGATCGGCGAGGAGTGGAACACCTACGGCAGTCACAAGAACGACAACGACCCCAAACAGGATCAGGCCATCATCTCCGTCGACAACCGAACGCCCTTCAGCGATCTCGTCGCCGTGATCGATGCCATCTACACCCCGAAGCGTACGTTCAAGGGCGGAGAACTCACGTCCTTCAACGTCACCTTCTCTGCCAGGTAGGAGGTCTGCCGATGTCTGCCAAACCGCGCCGGCACTTCCACCACGAGATGATCCACGTCCCGGGACGTCGTCTCCTTCATGGCGTGCCCCTCAAGTACGTCCAGAAGAAGGTCTCCGGCCACGGAGCGCGTAGCACGAACGCCTCCCTCAACCTCACCCCCTTCATCGACTTCCTCGTCACCATCGTCGTCTTCCTCCTCATGTCCTTCTCGGCGTCCGGCGAAATCCCCGTCGACAAGAACACCAAGCTCCCCTCCGCCGAAAACACCGTCTCCATGGTCGATGCCCCGATGGTCGCCATCACGGGCACCCAGATCCTCGTCGACGGCGTCAACGCAGGCTCCACGCGTGCGATTGAAGAGGCCGGCCGCTTGATGAAGATCGACGAACTCCACAACGTGCTCAAGAACAAGCGCGAGCTGTGGAAGCAGCTCAACCCGGGCAAGCCCTTCCCGGGCGTCGTCGTCCTCCAGGTCGACAAGCGCGTCCCCGCTCTCGTCGTCAAGAGCGTCTTCCAGACCGCTGCCTTCGCCGGCTACCCGAACGTGAGCTTCATGGTCGGCCAGCTCCCGAGGGCGAACAAGGGCGGCGGCGGCGAACACAAGTAGCCGTCTGCTTCCCCGCCTGCACGGGGGCGCGGCCGCACCCGCTCCCCCGCGAGGGCCGCCTCCAGGAGCCCCCCCATGCAACCCCCCGAAGAGCATACCCGAGGCCTCGCAGCCATCGAAGAGGGCCGCAGAAAGCGCGCTCACACCCCAGGCGTCCCCGGCCGCGTCCTGCTCTGGATCGGCATCGTCCTCGCCCTGTGGGCCATCATCTACTGGAAGTACACCCAGGAGAAGCTCAGCAGCCAGCGCAACGCCCTGCTCGCTCGTCAACGCGACGCCGCCGCCCAGATCAGTCCCTCCTTCCTGCCCTTGAAGGACAAGATCGAACGCTGGATCGTCGAAGCCGCGGGCCCCTGGACCAGCGATCTCGTCTCGCCCGACGCCCGCACCTCTCCCTTCCGCTCCCGCCCGGGCGCTTACCTGCGCATCACCACCGAGGATGCCAAGGACGCGAAGTCCATCCAGCGCGCTGCGCAGGACTCGCTCCGCGACGCCTTCACCTCCTGCCTGATGCGCGCCCAGAACCCCGACCCCTGGGCCGGCCCGGACTGCAAGAGCAACGGCGATTGCCCCAACGGCCAGCACTGCAACGAGACCCGCCACTGCACTGTCCCCGCGCAGCCCTTCAACCTGCGCGTCTTCTACCGCGGCGCCCGCATCCTCACCGAGGACTGGATCCGCGACGTCCGCGATGCCGACAGCGACATGCGCATGCGCCTGCTCGAGCGTGACTTCGAGTCCACTCTCCGTCAGGACATGCCCTCCGCCATCGACCTGCTCGTGCGCGGCCAGTTCTTCATCCTCGTGCTCGACGAGCCGCCCGAGGATCGTTCCGCTCTTGCCAAGGACGAGACGCTCATGGACGCGCTGCAGGCCGTCCCCCACTTCGCGCGCGTGTTCGTCTACGACATCGCCAAGGGCTCCCTCGTGCTGCGCTTGCGCTCCGAGGCCGCGGCTCAGACCCGCACCTTCACGGTCAGCACCAGTGGCTCTGCGGTCCCCGCGCCTCCCCTCGATCCCAAGACCTCGGCTGCCGCCAAACGTCAGGCCAACAGCTGCGCCCTCGCCATGGCCGTGTCCAACGCCGTCGACGAGCCCCCCGCCCCCTGAGCCGCGCTCACCCAGCCCGCGCGCACACGTACACGTCCGTCAGGTTCAACCCCGTCGCTCCGCCCTTCAGGTGCGTCCCCAGTCGCGCATGAACCGATGCGTCGTCATACGAACGAAGTGCCGCCTGCACTTCCCCGGGCTCCACTGCAAGCCCGCCCGATACGCACGCCCCCGATGCCCTTGAAGCCCCGTCTTCACCGTCGGATGACGCGCACAGGACCACGGTGTCCCCGCGAAGACCAGGCTCCGCCAGCACGCGCAGCGCTACCCACCCAGCTCGTCCACCGCGCCCCGCGCCAGCGGGCAGGCGGATCGAAGGCTCCGCCGCAAACACCACGGCCTCTCCCTCCTGCAGCGTCATGGCCGTCGCATGCAGAAGCTCCGCCAGCTCCTGCGCGGTCGCCGAAGGCACCAGCCTGTGGCTCGCTCGCAAGCCCCGACGCATCAGTCCCGAAGCCACTGTGGCCGCGAGATCCTCGGGGCCCAGCACGATGCGCGCATCCACCTGCGATGCCGTCGCGTCCCTGGGCGACAGCCCCTCCGACAGGTGTGGGACGATCTCCCTTGCGCGCCCTTCTCCCAGGGCCCGCATCAGTACGCGTTCGGCATCGCGCACCGATGTGGGATCCTCGCACGCTGGTCCGGAGCCGACATCGTGCGGGGCTCCTCCGACGACATCGCTCTCGATGGCGCACAGCACCCGGGCGCGACAGCCAGCCGCCAGTCGCCCGCCCTTGATGCGACTGACGTGACGTCGCACGGTGTTGACGTCGCCAATCGGCGAACCGCTGCGAAGCAGCTCGTCGATCACCCGTTGCTTTTCCCCCAGCGGCATCGACACCGGCGGTGCGCAGAGCAGGGAGGAAGCCCCGCCCGACACCAGCACGACGAGGGTTCCGCTGGTGGGAACCTGCGCGGCGATCTCGAGAGCACGCGATGCTGCCGCGACCGAGCGCGCATCGGGGAGCGGGTGCGCAGCGCGAAGCAGCAAAGCCGACGAGCCGAGTTGCCCGGCATCGGTTGCATCGGTCGTGATCACCAGGGCGAGCGCGATGCGGTGGTCGAGAACTCTCGCGCAGTCGCGAAACATCCGAGGCGCAGCCTTGCCGACCGCGATCACGTGGACCGGACCTGCTGCGCTCGCGATCGCCGTGTGACGCGAGACGGTCGACAGGCACGCGAGCTCTGCGATTGTCTGGTCGCGAACCTGGGCGAGCAGCCCGCGCAGCGCGACCGGCGTCATCTCACGAGCCCGTCGCCGGCATCCACGAGGCCGGCGTCGAGGAAGCCTTGCCAGCCCAGGCTCAGCGCGAAGACGGTGTCGCGCGTGAAGACGACCTCCTCTGCTCCCGAGAGGTGCGCGTGGGAGATCCGGAGCGAGCCGGAAGCGTCGATCCAGGGGCCCGAGGCCGAAGACGTGAGGGGCAGGCCGAAGCCGAGACCGAGGGAGAGCCCTGGAGCGCGCAGATCGAAGCCCGGCTGTCGGCCGAAGACGGCGCCGACGCGCAGGGCGAAGCTGTCGACGAGCAGGTCGAGCCACGCGGGGCCGCGCTGCAGGTCGTAGCTGGTGCGGGGCAGGAAGAGCGGACGCAGCTCGACACCGGCATCGACCGCGCGCGAAGCAGCGGTGAGCTCGGAGCGGAAGTCGTCGGTGTACGCGAAGAACAAGCCTGCGGTCTGGAGGTAGCGGAGCGTGAGGCGCGAGTGCAGCGCGGGATGTCCATCGGCGACGGCCGCACCGAGGTCGAGCTGCACGGCGGAGTCGGAGCGCAAACGGTGGTAGACGCCGTCGAGATTGCCTCCAGCGGCGGCAGCCACGGAGGAGGGCGCGAGGGCCGCGACGCAGGCGGCGAGGGCGACGAAGCGCGACGGTTTCATGGGGAGAGAGCCTGACGGATGCGGTCGCGGAGCTCGCCTGGGACGATGAGCCGCACGCGGGTGAGGGCTTCGCCGTTGAGCCGCGAGAGCAGGAACGAGACGTCGGCGGGGCGTCGTGCAGGGCCCTTGGACGACACGACGACCAAGTTGTCTTTGGTGTCGTCGAAGGGCGTGTCGGTGCTGATGTCGAGGCCCACGTGCAGGTCGGGGAGGAGGCCGGCCTCGGCGGCGACCGAGCGCGCGACTTCCAACGCGCGGGCGCGAGCCTTGGGCTCGCTCGCAGCGTCGCCGTCGAGCTCAATGGTCTTGTAGAGATCGCGCGCGCGGATCCTCGCACACAGCTCCGCAAGCACCCGGTCGCGCGACGCCTCCCACGCGTGGAGCGT
>CAYMUE010000043.1:25454-42121 GCA_964393505.1 uncultured Polyangiaceae bacterium
GGGGCAGGGTGGCGTCCGGCGACGAGGTTGGCGACGCGCGCCGGCATGTCGGGGTCCTCACGGGCGAGGACCTTATGCACGTCGGAGGAGTCATCGAGCAGGATGCGTTCCGTCCACACCTCGTGGGGTTCGGCGTGGGGCAGCGCGGACTCGAACATGTGGGAGGCCGGGCCGTGGCCGAGATCATGGAGCAACGCCGCGGACAGGGCGTCGCGCGTCCACTCGGAGTTCAGCCGTTGCCAGAAGGGCAGCGAATCGTGGATTTCTCGCAGGCGTCCGGCCAAACGCTTCATGACGTGGGCGGTGCCGAGCGCATGGGCGAAGCGGGTGTGCTCGGCGCCGGGGTAGGCGAGCGAGGTGAACCCGAGCTGGCGGATGCGTCGCAACCGCTGGACTTCCCGCGTCGCCAGGAGCCGTTCGATGATGGCTTCGTCGTCGGACTCGAAGGCGAGCAGGCCGTGGACCGGGTCGCGCAGGATCATGGCTGGGGTTCCTGGGTGGACCGAAGCGGGCGGGAAGGCAAGGGGGCGGTGATGGTACCGGGGGAGAGTGGAGTCTTCACTGGACTTGCTGGCGCCATGTCGGCTAGTGAGGTTAGTTTAGATCCGCAGTCGTGTCGTCTGCCGTCGAACCTCGGCAGGGCCGCGCGGATGGGCCGAAGGCGGTCATGGAATCACCCACGCGGCTGGTGAGTGTGCTCAGGGCGTTGCCCGACGGAGAGCTGCATGCTCTCGCGGGGCGCGTGGGCGCGAGCATCGATCGGTCGAAGCGGATCGATGCACCGGTGCAGATTGCGCGGGTGTTGTGCGGGCTGCCCGAGCTGCGTGAGCCGTGGCGGTTGCCGCCTGCGAGCGCGCAGTTGCTGCGGAGGCTGACCGAGTCGGGAGGCAGGCTGGTAGTGACGGCGGTGCCTCCCGCTCTGGAGCCTCTGGCGGCTCGCGGCATCGTCTTTGCCCGGGCCAGCGCATCCGAGGGGCGCCTGGCCATCGAGCTGGTGTTGCCCATCGCGTTCATGATCCAGGTCCCGGCGTGGGAGGGCGAGGATCCCCGGGGCGTGCGCGCGCTGCTGGCGCAGGCGGGGCAGGACACGCTGTCCGGGATCGCGACGCACTATCTGGGCAAGCCTGCGACCCCTCCGTTGGCGCTCGCGCTCGAGACCGCGTGGGAGATCCTAAGCTCCCGGGAGCAAATTCAGCGCGAGGTTGACGGGCTCGCCGTGGTGGAGCGCAGGCTGCTCGAAGCGATCGAGCTGGACGGCGGAGAGGTGGACACCGAGGAGCTGCTCGATCTCGAGCGGGAGCCGATGCGGATTCGCGGCGCGACTGGCCCCACTCCCACGCGGCGTGGCGTCGGGTTCGCGCTGGAGCGTCGAGGCATGCTCCTGCCGATCCACCCGAACCGCCACGTGATCCCCACCGAGGTCGCGGCGATCATCGGTGGTGTCCGCGCATCGTCGCGCGAGGGCGCGCGTGCGCAGATCCGTGCGTTCGTGCTCGACGGCGAACACGAGCCGCGCAGAGCCCGTTTTGCGATCGATCCGGCGCCTCTTGCCATGGCGTTGAGCGTGGCGGCCAGGGAGACGGGGACTGAAGTCCGCGAAGGCGCCGGCACGCCGCGTTCGCTGGTGCAGCGCTTTGCCCAGCGCTTCGGTCGCGACGTCGAGTCTGTCGCCCTGATCGTCGCCCTGAGCCGCGCACTGGGGCTGTGGGACGCGTCGGCGCTCTCTCGCTCCGTTCCGCCCGGCTCGTTAACCCTGTCGGATCTCTCTGCGGCGCTCTTCAACGCCTGGCGCAGGGGCGGCGCATGGGACGAGGCTCGCGTGGAGCCCGAGGTCCTGCGGCTTCCCGTGGACTCGAGGGATCCGAGCCCGGTTGGTGCCATTCGGGACATGGTGATCGACGCCCTTGCGGACCTGGGCGAAGGGCGTTGGGTTCCCTGGGAGGCGCTCGCCGGCTACGTTCGCAACGATACCCGGACCCCGGGCGTCAAGCGACTGATTCGCCGATGGGCCGATCGCGCCGGAGTCGATGCGGTGGAGCCCGTGGACGTGGCGCGAAGGGTGGTGTTCGAGACGTTGCCCACGCTGGGTGTCCTCGACGTGGGCGAGTCGGAGCAGGGGGATGACGGCGAAGGGGATCTCGGGCCGCTGCTCCGGCTCACGCCGCGAGGCCGCGCGATTCTGCAGGGCAAACCTGTTGCCACGGAGGCGTCGGCGAGCGAGTTCACCGAGCCGACTCTGCTCCGCGTGGGAACCGCCTCGCCGGTCGGCGCGGTGCTCGCGCTCTACCCCTTCGTCGAGATCGGCACGGTCTCCGACAGGCTCGAGCTGATGGTCTCGGCCGCTTCGTTCTCCAAGGCCGTGTCCCTCGGGCTCGACAGCGCCCTGATTCGTGCCTCGGTCGAATCCGTCGCTCCGCTCCCCGAGGCGCTGTCCCGCACTCTCGATCAGATGAGCGTGGTGGTCGGGCAGGTCTCGTTCGTAGGGGTAGCGGGCTTCCTCTGGTGCGACGATCCCGACGTCCGGGAGATGCTCAGGACGCGGCGGCAGACGGCGGATCTGTTCGTGGATCCATCGCCCCCCGGGGGATTGCTCGTGGTGCAGGGACGCGACATCGACACGGTGGCTCGTCGCTGTCGCACGTTGGGAGTCGAGGTGCTGTTCGACGGACAGGTGGTGCGGGCGCGCTCGACCTCTCCACCCCGCAAGTCCGATCGCCCCACCGGGCGCTACTCGACCCGTCCTGCGGCGATCCCGGAGCGTTCAACGACCTCGTCGGGCACGACGAAGCGTCGCCTTCCCCCGGCGCTCTGAGCCCGGTAGCGACCCAAGCGCGTGGGCCCCTGCGGGGTCGCAACGTGACCCGGGGATGGGTCCATCCTCGGCGTGTGGCGTGCGGTTTCGGGAGCTCACGATGGACGGCCGCCGGGCTGCAGGTATGATGACGCGGGGCGCGATGCGGCAGGTGGCGAAGACGATGGGCAGGAAGGCGAGGGGATCGGCATGACGATCTCCTCGCCGAGCGCACCGCCGGATCTGGTGAAGTACGAGCTGCTCGACGAGATCGGGCATGGCGGGATGGCTACGGTGTACCGGGCGCGCGACGTGCGTCTGGGGCGCGAGGTCGCGGTCAAGGTCATTCACCCTCACCTGCGTGAGAACAAGGAGGTCGCGACCCGCTTCATCGCCGAGGCCCGCGCGGTCGCCAAGCTCCGGCATCCGGGGATTGTCGAGGTGTTCGACGTCTCCGACCCCGAGGACAAGGAGCGGTATCTCGTCGCGGAGCTCGTGCGCGGCCCGTCGTTGCGCAAGCTGCTCACCGACCACAAGGGGCTGCCGCCGGAGATCGGGGCGTGCTTTGGCCTGCAGCTGTGCGATGCGCTGTCGCACGCTCACGCGGCCGGCATCGTGCACCGGGATGTGAAGCCGGAGAACGTGCTGGTGGAGATCGACGACGCGCGACGGGTCGGGATGACGAAGCTCACGGACTTCGGCATTGCGAAGGTCCTGGACGCGCAGGGGGTGACCTCGACGGGGCAGGTGCTCGGCTCGCCGGCGCACATGGCGCCGGAGCAGATCGAGGGCGGAGCGCTCGACGTGCGAGCCGACGTCTTCAGCCTGGGCGTGCTGATCTACGAGTGCATGGTGGGGAGCCTGCCGTTCGAAGGGAAGAACCCGGCCCAGGTGCTGCGCAAGGTGCTCGACTGCTCCTACCAACCTGCGGATCGGCTGCGACCTCAAGTCGGTGGGCGTTGGTCGCGCGTCCTGTCCAACGCGATTGCTCGTGACCCGAACGATCGCTACCCGGAGATCGGCAAGTTCGGCGAGGCCCTCGCCGCGGAGCTCAAGGCGCTCGGAATCGAGGATGGCGCCGCGGAGATCTACCGGTTCCTCGCCGATCCGGAGGGGTACGTGAAGTCCGCCGAGCCGCCGCTCGTGCAGGCCCTGATCGCGCGCGCGCAGGCCGCGCAGCGCGAGGGCCGCGCTGCCGATGCCGCGGCCGATCTGAACCGTGCGGTTGCCTACCGTCCCGATGACCCCGAGCTGCTGAAGATGGTGGCGGGGCTCGCGCGAGGGCAGTGGAGGCGCAAGGCGCTGCAACGGGGAACGTGGGTCGCAGCCGCGCTCTTCGGCACAGGCGTGGCGGCGTTTCTCGGCGCCAGGGCCCTTCGCTCCGCTTCCCCGAACCTGCCCCCCCCTCCCGCGACCATCGCGCCCGAACCGTCGTCGCAGCCCATCGCCAGCATGCCGCCTCCAACCGATTCCGCTCCGCAGCCGGACACCTCGGAGGTCCCGTCGGCTCCGACCCCACCCCGCTTGATCATCCCGCGCAACCACGCCCACGCCGGCACGAAGGAGCGGGAGATCTGGATCACGGCGAACGCCAAGAAGGCGCTGGTGAGCATCGACGGGAGCGCACCGCTGGAGCTGGGGCTGGCAGGGATCCGGCAAAAGCTCCCCGTGGGCACGCACCAACTCCGGTTTACCGGGGCCAAGGTCAACCCGTGCTGCGAGCCGTTGACCCAGAGCGTCAAGGTGGAGCCCGACGATGGCAAGGGCCCCCAGAAGGTCTACGTGCAACTCCGGCTGAAAGACGGGCGTCTGACGTTGAGCGGCGCCCCTCCGGAAGGCCGCCTGTCCTGTCCGGCTCGGGCCAACCTGGCCGGGGATGGCACCGTCATGGTCAAGATGAGCCGGCCCGCCGAAGTCCTCGATTGCCGTCTCATCGGCTCCGGGCTCAACCGTTCCGAGACGGTCGTCCTATCGGCCGGGGGGGAATATGTCGTAAGGTGGCCAGCCGGGCACTGACGGCGTCTTGTCGGCAGGCCCTTCCACCGGCATGCGAGCGATTGGGAAAAGGCGGATCGCGTTCCTGACGGTGGCGATCTGTCTTGGGATCGCCGCACCGGCCGCGGCAGATGCGATCTCCGACTTCGAGAAGGCTCGCGACTCGTTCGACCGCGGGAGCTACGCAGAGGCCGCGGATCGGTTCCGGGCGATGCTCGATCCCACGACGGGCAGCGCGGTGGACGATCCGGTGCTGCGGGAGCGGGCGCGGTCGTACTACGTGGCGTGCCTGCTCGGGCTCGGGAAGAACGAGGAGGCGGAACGGGAGATCGAGGCGATTCTTCGGGCCAATCCGGGGGCGTCCCCGGACCCGGTGGTGTTCCCGACCGCCGTGCTCGATCGCTTCGCCGACGTGAGGGCGCGGATTCGCGCGGAGCTGGAGGCCAAGCAGGCCGAGAAGCTGCGTCGCGAGCAGGAGGCGCGCGACAAGGAACGTCGCGAGCAGGAAGCGGAGCGCAAGCGCCTCGCGGAGCTCGAGCGTCTCGCGCGACAGGAGACCCACCTCGAACACCACTCCCGTTGGATCGCAGCGATCCCCTTCGGAGTGGGTCAGTTCCAGAACGGTCAGACCGCGGGCGGCTGGCTGTTCCTGACCAGCGAGGCCGCGTTGGTCGCCACGACCGTGACCACCGCCTACCTGTCCCAGTCGTGGCACGCGCAGGGATTCAACGCCGGAGTCGATCGCGAAGCGCTCAACTCGCGTCTCGACACCGTCAAGACCGTCAACAACATCGCGTTCGCTGCGCTCGGCGTCCTGGTCGCCGGCGGCATCGCTCACGCCCAGCTCACCTACGTCCCCTCGGTGCCCTCGATCCGCGAACGCCCTCTCCCCAAGTCGTTGACCGTCGCGCCCACCGGCGCAGCCCTCCCCTCCGGCGGCTGGATCGGCCTGCAAGCCACCTTCTGATCAACCGTCGAAGAGCGCGGGAACGAACTCGTCAGCCGGGCCGATCAGCTCATCGTGGAAAGTGGGGTTGCCGCTTCGTTCCAGGTTGACGTTGACACATCGAGCGCCGACGTCGCGGGCGATGGTGACGAAGTTGGCGGCGGGCCAGACGACGCCGGAGGTGCCGACGGCGACGAAGTAGTCGCAGTGGGTGAGGGCCTGCTGGGTGGCTTCGAGGGCGGCCAGCGGGAGGGTTTCACCGAAGAGCACGACATCGGGGCGAAGGTGGCGTCCGCAGAAGCAGGCTTCGGTGCCGTGGGGATAGCGTTCGAAGCAGCGATCGCAGCGGTCGTACGCGAGGGAGCCGTGGATCTCGATGACGGCGTGGCTGCCGGCTCTCTGGTGCAGGCCGTCGATGTTCTGCGTGACGACACTGAAGCGGGCGCCATCGGTGCGGCCGAGCTCGGCGCGGGCGAGGGCGAGGTGCGCAGCGGTGGGATGGGCGCCTTTGGCGGCGCTTCGCATCCGGTCGAGGAACTCGATCACCCGGGCGGGATTGCGCGACCATCCTCTTGCGGAGACGACCTCTTCGACATCGATGTCGTTCCAGATGCCACCGGGGCCGCGGAAGGGGGGGAGGCCGCTGGAGACCGAGATGCCTGCGCCGGTGAGCACGGCGACGGAGGCATTCTTCGGGACGGCGAGCATGGGGCAGACCCTAGAGGGTGGGGCAGGGGGGCATGGACCCGGGGGGGGGCGAAGGGATGGCGGGCAGCCGGACGGTGAACACGGCGCCGTCGCCGGGGCTGACGGCGTGCACGTCGCCGCCGTGGCCTGCGACGATGAAGCGCACGATGCTAAGGCCGAGACCGCTGCCTTTGGAGCGATCCTTGGTGGTGAAGAAGGGCTCGAAAATGTGGGGTAGATGGCTGTCGTCGATGCCGGGGCCCGTGTCGCGGACCGTGACGTTGACGTGTTGGGTTTCGGCGGCGCGGGCCTCGATATGCAGGGTGCCGCCGCTCGAGCTCATGGCCTGACAGGCGTTGGTGACGAGATTGACGAAGACCTGGATGAGCTGCCCGGAGACTCCGTTGACGGCAGGCAGGTCGGCGGGGACGTCGGCGACGACGTGTACGCGTGACTCGTGGATGACGTGCTCGCAGAAGACGAGGGACCTGTCCACGACGTCGTGGAGGCTCACGGGCGCCGGCGGGTCTTCGGCGGGGCGGGCGTAGGAGACGAGGGCGCGGGTGAACTTGAGGATCCGGTCGGAAGCCTCCGAAATCCTGCGAATGCGCTCGAGATCGTCGTCCTGCAGCCCGGAACGCTCCCCCTTGCGAAGCAGGTAGTCGCTGTACGTCGCGATCGCTGTGAGCGGGTTGCCGAGCTCGTGTACCACGCCCGCCGCGATCTCGCCCAGGGAGGCCATCTTCTCGGTCTGGATCATGGCGGGCCGGAGACGATCCGATGATGTCCCCGTCTGCCCCGGCGTGTCGGTCCGGTCGGCGGCCCGGAGCCCGAACGAAATCGCGTCGGCACACGAACGGAGCAGCGCCACCAGCGGACCGTCCTCGTCGTCGACCGCAGGATCGTCGGAGCCGCAGTGCAAGCAACGGATGCGGTCGTCGCACAAGGGCAGGACGCGCTCGTGGGCAAGGAAGGGGAACACGCGCAGCATCGCGGGCGGGGCCCACGACGGGGAGGAAGCGCAGCTGCTGACGATGTCGTCGGCAGAGGCGAGGTGACAGGGAGCGACGGCGAAGGAGACGGAGGGGACGATGGCGGCGACGCCGTCGACGAGGTGGCGGAGCGTGGCGTTGGGGCCCTGATCGACGGGGGTCGCGCACAGGAGCCGGAGGAGCCTGTCGGCGGCGGAGCCGGCGACGGCGAGGTTGTGCGAAGTCGGGGGAACGGTTTCCTCCCTGCGAATCAAGTGTGTGTCGGACATTCGTCGAGGCATGGTGATCTTCAACGTCGGTGCAGCGGGTCCTCGGAGGCGCGGTCGAGATCGAGGATCTTGGCGGCGCCGACGTAGGACTTGGTTTCGTAGCGCGTGATCTTTCCTATCTTCCTGACGATCTCGGCCATGCGTTCGGCCTCGTTCATGATGACGTCGGCGGCTTCGAGGGCGGCGGCATCGGGGTCGAGCTTGCGCTTGAGCAGCTCGGCATAGCCCATCACGCTGGTCAGGGGCTGGTTGAGCTCGTGGGCGGCGGCGCCGGCGAGCTCGGCGATGATCGCCTGGCGCTCGCGGGTCTGCAGCTCTTCCTGGGCGGCGGCCAGACGCGCCTCCATGCGCAGCTTTTCCCGCAGGTCGGCGAGCACGATGACGGCTCCCTCGTTGCGGCCCGCGTGGAAGATCGGCGCGGCCGACAGGGACACCGGCACCAGCTCGTGGCTCACGTTGAACACGTGGCTGCGCCGATCCTCGATGCGCCGCGGACGCTGCGTCTCCGCACGCGTTCCGATCAGCGGGAGCACGTCGGTGAGGGACTCGGCCGGGAACAGATCCGCCAGCCCCAGGCGCCCCTTGACCTGATCCGACGCGTAGCCGAAGCAGCGCTCCGAGGCGCGGTTGAACAGCGTCACCACGCCGTCGCGATCCGTGGAGAAGATCGCGTTGGCCGAGCTGTCGATCACTCGCTCCAGGAACTCCTTGGTGCGCTTGAGCTCCGCATCCAGCATGCGATCGTGCGTCACGTCGCGCAGGCTCAGAAGCACCGCGTTGTCCTGGCGCAGCATGTCGCTGAAGTTGATGCTGACCACGATCTCGCGTCCGTCGCTTCGACGGATGCGGAAGTCCGCGTTGCGCGGGTAGGTGCCGCCCTGGAATCCTTCCCGCAGCGACGCGAGCTTCTCGGGATCCTGGTCCACCAGGAACGTCTCGAAGTCGCGGCCCCGAAGCTCCGCCTCCGTGTAGCCGCAAATGTCCCGCGCCCGCGCGTTGGAAAAGACCAGCTGCCCGTCGTTGTCAATGACCAGGATGCCGTCGGCTGCCGACTCGAGGAAGGTCTCGTAGCGCTTCAGCAGGCGCAGGCGACGCTCGGCCTTGAACCGCGCAAAGGTCACCCGCTCGGTCTTGTCGCGCAGCCGCTTGACCACCCGCGCGTTGCGCAGCGCAATGGCGGTGGCGTTGGCCACCGTGCGAGCGACCGACAGCTCGTGCTCGCCGAAAACCATCTGCTGGCGTGCACGCAAGAAGAGCACTCCGGTCGGCTTGTCCTCGTAGTTGATCGGCACCAGCGCCAGCGAGGCCACCGCCCGTGCATGCAGGTTCTCCCTCACCACCTCGAGCAGTGGGTGCGTTTCGGTGTTCTCGATGACAAGCGTCTCCCCCGAGCCCATCACCTGTCGGATCTCGGGGTACTTGTCCAAGTCGATCTGCAGATCCTGGAGCTGGTGGTCGTCGCTGGTGGCGGCCACGTGGCCGACGTTGCTGCCTTCCTGGGCGACGACGATGGAGCAGCGGTCGACATGGGCGACCTCGGCGATGCGCTGCACGACGGTGAAGAGGATCTCGCGCAGGTCGAGGCTGGACGCGAGGGCCTGGGTGAGCTCCAGCACGATCCGGGCGTCGGTCTCCTTGCGAGCGATTTCGTCGATGTAGCCGCGAAGACGGAGCTGGCCCCGGATGCGTGCGATGAGCTCGACCGGGCGGAACGGCTTGCGCACGAAGTCGTCGGCCCCGGACTCGAACACCCGCGCGATGTCCTCATCGGCCTCGAGCGCCGTCAGGATGACCACGGGCAGCTCCCGCCATCCGGGCGTGGAGCGTACGAGCTGCAGGACGGCAAGACCGTCCGGGGGGGGCATGACGAGATCGAGCAGGAGGAGGGAAGGCCGGGTCGTCTTGAGGTAGGCGATGGCTTCGTCCCCGCCGGTGACCGCGTCCGCGCGCAGGTCGGCGTCGGCGAGCGCGCGCATCAGCACGTGGCGGCTGACGGCATCGTCATCGACGACGAGGACCGGCGCGGTATCGAGGGGCGGCACCCCACCAGCGTACCCGACCCGGCCGGGACATCAAAGAATGAGGGGAGGCTTGCGATTTTCCTCGGCAGACGGCATCGTTGGACGGAATCAAGCGTGCCGCTGGAAGGTTGACTCGACGATTACCATGACTGCGCGGAGCCTCCCACTCATCGTGCTTCTGACCGCAGCCGCGCCGTTGGCCGGCTGCACTACCCACTACATCCCCAACACCGACGTGGAGGACACCTCGCTCAACCGCGAAGTGGTCGTCTTCTGCGAGAAGTACCGCAAGGCCGTGGAGCACCGCGATGCTCCCCTGCTGTTGTCGCTGGTGTCGCCGCGCTACTACGAGGACGGCGGCAACGCCGACGCTTCGGACGATCTGGACTACCAGGGAGTGCGCGAGTACCTGACGAGCCAGTTCAAGCGCGCCAAGGCGATCCGCTACGAGATCCGCTACCGCCGCGTGGTCCACCACAAGGAGACCGAGCGGTTCCTGGTCGATTACACCTACTCGGCCAGCTACAAGGTTCCCGGGCTGGAGGACGCCGACGAGTGGCGACGCACGGTGTCGGACAACCGGCTGGAGCTGGTGAGCTGCGCGGACCTGGAGCCGGAGCTGGCGAAGCAGCACCAGTGCGACGGCAAGGGGTTCCGGATCGTGGGAGGGATGTAGCGGGGGCGGTGCGGCTGCCGGCTCGAGCGCGGGATCGCGCCGCGTGCCTTGGCACGTGGGCGATCTCGCCGATCCGGATCGGCGTTGGAGGGGAGCGTCAGTAGCAGGACAGGGCGGGCGGGGTCGAGGTGCCGAAGTTCGACTGGGCGACGAACTTCTGCACGACGATGACGTAGTCCGAGACGGTGACCGTGGGGTCCTGCCCGTAGATGCGGATCATGCGGTACTTGCCGTCGAACTTGACCTCGTACTGGCCGTAGAGCTTGGTCGAGGTCGACACGAGCATGCGGTTGCAGGCGCCGATGCCGTTGTCGCTGTCGCACTGCCCGCACAGGCCCGACTGGGTGCAGCTTCCGCACCCGAGCTTGTTGTCGGAGCACAGCTTGTTGTTGGCGAGGTCCTTGATCTCGGAGGTCAACTGCTCGCACTTCACGTCGGGATCCATGAGGTTGAGCTTCGCGGACTGCTCGGCGTTGCCCCAGGGGCGGACCTCGGTGCGCAGGTCGCCGTTGCACGCGCCGACCTCGCCGGAGAAGGTCTCCAGCCAGGCGTACTGCTCGTTGGAGAGCATGAAGGCCACTGTGTCGACGTCGCCTGGCGCGTCGATCGAGCCGAATACCTTGAACGTCGGGCACTTCTGCGTCGAGATGACCCACTTCATGTTGGGATCCCAATCCGTGCCGATGGTCAGGTGCCCAGGCTCCTTGTTGAGCGCCGGCCCTTCGCCCAGCCACAGATCACCGTTGGGCTCCGTTGCAGAGAAGGTGCAGTCCGCCGTCACCTTGCAGTCCGCGCAACCGTCCGCGGAGTTCATGTTGCCGTCGTCGCACTCCTCGCCCGGCTCTCGCACGTAGTTCCCGCACGTGTTCCGCGGCGGGTCGCTCTCGAGATACTTCTCGGTGTTGTCCACCGTGTACGGCGCGTAGCAGTGCTTGTAGATGTAGTTGGGGTCCGAAGCGCTGAAGGGGCCACCGAGATCGTAGTTGACGTCGTCGAGACACATCATCTCGAGCCCGTTGGGCGCCACCGGACAAGTGGACTTGCCGTTCTCCTCACCGCAGGGAGTCAAGCACCAGTTCATGCCCGGCTTGTAGCCCACGGACCCGCCTGCGCAGATCGCGTTGTCGCCGCAGTCGGCGTCGTTGCGGCACGGCGAGCAGCCCTTCGGATTGGCCTCGTGGCAGACCCCGACATCGGGACGGCAGACGCCCTTGCCCCCGCCGGTGTCGACACACTCGGCGCCGATGATGCAGGAGTTGCCTCCGAGCACGCACGGCATCGAGCAGAACTTCTCGCCGTTGGTGTCGGCGGCGCACACCGCGCCGAGCTGCAGCGAGCAGTCGACGTCGGTGGAGCACGGCGTGCACCAGGTGCGCTTGACACACGCGCGCGGACGCTTGGAAAAGTCGATGTTCTTGTCGTCGAGGGCGGTGCGCATCGTGCCGCACCAGTACCCCGTCGGGCACTGATCGTCGCTCGTGCAACCGTCCTTCTTCGTGCAGTAGCCCTCGCCCACCGGCCCCACGCACGAGAAGCCGTTGGCGGTGTCGCACGCGTCGTCCTTGCCCGAAGGACACGGCGTCCCGTACTGCTTGTCCACCACGGGCACCTTGGTCTCAGCGCACATTCCCTTGGCGCCGCCTGCGCTCGGCGAGGGGTTGCCCACGCACTCGTAACCCGTCGGGCAGGCATCGCCGATCGCCGCGCACGGCGTGGTGCACTTGCCTCCGAGGCACGTGAAGCCGTGCCCGGTGTCGCACTGCGCGTCACCCGTGCACGTCGTCCCCAATGCGCCATCCGATGCGAGCCCCAGGCCCTTGCAGAAGCCCAGGCCGCTCTCCCCGGACAGCGTCTCATGGTTCGGGTCGCACTTGTAGCCGATGGGACACCCGGCCACGTCGGTGCACTGCAGCGCGCAGAACCCCTCGGGGCGCTCTTCGGTCTTGAAGCACAGGTTGTTCTCCGCGCACTTCGCCTCGTCGCACAGCTTGAAGCACTGCCCGTCCCGCTCGACGCCTCCGCACTTCTTCTCCGGCGTCTCGTCGTCGGAGCAGCCGATGCTCAGGGCGCCGGTGACCGCCAGAGCCGTCAGCGCTGTGCGTAGGGTCTGCGAGGGGAAGAAATGACGCATGATGGAAGACCTCGGTGGAAGGGATGCTCGTCCGCCTGGAATCTGTCAGCCCGGCGCAAAACCTGCGCAGCAAACGGCCCCCGAAACGCGCGGAAGGGTGTCCCGCGCCGGGGACGACATGATAGACTGTTTCATGGCGGCGTCGCAATGTGGAGACACCGCCGGCGACAAGAATCTCTCGTTGGACGGAGTACCCTTCATGCGCACCGGTTGGTTGATTGCAGCTTCGGCCCTCTCCATTCCCCTGCTGCTTGTCGCGGCGTGCAGCTCGGACCCGGCGGCCCCCGAGATCGACGAGGGAATCGACAACCAGGAAGCAGGGACGAGCTTCGGCGGCTCCGGCGGTCAAGGGGGCTCCGGTGGCGGAACCTCGGTTGCCTATCCGCCCGGCCCCTACGGCCACGCCGTCGGCAACGTCGTGCAGGACTTCCAGTTCACCGGCCTGATGAACCCCAAGGCCGTCGACTACGTCGCCGATAACACCACCCTCAAGCCCATCGCCCTGCACGACTTCTACAACCCCACCAAGGACAAGGCCAAGCCCCGCGTGCTGTTCGTCACCGCCTCCGCACGCTGGTGCTCCGTCTGCGCTACGCAGGCCACCTCCGCCCAGGCCGACCGCGCCTACTGGCAGCCCAAGGGCGTCGAGTTCCTCGAGACCATGTTCGAGGACGAGAACAAAGAGCCCGCAGAGCCCGCAGACCTGACCTTCTGGGCGAAGAAGTACAAGTTCGAGTTCCCCACCGTGCTCGATCCGCAGCTCAAGCTCGGCGTCTTCTTCGACAAGAGCGCCGCGCCCTTCAACATGATCATCGACCTGTCGAACATGACGATCGTGTACGCCGGCACCGGCCTGTTCGAAGCCGGCCAGGGCAACACCGACTTCCCCAAGGCGCTGGGAGAGTAGAGCCGTGAACGACCCTCGCATCCTGTCGCGGCGCGATGCCCTGCGCATCGCCCTCGCCGGCAGCGCCTCGCTGGCCGTCGCCGCCTGCGGATCCTCCCAGTCCGGCGCGTCCGCTGCTTCTCCCGCCGGTACCGGCTCCGCTCCCGACTTCACCGTCGAGCTGCTCAGCGGCGACACCTTCCGCCTCTCCGATCACCTCGGCAAGGACGTCGTCGTCATCGACTTCTGGGCCACCTTCTGCGTCCCCTGCCTCGCCGTCCTCAAGCACCTGCAGGAGCTGCACGACAAGTACAAGGACAAGGGCCTCGTCGTCCTCGGCGTCTCCCTCGATCCCCCAGAAACCGCCGGACAAATCCAGCCCTTTGTCCGCTCCCGCAACCTCACCTACCCGATCGCCCACGACATCAACAGCCAGGTCGCCAACCTCTACAACAAGAAGGGGTCCGCACCTTACCAGGTCCTCATCGGACGCAAGGGCGACGTGATCAAGCGCCGGGAGAGCTACCAGCCCGGCGACGAAGCCGGCATGGAGCAGGAGATCGTCGCCGCTCTCGGCTGAGCCCCTCCCGCCCCCGACTCCCCCTCCGCGAACCTCCTGCTCCTTCACCGGATTCCCGCCCCGTCGATTCATCGTGTATCGTGCCGGGCGCAACATGACGCGCCCGACTCGAACCCCTTGTGTCGTCGATCGCGCCTCGCGCGCGACGCTCGCTCCCCTGGTGGCGTGGAGGATCGCGCCCGCGGCCCTGCTCCTCGTCGCAGCCCCGGCCGTCGCACAGGACAAGCCCGTGCTCGACAAGCCGACGATCACGGTCACCGAGACGAGCGTGCTCAAGTACCGCTTCGACAACCGCAACGGCGACACCGGCACGAACCGCATCGACGACCACTACGGCGAGTGGCTCAACCGGCTGAACATCCAGGGGACCTCGGGGCGCTTCACCGCCGCGTTTCGTCTCGACAGCGCGCTGTACTTCCTGAAGCCCAACCCCAACACCCTCGCGACCGAGGATCTCGGCAAGGCCCTGTCGCAGCCGCCGTTGCCCGGTGAGGTGCGCGATGCCGCGTGGCAGCGGGACTTCAAGAACAACCGCACGACACAGTACGGTCAGCTCCTGTCCGAGCGTTACGTCAACGCGATCTACCCCTCGAAGTTCAACCTCACCTACCAGAGCCGCGGGCTCGAGGCCACGGTCGGCGACTACTACGTGCAGCTCGGGCGCGGCATGGTGCTCGCCGTGCGCAAGATCGACGAGCTCGCGTCGGACACGACGCTGCGCGGCGGAAAGATCGTGTACGCGCCCGATGTCGGCAAGCGCTACAAGCTCAACGTGACCGCGGTCGGCGGCGCTGCGAACCCGATCCGTGTCGACGAGGTCACCGGACGGCTGCTGTCGCAGAGCGTGTCGGGGATCGCGGAGAACCTCGCGTATCCGTTGATGCCGAAGCCGAACACCACGGACTACGTGACCCACCCCCAGCCCCTGTTCGCGCCGGATACGATCCTGGGCGGACAGGTGGAGGGCGGTTTCAAGGAGATGCAGGTCGGCGTGCGCGCCGTGCAGGTGAACCGTACCGACGCGCCCTTCCACTCCCAGGCCAGCGCAGGCGCGCCCGATCGCAACGCCCGCGAGATCACCGTCGGGAGCGTCTCGGTCAACGTCCCCGATCTGTTCGGGCACGGCTCGTTCTACGCGGAGCTCGCCACGCAGCAGATGTCGGACTTCATTCCCGACGCCAACACCACGTTGATGCGCCGCCTGTCCGGAGGGTACGCGGCGTACGCGCAGGCCACTGCTTTCTCGGGACCGTTCACAGTCTCCCTCGAGGGCAAGCACTACGAGCGTTTCTTCCCGCTCCATGGCAACGTCAACGCGGGCAAGGCGACCGAGTTCAGCACGGTGCAGTACAGCGTGCCTCCGACCGGCGACCCCTTCACCTCCGACTGGCACTGGGGCTCGTACAACGTCTGCGTGACCGGAGGGCGCGGGAGGCTCGATGCGCGCCTGTCCGACGATTTGATGGTGTACGGGTCGGTGGGGCACGCGGTGAGCTACTCGGAGCGCAACGCCAACTGCGGCCAGGACGTCAAGCTGCGGGCCGATGGATCGGTGCTGCCCGCGGTGGAGCGCACGGCCGCGGATCAGAACCGGGTCTGGGATCCGTTCGCGGGCATCGAGCTGACGTTCGAGCAGGGGCGCAGCCACTTCTACGCGAGCAGCGGCGTGCACTTCGACGCGACGGCGGAGCCCATCGCGTACGCGGGCGACGCGACGACGAAGGTCTACTACCGCGACAACTGGCAGCGCTACTCGCTGCTCAAGAAGATCCACGGCCCCTGGAGCCTCGAAATGACCGGCTGGCACCGGTGGCGCTACATGCCGACCGAGCGGCTCACCCCCTGGAGAGAGGGAGAGAACTACATCGGCGCGATCTGGTCGCCGAAGCTCACCGTCGCGCTCGGCTACGAGTACTCGACCAAGGAAGGCGACCTGAAACACTACGTCAACGGCATGGCGCAGTGGCGCTTCACCACCGCCTCTCTCGTGCGCGCCTACGTCGGCCAGAACCGTCCCGCGCTGCGCTGCATCTCGGGAGTCTGCCGCCAGTTCCCGGCCTTCGAAGGCGCACGCCTCGAGGCCATCGTCACGTTCTAGGAGCCACCTTGAGCCTCGTCTTGATCGCCACCGTGGCGGCAGCGTCGGCCGCGATTGCGGCGGGTGCAGCCGTGCTTGTGCGACGCGCTTCCCGAGCCGCGGCGGCGCCAAGCCCGTTGCCCGCGGCGATCGCCCCCCCCTTCGATCGCGTCGGCATGCAGCCTGGCGATGTGGTGCTGCGCGGGCGCGAGGAGATGTGGCTCACGGGCGCGTGGGTCTTGCGGGACGGGACCGAGTGCGTTGCGGCGGTGTTCACGGCCGGGGGATCATCGGCCGAGTGCGCGCATGCGCTGGTCGTGTGCCCGGGGCCTCCGCGTGCGGTCGCATGGGTCTGTGCGTGCGAGACGTCGAATGCGGCCGATTGCCTGGAGCTGGGCGGAGAGCGTTATGCGCGCAGGGCTCGGGTGCCGGTGTCGATCGAGCGACAGGGTGAGGCGCCGGAGCTCGCGGCCGAGGGCACGTGGCATCGCTACGAGTCTGCCGGGGGCGGGCCTGCGTTTGCGATTGTCGCGGGGGAGCGCACGCTCGTGTGGCGCGGCACGTGGGAGGGGGAGGGGAGTCTCACGCGGATGGCGGCAGGCGAGGCGACGTTGCG
>CAYMUE010000044.1:0-19062 GCA_964393505.1 uncultured Polyangiaceae bacterium
TGGTGCTGCGGGCGGAGGGGGGAGCGGGTGGGGGGGCAACACCACGGAGTGCGTGATTCGTTTCTTCGATCCGGAGTGCGAGCAGTGCATGGCGGGGGCGTGTCAAGGGGAGTGTGTGGCATGCCAGAACGACGAGGGCTGCACGGCGATCGTGCAGTGCACGTTCGGGTGCGCCACGGGGCGGCAGTGCATCGAAGCTTGTGTGGAGGCGAATCGCGAGGGCGAGTATCTGTATGCGGCGTACTTGAATCGGACGAGCGGGTGTCTAGGGGCGAAGTGTGCGGAGGCGTGCGGGATCGATTCGAAGGAGTGCGAGCTCGGGTCGAGCGATCCGGTCTGCGACGGCTGTCTGAACGAGAGGTGTCTCGAGCCGTGCCGGGCGTGTGCGGGGAGCGTGGACTGCACGCGCGCGCTGGATTGCGCGGAGGATTGCGGCGCGGATCAGGGTTGCATCGACGGGTGCGAGCAATCGGAGTCCGCGGGATGGGACGCGCTGGTGGCGCTGGTGGGGACGTCGGGGTGTCTTGCGACGCAGTGCTCGCTGGAGTGCAACTGAGGCGTGGCGTGCGTGAGCCTGGACGGGGAGGGCAGGGGGAGCGTATGGTGGCGATCATGAGGGATCTGGACGCGGCGGCGTGCATCCTTGCGCGAGCATTCCAAGAGGATCCTTTCCTGTGCTGGGCCGAACCCAACGCGCGTCGACGGCTGCCGATGGCCCGCGTGCTGTTCCGCAGCTCACTTCGGCAGGCCGAGCGGCGCGGGTACATCTACGTCGATCCCGGGCGCGGATCCGTCCACTGGTTCAAGCCGGAAGCGGTGGATCTGTCGGTGACCGATCTGGTGCGACTGCGGTTCGCCAGGCTCGTTGCCATGGTATCGCCGGTCGTGATCTGGCGCCTGCTCACCCACGAGGGAGAGGCGACGAAGCGGGTGCACCACTTCCTGACTCCCGGTGCGGCGTATCTGCACACGATCGGAATCGAGCCTGCGCTGAAGGGAAAGGGGATCGGAAGCGAGGTGCTGCAGGCGGCCCTCGGGCGGATCGGGGCGGACTTCGCGCGTTGTGTCCTGCGGACCGAGCAGTCGACGAATGTCCCGTTCTATCGGAAGAACGGATTCGATCTAGTGGACGAGGCGGTGATGCCGACGAGCGGGTTGCGGATTTGGGTGTTCGAGCACCGCAACCTGAGAGCCGCGCGGGCGACGGGATAACGGAGCGCGAAGCTCCCAGCCTGGCACACGCCGAGGCGATTCGTCGGTGACCGAATTGGTGGCGGTGCCTGTGGCGCTTTACGCTGCGTGGGCAGGCCAGTACAATGCCACCATGAGCGGCGGCGGGACGTTGCGGGAGGACGTGGTGCGGGCGATCCCCGAAGCGGCCTTCACGACCGACGCCGCTGATTGCGTGGAGGAATGGAACGGCCTGGCATCGAGGCTGCTGGGAATCGAGCCTGGGCAAGCGCTCGGGCGCGCGGTGAGCGAGCTCCCTCTCGGGGCCGGAAAGACCTCCTGGCGCGAAGATGCTCGCGCGCTGGCCGTAGCGTCGGGCGCGTGGCGCGGCGAGGTCCCCCTCGCGCTCCCCGACGGGCGACGCTTGCACGTGGAGTGGTCGATCGGGCGTCGAGAGCAGGGCGGGACCGTGGAGATCCTGCGCGACGTGACCCGCAGGCGGGTTCAGCTCGAAGCGTTGCGGGAATCCGCGTTGTACTTCGAAACGATGTTCGCACTGCCGTCGATGGGCGTCGCGCTGATCTCGCTCGACGGCAAGTGGCTGCGCGTGAATCGAACGGTGGAGCGATTCACCGGGCGGACGGCAGAGCAGTTGCTGGGGGCGCCGGTGAAGGACGTGATCCATCCGGACGACACGGCGCAGGTGGCGGCGTTCCGGCGGGAAGTACTCGAGGGCAGAGCGACGCGTGCGACCGCGCCCTGTCGCATTCCGCGTCCTGGTGGTGCGATCGCGCACGTGGACGCGTTCGCCTCGGTGGTGCGCAACACCGCGGGCGATCCGGTGGCGCTGCTGGTGTTCCTTCTCGACGTCACGGCTCGGGTGCAGGCCGAAGCGGCGGTGCGCGAGAGCGGCGATGTGCTGCAGATGATGTTCGACGAGAGTCCGCTGTCGATCGCGCTTTCGGACTTCGAGACGGGGAAGCTCATCGCGGTCAACCGGGCGTATTGCGAGCATCGGGGCACGACGTCCGAGCGGGTGGTTGGAAAGACTCAGAGCGAGCTGGACGCCGATGACGACGTGGTGGGCGTAGCGGCCTCGATGGCGTTGCTGCGGGAGCGCGGACGCGTCGACGGTGTGTTGACGAAGGTCCGGTCTCCCACGGGGGTGCGCGACCTCGACTACTCTGCGAAGGTGCTCCATATCCAGGGCAAACGCTATGTGCTGGCCGTGGCCCAGGATGTCACGATCCAGAGGCACCTGGAGGCGGCCCTGCGCGAGAGCAACGAGCGCTACGAGCAGGCGGTCTCCTCGATCCCGACCATCGTGTGGTCCACCGAGCTCGACGACGCGCTGCACGCGTCGAACACGTTCATCTCGGTGGTAGCGGATCGCGTTCTGGGGCTGCCGGAGGGCACGATCGGATCGGACTGGGATCGATTCCTGTCCTACGTGCATCCGGAGGACGCCTTGCGCGTGGCGGAAACGATTCGCCGGTCGATCGCCGCGCCGGGGTCGGAGCAGCAGGCGGAGTATCGTCTGGTTCGGCCCGACGGAGCGGAGTGCTGGATTCGGTCGGTAGGGCGGGCGAGCGTGGGGCTCGACGGGGTGAAGAAGCTGTCGGGCTCCTCGGAGAACGTCACGACGCAGAAGCTGGCGCAGCGTCGGCAGGAGCGGCTCGAGGCACAGTTGCAGCAGGCGCAGAAGATGGAAGCCGTCGGGAATCTCGCGGGCGGCGTGGCCCACGACTTCAACAACCTGCTCACGGCGATCATGGGGAACGTGAGCCTCGTGCTGATGAGCACGCCGAACGACGATCCGAGGCGGGAGCTGCTCCTGGATGCGTCGGAGGCGGCATCGCGCGCGGCGGGCGTGACCCGCCAACTGCTGGCCTTCTCGCGCAGGCAGATCATCGAGCCGAGGGTCGTGCAGATCAGCGAGCTGGTGGACAACACGAAGCGCATGCTCGCGCGGCTGATTGGCGAGGACGTGCAGCTTCGGACGCTGCTCAGCTACGACATCGACCCGGTCAAGGTGGACCCCGGGCAGGTCGAGCAGATCCTGGTGAACCTCGTGGTCAACTCGCGCCACGCGATGCCCCAGGGAGGGCAGCTCACCATCGAGACCTCGCAGGTGGTGCTGGGCGACCTGTACTGCCAGCAGCATCCGGAGGCGAAGCCGGGCGAGTACGTTCTGCTCGCGATCTCCGACAGTGGCTGCGGAATGACCTCCGAGGTGCGCCGCAGGGTGTTCGAGCCGTTCTTCACGACCAAGCCGAAGGGACAAGGCACGGGCCTCGGGCTCTCGATGGTCTACGGAGCGGTCAAGCAGCACAACGGATCGATCGAGATATACTCGGAGCCCGGACGCGGCACGGTGGTGAAGATCTACCTGCCTTGCGTGCAAGGAGATGCGGACGCGTTCCGGGCGAGCAGCTCGTCGGCCGACGTGCCGGTGGGCGGGTCGGAGACGGTCTTGCTGGTCGAGGACGACGAGGCGGTGCGCGGTTTCGGGCGCAGGGTGCTCACGAGGCTGGGGTACACGGTCCTCACGGAGGGGAGCGCAGCGGCGGCCTTGAGTGCGGTCGAGTCCCATGCCGGACCGATCGACCTGCTGCTCACCGATGTCGTGCTTCCCGACATGAACGGCAGGGTGCTGGCGGAGCGGCTGCAGGCCCGACGTCCCGCGGTTCGTGTGTTGTTCACCTCGGGCTACACGCAGAACGTGATCGTGCACCACGGGGTGCTCGACGCCGGGATTCGATTCCTGGGCAAGCCGTACACCGTGCGGGATCTGGCGGCACGGATTCGCGAAGTCCTCGACGCACGGATTTGAGCCGGGAGTCGGCGACGAGGGCTGTGCTCACGCGCGACCTCGTGAGGCCGGATCGGAATCCATCGAAGGCCCGTCAGAGGCCGGTCACGCAGCGGACGGAGAGGGCATCGAGCTTGCCCTGGTAGAAGGTCAAGCCGCTCTGCATGTGGACGTACCAGGCCATGGCGCCGGTGGTCGTCGCGGCGGTCGTGGAGGTCCAGAAGCGATTCTCGGTCATCCCCGGGAACGTCGAGGCAGGCCACTTCTTGGCGAAGCTCACCAGCGTTGCCAGCTCGTTGATGTTCGGAAGTCGCCAATCGTCCCTGCCCCCGTAGGCGAGGTCCTCGCAGTAGGTCAACGCCTCCTGCCAGGTCATCGGGGCGGCCTCGGACATCTGCCATCGCAGGTCGGTCTGCTGGTCGAGGATCACGAGGCCGCCTCCACCCGTGGACTGGAATCGCGCCGAGCCTTCCGCGGGCGCGGCGGAGCCGCGGACACAGCGGGACGGCCACAGGGAGTTGATCGAGACCACCGCGAGGCGCCCGTCGCCGAACGATACCATCCACGCAAGCGTCGGCTCCGAGGCGGTGATGGTGGACGACCACAGATTGGCCGGGGTGTTGGGAAACGCGACGGAGTCGATTGCGGGGGATGCTCCGCTGTAGTCGACGAGCCCCTGCAGCTCGACGATGGTGGGGAGTCGCCAGTCCGTCTCACCGGCGTAGTCGAGCTGGTCACAATAGGTCACGGCGGCGGTGAGCTTGGAGGTGGTTGCGGACGCGCCCTGCTGCCACATGAGGCCGGTGAGCGAATCGACGACGACCCAGACGCCGCCGTGGAGGGTGGGCTGGAGCGTCCGCGTCGCGTCGGGATACTGCGCATCCTGGCCGCAGAAGTCGATCTTGGCGCAGTTGCCATTCGAAGGGCAGGTCATCGTCGAGGTCGCGTTCCAGCACCCGGTCTGCCCGGTCGGAATCGCGGGCTGGCAGAAGTGATCGTCGCAGTACGGCACCGGCGACGCGTCCTGCGGCAGAGCGGTGTCCGGCGGCGCATCCTGGGCGTCCGCGGCATCGTCCCCGGATGCGTCGGTATCCGAAACATCCGGCTCGTCCGCGGCGTCGGCCGCCGCGTCTTCCCCCGCGCTGCCTCCGGAGGCGTCGACGTCGGCATCAGCTCCGGCACTGCCAGCCGCGGCGTCGGCCCCGGCACTTCCTCCCGAGCCCGCGTCGCCTGCAGCTCCAGCCAATCCTCCGCCCGTACCGGCCGATCCTCCGGTCTGTGCCGCGCCCGCCTGCCCCGCGGCGCCCCCCTCCCCCGCATCGTCGGAAGAACCGCACGCCGGGACGGTGGCGATCGCCAGCGCAAGCGAGGCCAGCCACACATGGGGAGCCACCCGACCATCGAAGCACGGTTTCGTGTTCATCTCAGAAGACCTGACTCGCCTGGAAGCGGCGTGCAACATCTCCGATCACATCAGGGAGCCGAGCGTGCGTCAATCGGGCCTTCCGGATCGACGACTCGTGAATCGTGTGGCGGGGTCGAAGCGGGGGGGGGGAGCATTCTCAAGGAGAGGGATTGCGCGACACCTTGTACAGCCCCCATCGGACCGTGGCCCCGTGCGGGCTCTGCAACGTGAGCTCCGCGCGGGATGCCTCGCCGAGCTCGTCGCGACAGGCCTCGACGAGCGCGAACGACTTGCCGCGCAAGTCCCCATGGCTGCGGTCGAGGGTGGTCAGCGAGAGCGAGCCGGACGTGTCTCCTTCGGAGACGGCGACGGCGAGGATGCAGTCCTCGGGGCCGAGATCGACGGCAGCCGAGGGGAGGGGAATGGGAGTGCCCGGCTGCAGGGTGGACAGGCCGCGCTGCACCGCCTTGCGGAGTCGGCGGCCGACGGCGTGGAAAGCCATCGCATCGACGTTGCGGTACTCGGGTCGCGGAGCCTCTCCACCGGATTCGGCGAAGGCCCGGAGCGCGGCCTCCTGCATCTCTTTGTTGATGGCCGCTCGCAGCCCCTGCGCGAGGTGCTCGGCGATCTTTTCGGCGATGCGCGGGAGGAGGCTCTCCGGGCGTTCGATGAGGTCGCGATCCGGCGCGTGTCCCGCGACGTTGTGGCGATCGTCGGCTGCGATCTCCTCGTCGGTGACGGCATCGCTCAACGGCTGGCTGCTGCGCACGGTTCCGGACTTGAACTCCACCTCCAGGTCGAGCACGGCGGAGATCGAGCGGGAGTACAGCGTTTTGTCGTACTTCCAGTCCTGCATGACGGGCACCTCGATGGTGTCCGGGGTCTGGCCGAGCTTCGACTGGGCCTCGGTCAGTCGGTTGCGGGCGGCGATGACCTTGGCGTCCGACTCGGCGGTCACCGCGGAGACGATTCCGCAGCCCGCGCGGCACGCATTGGCCATGTTCGCATCGGATTGGGAGCTGCATGCGTTGAGGCAGGTCTGGTGGTCCTGACGCTCCTGCTCCTTGCGCCGGGCGAAGTCTTCGCGCGCGGCCTCGAGCCCGACGCGAGCGTTCTCGACCTCGGCCTGGGCCTTGGCCTTGTCGGGATTGGGCCGGGACTCCTTGTGATCCTCGTACTGCGATGTAGCGCTGACCGTCTTGCGCTCGAGATTCCCGAGGACCAGGTCGCGCACCGACGCCGACACCACGAGAGTCACATTCGGATCTCCCGGCTGCGCCACCCGGACCATGCCGTCGTCTCCGGCGAGCACCTTGGAGAAGACCTCGTCCATGGCGCGGTACAACTGACGCTCCCGCTCCTGCGATGGAGTCCCCATCTTCACCGCAACGACCGTGCGCGCGAACCGCCTGCCGGTCACGGGCCTCCCGCCGAGGATGTTCAGCGCCCCCAAGGTCCTTCGCACGAGCCGCAGGTCGAGCGCGCGATTGCTCGCCGTGCCTTCCCAGACTCCGAGCGACGTGCGACACGTGAGGTGTTCCTGGCCGCCGTTGGGGGCGGCGGTGCAGCGTCCGCGATCGGTGCGCGTGAGAGCCAGCGCCTCGGCTGGAGGTTTCGCGGAGGGATCCCCGGGGGGCACGAAGCAGGATGCGACGGTGTCGGCTCGCAAGTGGAGCGTGCCGCGGCCCGCTTTGAACCAGGGAACCACGGGCTCCTGCCACTTCCAGTCGGTGAGCAGGGAGGGGGAGGAGGCGCCGAGCTCGAGGTCTTCGAGGGAGAGCTCGACGCCGGGGTCGGCCTCGAGGAGCTGGGCATCGGGAGAGGTGCCTGCGGCGGCGAGCTGCGTGCACGAGGGAATCCACGGTGCGAAGACGACCCGGGTCCCGACTCGCGCCAGCAGCGCGTCGAGCTCCGGACGGTGGGGCCAGATGCAGGCGGGGCTCCCATCCGGAACGAATCGGAACACGAATCGTTCCCCTTTGCTGCTCGCGAGTCCGAGGGTGATCGACGCGGGTGCGTTGGAGTTGCCTTCGAATACCTTGGCGCCGGTCACCTGGAACACTGCAGCGCCCCCCGCCCAGGGCTGCTTGGAGAGCGGTTGCGGGTCCTTCTCGAGCTGCGTGGCGTCGGCGCCGATCACGGCGTTGCAGGTCCCGGCCGGATCGAAGAGCACGATGCGGCCGCCGGGCTGGAGCGCCTGCCAGGCTCTCTTGTCCTCGGGAGAGACGGCGTTGGCAGCGTGCATCTGCGCGCTCGCGTGGCAGCCAGCCACGGTGGAAACGACGAGCGCCGCGGCGACGGCGATGATGGAAGCGGTGGTCGTGACGGAGCGGGCGGTTGTCTTCATGTCACTTCCTCCGTCGCGGAGTACCCGTGGTGGATCGGACCGTCGTCGAGGGAGCATCCACCACCGTGGAGAAGGCGGTGCCCACACCGATGCCGACGATGCTCTCGACTGCCATGGTCCTGCCGAGGATATCGGCAGGATCGTCCACCTCGCCGATGGCGGCGTAGCCCTCGGCGCTGCTGCGTCGCTCGTACCACAAGCCCAACACCATGGCTCCTCCGGGCCGGATGCCGAGCTCGAATCGCTGGTAGACTCCTGTCAGGATCGGACTCCTGCGGTGGAACATCGCGGCGTCGGCGTACAGGAGCGCGGGTCTGCCCACCCGGTCGGCGGTGCGAAGCCGCACGTGTCCGCCGTATTCCATCCCGTGATCGAAGGAGCCGTAGGAGCCGCCCTCCGTGCTGGTCCCGACGAGCTTGTCTCCATCGTCGAGGGAGAGGGCGAAGGCATCGCCGCGATACCCGAAGAAGGGACCGAAACCGACGAAGGAGATCGGCACCGCATCGAGGCCGAGGTGGCCGCTGAGCCGGATGTGGGTGAGGTGGGCGTCGATCGGCTTGACGACCGTGCGATTCGGCATCTGCAGGGGGCCGCTCACGCGCGGCGTGATTCCAAATCGGAGGTCGAACCAGAAGGCGACAGGGCTGGACGCGCTGCGCCACTCGGGGCGGAACATCAGCTCGATCAGCGCCCCGGACAAGTCCGTGGCTCCGCCCGAATCGATCGCTCCGTCGTTGATCGGATTGAAGGTGACCTTGCCCACCCGAAGCTGGAACTCGAACTCGTCGAATCGAACGGGTCGCGGCGCGGAGAGCGCAATGGGCCTTCCCCAGCCTCGATCGCCGGGCGGCGCCGGGGGGGCGCCCTCGCGTACCAGTCCGATTCCCTCCTTCCAGGTCGCATCACCGAGTGTCTGCAGGGGGGCGACGGGCACCTCGACCGGCGGGGGCTGAGATGACGATGCAGCGGGCGACGCGGAGGGCTGCGGAGGCGGAGGCGGCGGTGGAATCACGCGCTCCCGCACCTCCGCGAACACCCGCCGCGTCTCGGCATCGGCCTGCGCAGGCAGCTCCACGCGATCGTCGAGCCGCAGCGCCTGCTCGAACGCGCTCACGGCTTCCGTGTGCTTGCGCAGCCCCGCCCCGCGCACCAGCCCCAGGGCCGCCAGGACCCTCGCCTTCACGGCCGGAGAGCAGGCGTCCGCACCGCACTTGGCGACGGTCTGCTCGAGCTTGCGTGCGGCCTGGCCGAAGTTCGAACCCTGGTGATCCGCAAGCGCCTGGGTCACCGCGTCGAGCGCGGCGCGGTCTCGCGGGCGAGGCGCGGGGCTGGCTTGCTTGCGCGCGCCGGAGGCGGAGGGAGCCGGCGCGGGCTTGCGGTCCGCGGGGGCCCCGATCGCGGAGCCGGACATCGCGATTGCGATGACGACGGGGAGGCAACCGGCGAGGGCCGCGAGGTCACGGGCGCGCACGGTCACGTCCTTTCCGTCCGCGGCCGGAGGCGGCTCGCAGCAGGGCCAACGCGGCGAATGCCGCGAGCAGCGGGGCATCGGGTTTGAGTTGGCCGGCACGCGCCACCGTGCACCCGCCCTCTTCCGAATCGCGTTCCCCTTCGGGGTTCTCCCCGAAGACACACAGGTCGTAGGCCCCCTCGCCCCGGCACACGCATGCCGGAACGCACAGGCCGCCCGAGCAGCAATCCGAAGCGCAATCGGAGTCCTTGGTGCACTGGTAGGCGCAGGTGCAGAAGTCGATGCCCGCACAAGGCACCTTCACCGCACGCTCCTTCTCACCGTCGCACCCTTCGCCTGGTTGCGCCTGAGCAGCCGTATGCACGGTCGTGAGCCACACGACCGATGCCGCCAGCACTCCCGCAATCCATCTCCTCACGACGACCTCGCTCATAAACACCCAGTGTCGCACGGATCGCCATGCGTCGTAAAGCTCCGGCCCCGTTGGGCGACGTCGGTCACCCGGTTCTCCCGACATGATCCCGATCGGAAATCGACTCGCCTCATCGTCGGGGTCGTGTCCGGTGACCGCGTTCGGTGCCAGTCCGAGCGGGCCCCATTCACTCGATTGCAACGACGACGAGCTCACGTGTCCGGGATGCGACGGACAGGCTGCACGCGTCGCCGACGCACTTGCCGAAAAGCGCGCGCCCCAGCGGCGAGCGGGGCGTGACGACCTGAACCGCGCCGTCGGCAAGAGCCGTTCCGCCGCCCTCGGGAGCGACGAAGAAGAGTCGTTCCTGGTCATCCTCTTCGACCTGGACGAGGGCGCCGATGGCGATTGGCTGATCGTCGCCGAAGGGGCGCAGGGACATGGCCTGCACGGAGGCGAGGGCGGAGGAGAGGTCATCGACGCGCATGGCCTGGCCGCGCGCCAGGTAGCTCTGCTCCAGGGCGCGCGTGTCCTTGTCATTCTCGGGCTTGGCCTCCTCGTGGGTCGCCCCTTCCTGCGAGGCGCGATGGGCGCGCTGCAGGACCTCCAGATCGCGTTGCAGCAGGCTCACGAGCTCTTGCTTCAAGGCACTCTTCGAGGGGTTGGCAGACATGATCGCCGCTCGTAGCGCACGCGCGCCTCCGCGACCAGCGCCACGAGCGCCTTCGCGCGCCGATCATCGCGATGCGCGGAAGGTGACCTCGAGTCGATCCGCGGTGAGGGAGGCGTGACCGACGTATCGAATCGACTCGGCTTGTGCCCCGATTACGGCGAAGGTCCGCTGCAGGGTTCCTTCGGAGACCGCGGCGCGAAGAGGCGGCACGGCCGCGGCGGTGAGCGTCGGGACCATCGCCTCAAGCGCAGCCTTGTCTCTGGAGGCGAGCAGGACCAGGCGACCGCCGAGGGGAATCAGCCTCACGAACGCCCTATTCGCCAGCTGTTGCGTGCGTCCCGGGACCAGGCGCCGATTGCCTTTGCACCCGACCGGGGACTCCTCTGCCGCACAAGCCTCGGAGTCGCCGGTGGCGCCCGCGGGGAGCAGTCCCCAGAAGACGTCGGGAGCGCCAAACGATGGATTGGACCAGCCGAATCGATCCATGCGCTGCATGGCGCGGGCGCCCACGCCGGCATACCACTGCAAGGGGATGCGTGTGAGGGCGAAGGGGAGGGAGGCGAGCGCAACGGGCCAGGCCAGCGCGCCGGAGCGGGCAATATCGTCGAACATCGTATTCTGCACGAGCGAGGAGCCTTGACCGGGCGCGTCGCCAGGCACGCGCACGGCTTTCATGCACGACGCGGAGGTGTCGAATCGGGACAGGGACCCAGGGAAGTCGACGGAGACGGAAGGCGAGCAGGCCGAGACCGCCTCGGCGGGGATTCCAGAACCGGTCTTCGCGCTCAGGTCGAAGCGCGGGAAGCCCTGGTCCAACGAGAGGGAGAGCTCGACGCGCTCGAAGGACGGACGGCTTCCGCCCGCCAGCGATCGAAGGCGCAGCGCGTCTTGCGCCGCGCGCGTGATGCGGAGATCGGGCTGGCCGTCGCGTTCGATCGCGCTCAGATCCTGCTCGCGGCTGAGCCTCTCGAGCCCGGCGAGCTCGGCGACGAGGAGCGGAGCATACGAGAGTCGCGCCGCACGACCGTCGAGCGACGGAGCCTGTTCGTCCGTCGGAGCGAGCAGCGATTCCCACGAGCGCAGGACGGCTTCGGTCATCATCCTCGGGCTCGGCACGAGCCCCTGGAAGGCAAAGATGTCCACGACCACCACACCGGGACCGAGGGAAAGGGCGACGACCCGCTCCCGTCGCGAGTGCATGGATTCCAATGCACCGGGGGACGCAACACGCTGGTATCGCCGGAGCTGGAGCAGCTCGTGAATCGCGGCCAGCAGGCGCGTGGGGTCCGTCGATGGCACGGTCACGCGAATGTGAGCCGGGGCGGGGTGCCGCGCGCTGAACGCTTTCGCGATCGTCTTCGACAAACCGTCGATGCTCTCCCAAGGATGCATCGCAGTCCGGTCCACGGCCGACGTGCCGTGGTCGAGCACCTCACGGCCCGCGGGATCGAGCGCTGCGACTCCCACGAGGATCGGGTGCGACAGGTCCACTCCGATGCTCGAGGCGAGACCGGTGTGGGCGAGGGCCCCCGCGGGAACGCCGAGGAGCTCTTCGACCTTTGCCGTCTGGTGCGGCAGGAACCTGCGCGCCGTGACTCGGAGCAGCTCGTCGAGTCTGCCGGGATCGACGGCAGCGACAGCGGCGCAGCCGCGGGGCAAATGCCCGAGGTTGCGCGAATCCACGGCGGGTCCGGCGAGGTCGGCAATGGGAGCGGAGACGATGGGGACCGGGGCGGGGGTGGTGATGGGGGGCGCGGGTGGTGTGCCGCAGTCCGTGACGAGCAAGAGGCAGAGCAGACGGGCGAGTCTCCGCATGGGGGAATGATGGGACGAAACGAGGGGTCTGCACAAGCGCGCCGAGCGAGCGTGGCGGGCACGCGCGCGGCGGGGGGACAGGCGTTGTCGCTCAGGGGAGACGAAAGTTGACCTGCAGGTAGCCGAAGCTGATGAGCCAACTGAAGAGTCCCACGAAAACTACGGTGCCGATGATGATCAGGATCGAGATCGTGGGGGGAGGGGCCTTGCGCTTCTGCCAGGCGACCGGGTTGCGTCGGATGAGGCGCTTGGCGACGAGCAGGGCAATCGCACTGTCGTGCGGCATGCCGAGGAGGCTTGCCGTGCACCGGATGGCCACCTCGTTGAGCTCGCTCACCGGCATGTCCTCGCGATCCCTTTCTTTCATAGCGATGGCGAACAGGATCCCGAGATTGGGCGGAAGCTTGCCCGCTTCCGCGGGGGAGCCGAGTACGCGCAGCGTCTGGTCCCAGTCCCCCGAGGCCAGCGCCTTCTCGAGGTCTGGAATGCGCGTGTCCGACGAGGTTACGATCGAGGCCGCCGAGGAGGGCGGATGGACATCGCGAGCGGGAGCGATCGGTGCAGGGCGATCCCGTCGGCTGGGGGGCTCGGGCTCGGGCTCGGGCTCGGGCTCGGGCTCGGGCTCGGGCTTGGGCTCGGGCTTGGGCTCGGGTTTCGTGGGAGACGGGGGCTTGGCGCTGTCGATCACTTCGACCTTGGGCGGCGGCGGCTCGCTGTCGGGCGCGGGAGGTGGATCGGTGGGATCCCTCCGCGGGTCGCGGCGCAGCCGGGCTTCGAGGTCCTCGTCGTGGTCGTGTTTGCCTTTCACACACTCATGGTGCCCGAGCGACAAGGATTCGGGCAAGCGCCGTGCTGCGAAACACGGTTTTTTCGCGCCTCCGTCCGGAGTTGCGGCAAGGGACTCTTTGCCCCATCCGGCTGGACAAGTCGGCCACGGGCGCTAGGATGACGCCGATGTCCCGTGACACAGGCTCGAACCCTTCCTCTCGCGTCCAGCGTCAGCGCTGGAGCGGAGCCTGTCGCTGTACCTGTCGTCGGCCGGCCGCGTGAGCTGAAGGCCCCCAAGGCATTTCGGCGTCGCTGTGCCGGCAAGAGCATTCGGGGACCGGAATGCGGACATGCCTCGACGGACAGGACGAGCGCGAAGGAGTGGAGAGATGAGGAAGGGACAAGGACCGCTGGTGAACGGTGGGTTGGCGGCGGCGTTGATGGGGGCGTATGCGGATGCGGCGGGCACGGGCGAGCCGGGGTCGTGCGCGGCGCTTCCGAGCGGGCGGGCGGTGGAGCAGCTCGTGGGGCGGCTTCGGGAGCTGGTATTTCCCGAGCTGGTGTGGGGCGGTGAGGTGAGCTCGAGCGAGCTGGAGGCGCGAGTGCAGGGCACGCTGCAGGAGGTCGCGTTGACGCTCCGTAGGGAGATCTGCGCGGCCCGCAGGTACATGCACCGCGGAGAGCACCGAGCGGCGTCGTGCGTGGAGTGCGAGGTGTGCTCCGACGAGGTGACGCGGCAGTTTCTGGACGAGCTTCCTTCGCTGCGCAGGGCGTTGGTTCGCGATGCGCAGGCGGCCGTGGCCGGCGATCCGGCAGTACGGGACCCGAACGAAGTCGTGCTCTGCTATCCGGGGCTGTACGCTATCACTGTGCACCGCATGGCGCATGTCCTGTACCTCCGACAGGTGCCCTTTCTGCCGCGGATGATGTCGGAGCACGCGCACCGTCTGACCGGGATCGACATCCACCCTGGCGCCAGGATCGGCGACTCGTTCTTCATCGATCACGGCACGGGCGTGGTGATCGGCGAGACGACGTTGATCGGGGATCGGGTGAGGATCTACCAGGGGGTTACCCTGGGAGCGCTGTCGTTGTCGTCGGCGAAGGTGGCAGCGCTTCGCGGCGGTCCGAAGCGTCATCCGACCCTGGAGGACGACGTAGTGGTGTACGCGGGGGCGACGATCCTGGGGGGTGAGACGGTGATCGGGCACGGGTCGGTCATCGGAGGCAACTGCTGGGTGGTGGAGTCGGTGGCGCCCGGTTCGCGGGTGAGCGTGCAGATGCACACCGAGGTGCGGGGATCGCAGCGTCCCCAGGCCCGGGATCCGGCGCAGGCGGACGCGCAGTAGGAGGCGCCACGCAGTGTCGGGGCTGGACCGCACGGGGTTGCGCAAGTAGCTTCGGGCGATGGCGCAACGATTCTTCGCGAGCTCGCTCCCCGGCCCACTCCGGTGGATCGGCGTCGCTAGCCTCGTTGCGGCCTGCAGCTGCGCCGCTGCGCCCCCGCCCCCGACCCCCGCGGTCGCCCAGCCCAGCGCGAGCGCCGTGATCCCCGAGCCTCCGTGGTCGCCGACGCCGGACGCCGACTTCCGGCAATCGGCGCCGTCGGCGGGAATGGCGCCGGCGTGGCTCGCGCCCGTGCCCACGGCGGGCACGCTTGGCAACGGCGCGCGGGTCTTGGTCGTGACCCGAGCCAATCTGCCGATGGTGGTGGTGCATATCGCCACGCGCGGGGGAGCGGATCGACAGCCCATCGCGGGGCTCGGATCGTTCGTGGGGGAGATGCTCGAGCAGGGGACCTCGACCCGCGATGCGATGCACCTGTCCGAGGCGTTCGCCGCAATCGGCGCGGAGCATCACGCCTGGCTGGATTGGGACAGCGGCAACGTCTGGGTGAAGGTGCTTCGGGATCGGCTCGACGACGCGCTGGCGTTGGTGGCGGAGATGACGACGCGACCTGCGTTTGCCGAGGCGGAGGTGGAGCGGCTGCGGTCGCAGCGCTTCGCGAGGCTTTCGCAGCGGGTGGATGCGCCCGACGCGATCCTGCGGGACACCGTCGCCCGTGTGCTGTACGCGGGACACGTCTACGGGCAGCCGTTGATCGGCAATCGCGAGTCGATCGCACGCATCACGCCGGAGCGGTGTCGTTCGTTCTACGAATCGATCTTCGTGCCGGAGCGGATGCACGTCGCGGTGGTGGGCGATGTGGACGCGGCCGAGGTGACGAGGAAGCTCGACGCGCTGCTGGGGAGCTGGAGGCCGCCGAAGCGCGCGCTGCCCGCGTTGGCGCCGGCACCGGTGCAGCGTCCGGGCGTGTTCGTGGTGGATCGTCCTGGGGCGCGCCAGTCCCACGTGGCGATGTGCGGGATCGGGCCCGCGCGCACGGGGGCCGCACTGGACGCGGCGCTGGTGGCGAATGCGATTTTCGGGGGGATGGGGACCAGTCGATTGAACGGCAACCTCCGCGAGACGCACGCCTGGACCTACGGGGCGCGGAGTGCGTTCGACCTGAGGCTGGGCTCGGGGCCGTTCACGGCGGGGGCAGCGGTGGAGACGGCGCACACGGTGGACGCGATCGGCGAGATGGTGCGGGAGCTCGAGCAGTTCAGAACGTCGGGGGTGACGCGCGAGGAACTGTCGCGGGCGCGGGTGTCGCTGGTGCAGACCCTGCCCGGGAGGTTCGAGTCGAATGTCGCGACGGCGGCATCGGTGGCGTGGTTGGGGGTCTACGGGTTGCCGCTCGACGAGTATCGATCGTTGCCCGACCGGGTGGAGGCGATCGGGGAGAACGAGGTGAGGGAGGCGGCAGCCCGGTGGTTGGATCATCGGAGGATGCGGCTGGTGATCGTCGGTGATGCGGAGAAGTTCCGCGACAAGCTGGCGGGCTTGGGCCTGGGGCCGGTGCGGTGGATGGACGCGGACGGCCGTCCGGTCGCCTCGAAGTGAGGAGATCGGGCAAGTTCACGGGTAGTTCGCCCTGCGGGCATGGATTGCGGTAGTGTGTGCGCCGTGACCAGAGGGCACATCCAGGAACAAGCAGCAGGGCGCACGGATCGGGGACGGGTCCGGGACCACAACGAGGATCGGATCCTCGTTGCGATGGACCTCGGGCTCTACGTCACGGCCGACGGCATGGGCGGGCATCAGACGGGCGAGATCGCGAGCGCGATGGTCGTGGCGTCGATGCGCAACTTCTTCGAGGCCACGCGCGAGGGGACTTGGGAGGCGCAAGCGGAGGACGAGGCGATGGGGCAGGCGGCGAGCCGGCTGCTGACCGCCGTCCGCAAGGCGAATAGGGATGTGTTCGAGATCGCGTCGACGCACGAGCAGCACGAGGGGATGGGGTCGACGGTGGTGGCGCTGCTGGTGGACGGGTCGCAGGTGCACATCGCGCACGTGGGGGACAGCCGGTGCTATCGGGTGCGTGACGGGACGGTGGAGCAGCTCACGCGCGATCACTCGCTGCGCAGCGAGGCGCTGTTGCTGAGCCCGGACCTGCCGCAGGAGCTGCTGGAGACGTTGCCCTCGAACGTGATCACGCGTGCGTTGGGGATGAAGGACACGGTGCAGGTGGACCTGAGGACCGTGGAGGTGGAGCCGGGCGACACGTACCTGCTGTGCTCCGACGGTCTGAGCGGGATGCTGGACGACGACGAGATTCTCGGGGCGTTCGAGCTGTCGGACACGCTGGAGGACGCGTGTGAGCTGATGGTGGCGTTGGCGAACGAGGCGGGGGGGCGCGACAACATCTCGACGGTGCTGGTGCGGTTCGACGATGGTGGGGAGCGGGTGACGATGCCGGTAGTGGAGCGGAAGCTGCCGATGTCGATCGAGCCGCGCAGGGCGCGGATGCCGTCGAAGACGGAAGACGAGATCGTGGTCGCCACGGTCGAGACGTTCATCGACAACCCGCTCGAGCAGCTTGCGGGGCTGCTTCCGCCGGAGCTTCTGGAGAAGGTCGAGCGCGGCGAGGTGGTGGAGGTGAGCAAGCCGCGTTGTCGCAAGTGCGGCTTCGAGCTCATCGAAGGGAACCAGTTCTGCACGGAATGCGGGACGCGCGTGGAGGGGTGAGTCAAGGGGAGCGCGACGTCGGCGGCGTGGCAGACGCGGGGGCGGGCATGGCGGGGATCAGGGCTGGGAGTGCAGGGTGCGCGCGACGTTGGACAGTGGGGGCTGTCCCGTGGTTTCGGTGACGGCGAGCCACAGGCCACTGTCGGGGTCGATCTGCTTGCGCGTTGCGGTGGCGATGGCGATCGGCACATGGGTGAACAGGCCGTGCCAGCGTCCGATCACGATGTCGGTCTTGCCGGCCATCCCGGCGTGCACGGCGTGGCGGGCCAGCATGTCGCAGAAGATGGAGTCGTTGCCGTTGGCGGGGACGCTGCGGATCATGTAGCTGGGGTCGATGTACTTGAGCGTGACCGGCATGCCGATCGCCTTGAAGTGCTTGACGATGGCGTCGCGCAGCTTGGGTCCGATGTCGATGTCGGCGTTCTGGTAGCTGAGATTGCCCGACGCATCGCGCTCGGCGTCGTCGTCGGCGAGGGCCTTGGAGCAGCCTTCGGCGATGACGATGAGGGCGTGATGGCGCGCGGCGAGCCGCTTCTGCAGGTCGGCGAGCAAGCCGTTGGGGCCCGCGAGATCGAAGCGGACCTCGGGGACGAGGCAGTAGTTGACCTCGAGCGATGCCAGGGTGGCGTGCGCGGCGATGAAGCCAGAATCACGCCCCATCACCTTGACCATCCCCACGCCGTTGAGCGCGCTCGCCGCCTCGGTGTGCGCGCCGTCGATGGCCATCCGGGCGACCTCCACTGCGGTGTCGAAGCCGAAGGTCTTGTCGATGAAGTTGACGTCGTTGTCGATGGTCTTGGGCACGCCGACGACGGAGATCTTCAACCCTCTGCGCTCGATCTCCTCGTGGATGGCGTGACAACCCTTGAGGGTGCCGTCGCCGCCGAGGGTGAACAGGATGTCCACGCCGAGCTTCTGGAGGGTATCGACCATGGTGGCGACGGACTCGGCGCCGCGGGAGGTGCCGAGGATGCTGCCGCCGGTCTTGTGGATGTCGCGCACGACATCGGGGGTGAGGTGCAGAACGGGAAGGGCGTTGGGGCCGAGGCCCTGGTAGCCGTAGCGGAAGCCGAGGACCTCGCGGATGCGGTACTTGTGGTGGAGCTCCAGGACGATGGAGCGGATGACGTTGTTGAGGCCGGGGCAGAGGCCGCCGCAGGTGACGATGGCGGCGCGGGTGGACGGGGGATCGAAGAAGACGGTTTCGCGGGGGCCGGCCTTTTCGAAGCACAGGGAGGTGTCGAGGGATTCGCCCTCGAGCAGCTCGCCGTGCACCAGAACCCGGGCGCGATCGGGCACGTAGTCGGCGATCTCGTCGCCCGCCACGGTGGACAGGTTGAGGGGCGATGCGTGCGTACGCTCGCCGAGACACTGGACCTTCAGCTCGGCCGGTGTGAGCATGGTGCGCTCCCTTCGTGAGCTGCCACTGTGGACTCACGCCAGCCGGATTTCAACCACTCTGCCGCCAGCACCGAACGCGCCGCGCCGTGCGGTAGTCGTTGACTCGCGGCGTCGAAGCTCGTTTGATCCAGGCATGGGAGCGAGCATCGGCACGTCCATCCTGATCTACTCAGGGTTCCACACCGACGTCGGCAAGAGCCGCGATCGCAACGACGACGCGCTCAGCCAGACGCAGGTTCCGCTCGGGTATCTGGTCGCGTTGGCGGACCCGATGGGGAACCACGCGGACAAGGCATCGACGCTGACGGTGAACACGATCGCGCGGCACTTCGAGCAGCAGGAGCAGGGCGATCCGGCGGAGACGCTGACGCAGGCGTTCTCCGCTGCAAACCGCGCGCTGCGGGAAGAGGCGCAGAAGGTCGGTGGCCCCATGGGCTCCACCGCGCTGGCCGCCCTCATCTCGTCGGGCCAGCTCTTCGTGGCCCACGTGGGCGATGCCCGCCTTTACCTGATGCGCGGCGCCAGCCTCTACTCGCTCACGCGCGACCACAGCCTCATGCAGGAGATCGCCGACCTCAAAGGCCCCGTCGCCGCCGGCGAGTTCGCTCCCAACCTGCGCTACATCATGTCGCGTTCGATCGGCGCAGAGGACTCCGTCAACGTCGCGACCCGCGCACCGATCCCCCTTCGCGCCGGCGACGTCATCCTGTTGTGCAC
>CAYMUE010000044.1:19162-35537 GCA_964393505.1 uncultured Polyangiaceae bacterium
GTCCCTGCTCGCAGCGCGCCGAGGAGTGACGGCCGCGTCGCGCGCGAACGGAGGCGAACGCCCGCGCTCCGTGGCACATGGCGTGCAACTTGCGGCGGTGGATCGCGGGAGCGCACAGATCGGTCGTCCGGGCGATCCCGACGCTCCGGGAGGGGACGGTCATGTTGAGCTGGGCATTGGGGTTCTTCATCGTGGCACTGATCGCGGCCTTCTTCGGCTTCGCCGGAGTCGGCTCCGCGGCCGCAGGGCTCGCCAAGATCCTCTTCGTCGGATTCCTCATCCTCGCCGTCATCTCGCTCATCGCGGGGCTCACGAAGCGTCCCGATACCTGAGCCGAGACCTGCGCGTCCGAGACGAGCGCAGCGGAGGCTGCCCGTGTGGAGGCCTCCAAGCGATGACAACGCTCGGGGCTCGAGATCCGTTCACATCAACGACGGCCCCTTTCCGAGGTCGATGGTCGGATCAGAGGCCCGGGAGACCGGCTCATCGAGCTCGGAGACGTATCGAACCGTGGAATCACCGAGGCGGTCCTGGGGGGGAGTCTGCGTGTTGGCGATGCGGTTGCGGACGTCGTGGTACCTCTGGCCCACCTGATCGCGCAGCTCGCGCCCGCTGGTGGGAGCGAGGAGCAGGCCGATGCCGGCGCCGGCAACGAGGCCGGTAGCGAAGAGCCCCACGCCCGGGAGGATGCGTCGCGCGAGGCTGGCCTTGCGCTGCAGGCCCAGGTAGCCCAGGGCAGTGCTGCTTCGCAGCGCGCTCACCGCTCGCACCGCCCGGGTCGTCTGCTTCAACACCCGGAATGTCTTGCGCCATTTCATGTCCGTGACCTCCGTGGGAGTGCAACGTAGTTGTGGGGTCGAGGCCCGGTCGATGGGAACTGGGAGTTGCGAATCCAGGGAGCGGGGATTCGGGGGAGGACCGGCGACACCCCTTCAGCGTTCCAGGCACGGCGTGTCAGGTGATACCGCCCACGCGGGAGCGATCGCAGCGGTCAGGACCCATGGGGCGGTCTGGAGGGAGGCGGGCCCGACCGCTCGAGTTTCCGATAGAGGGTCTTGCGATCGAATCCGAGGACCTGGGCGGCGAGGGACTTGTTGCCGCCCACGGCGTCGAGCACGCGCAGCACGTAGCGGCGTTCGACCTCGTCCATGGGGAGCAGCTCGGAGGGATCGTCGGAGGCGAAGGCGACCTGGGGGCCGTGGTAGTCGCGGATTCGCTCGGGGAGGTCCTCGACGGAGATCTGCTCATAGCGGGTGAGGGCCACGGCGCGCTCGATACAGTTCTGCAGCTCGCGGACGTTTCCCGGCCAGCGATAGCCGAGCAGCTTGTGGGCGGTCTGCGTGGAGAGCCCGACCACGCTCTTGCCCATCTGGTCGGCGTAGCGCTCGAGAAACTGCTGCGCGAGCAGCAGGACGTCGTTGCCGCGATCGCGCAGCGGGGGGACGTCGATTCGGACGACGTTGACGCGGTAGAACAGGTCTTCGCGGAAGCGGTGGGAGGCGACGTCTTGTTCGAGGTCGCGGTTGGTGGCGGCGATGATGCGGGCGTCGAAGGGCAGCTCGGTGTTGCCGCCGACGGGGCGGACGGTGCGTTCCTGCAGGGCGCGCAGCAGCTTGGGCTGCATCCCCACGGGGAGCTCGCCGATCTCGTCGAGGAAGAGCGAGCCGTTGTTCGCCTGCACGAACAGTCCCGTGCGCGCCGACTTGGCATCGGTGAAGGCGCCGCGCGCGTGACCGAACAGCTCGGCCTCCAGGAGCGTTTCGGGCATGGCAGCGCAGTTGATGGCGACGAAGGGGCCGGCAGAGCGACGTCCCCTGCGGTGCAGCGCGCGTGCGACGAGCTCCTTGCCGGTGCCGCTCTCGCCGGTGACGAGGACGGTTGCGTCGGTGTCGGAGACGCGGTCGATCATGTCATAGACGCACTTCATGGCGGGGGACGTGCCGATGATTTCCTCGAAGGTCTGGGCGCGTGCGGGGGAATCGCGGAGGCGGCGGACCTCCTCGCGCAGGGCCTTGTGGTGAATTGCGCGTTCGACGGTGGCGGCGAGATCGGACATCTGGAAGGGCTTGGTGACGAAGTCCCAGGCGCCGACCCGGATGGCGGCGATGGCGGTCTCGAGGCTTGCGAAGGCGGTGATGACGATGACCGGGAGATCCGGCCGATTGGCCACGATGCGCTCGCACAGCTCGAGCCCTCCCATCCCACCAAGATTCAGGTCGGTGAGGACGACGTCGCAGTCCTCCGACTTGAGCGTCTCGAACGCGTCGTCACCCGAAACACGCACGAGCGTCTGGTAGCCACGGCGGCTCAGGAAGGTGGCCAGGAGCTCGCACATGCTCTGATCGTCATCGACGATCAACACTCGGCCTTGCATCTGCATGGGGCCTTTCGTTCGTCCACGGGGTGTGCAGGTGCATGCGTGGGGCGACCTCCTGGATGTGGTCAAAAGCACCACCGATGGCAAGGTGCCGCGATCGGGTCACCGGGAGCGAGTGGTCCTCACGCGGAGGCGAATGGCGTGGACGACAGCGCGGGTCAGCGGCTGTGGATGCGTGGCCAGACGTTGACGATGGTGAGCAGCAGGAAGGAGCCGAGGAAGGCGGTGGCGAAGGAGCTGACGCCGAGGGCGGCGCGGACGTCGGAGAGGGTGGAGAGCCACCCGCCGGCGACGGCGCCGACGATTCCGGCGACGAGGTTGCCCGCGGCGCGTTGGCCGTTGGGAGGGAGCTTGAAGACGCTGGCGATCCAGCCGATGAGAGCACCGAACAGGATCCACTGGAGGAGCGTGATCATGGGCCGAGCCTCCTGTGACAAGCTCTGCCTAGGGCCTGGGAGCAGCGTCTGCCAGAGTTGCTGCGAGCGCGCGTGACGCTGCGGTGTGCAGGGGCAAGGTGTCCCGGGCGTGTGGGGCGAACAAGGTACCGTGACGGCGCCTGTGAGGTGCGCGCTTGGGAAGGATTTTCCCAGGGATCTGGCGCGCGAGCGTGGTCTGCGGTAGAAGCGTCAGGTTCAGCTATCCGGCCGATGTGCCGCCGCCACAATGCGCCGCCAGGCGCACGGCGACAAATCGGGCCAGACCGCGCAGGGCGATGAGCGTCGCCAAGCGGTGGTTCACGCTCGTGTGGAGATGCAATGTCGTCGACGAGATACAAGGAACTCGATGAGCTCCGAAAGAGGCTGGAGGCAGGAGGCGGAGCGAGCCGGCTGCGCAAGCAGCACGAGCAGGGCAAGCTCGGCGCGAGGGAACGCATCGCGACGCTCTTCGACCGGGACTCCTTCGTGGAGTTCGGGCTGTGGGCGAAGCACCGTTGTGCCGAGCTGGAGGGCAAGGAGCTGCCGGCCGATGGTGTGGTGACGGGGCGTGGGACGGTGGATGGCCGTCCCGTGATGGCGTTCTCCCAGGACTTCACCGTGGGCGGTGGAGCGGTCGGAGAGCGCCACGCGCAGAAGATCTGCGAGTGCCTGACCTACGCGCTCAAGTGCGGGACGCCAGTGGTGGGCTTCAACGACTCCGGCGGCGCGCGCATTCAGGAGGGCGTGGAGGCGCTGTCGGCCTACGGCAAGATCTTCTACGGCAACACGCTGCTGTCCGGCGTGGTGCCGCAGATCGCCGTGGTGGCCGGGCCCTGCGCGGGCGGGGCGGCCTACTCCCCGGCGCTGATGGACTTCATCGTCATCGTGGATCGCACGGCCCGGATGTTCATCACCGGCCCGGAGGTGATCAAGGCGGTCACCGGCGAGAGCGTGACCGAGGAAGACCTCGGCGGCGCGCGAGCGCAGAGCAGCGTCTCCGGCAACGCGCACCTGGTGGCGTCTGACGAGCGCGAAGCGATTTCGCTGGTGCATCGGCTCCTGTCGTATCTACCGTCGAACAACCTGGACGCGCCGCCGCAGCGCCAGCCGCCCGAGGTGATCGTCGACGACCCGGTGCTCGACGACTTCATGCCGACCGATCCTCGCAGGGCCTATGACGTCCTGGATGTGATTCGCCGGCTGGTGGACGACGGTGAGTTCCTGGAGCTGCAGGCAGGCTTCGGCGGGAGCATGGTGATCGGCTTCGGGCGTCTCGGAGGAATGCCGGTCGGCATCGTGGCCAACCAGCCGTCGGTGATGGCGGGCTCGATCGACATCAACGCCTCGGACAAGGCGGCGCGATTCGTGCGCACCTGCAACGTGTACAACGTCCCGATCGTGACGCTGGTGGACGTCCCGGGGTTCCTGCCTGGGGTTGCGCAGGAGCACGGCGGGATCATTCGTCACGGGGCGAAGATGCTGTTCGCGTATTCGGCGGCGACCGTGCCGAAGCTGACGGTGATCCTGCGCAAGGCGTACGGCGGCGCGTACCTGGCGATGTGCTCGAAGGATCTTGGGGCGGACTCCGTCATGGCCTGGCCGATGGCGGAGATCGCGGTGATGGGACCGGAAGGCGCGGCGCGGGTCCTGCACAAGAAGGAGATCGCAGAGGCCTCCGATTCGGCGGCCAAGCTCCAGGAGATGATCCAGGAGTACCGTCGGGCGCACGCCAACCCCTATCGCGCCGCCGAGGCCCTGCACATCGACGACATCATTCGTCCGTCGTGGACCCGTCGACTGCTCATCAACCGACTCGCCATGCTGCGCGCGAAGCGTGATCTACGACCGCAGAAAAAGCACGGCAACATCCCGATGTGATCATGGAAGACATCATCCTCGCCTCCAAAGCCTTCGGGATGGTCATGGTCGGCATGATCGTGATCACCGCGTTCCTATACCTGCTGCGCTACCTGGCGGAGCGCACGAACGGCGCCGCCCAGGAGCCTGCGCTTCCGGTCTCGCAAGCGTCCGAGCCCGGCGAAGATCCCGAGCTCATCGCGGTCCTCGCAGCCGCCGCCTACACCGCCCTCGGCGTCCCCGTCCGCATCCACCGCGTCCGCATGCTCGAGAGACCGTCGTCGGACAACTGGGCGCGAGCAGGGCGCATGGACGTAATGTACTCCCACCGCGTGGGGCCCAAGTCATGAAGAAGCTCAGAATCACCGTGAACGACCGAGTGTACGAGTGCACCGTGGAGGTGCTCGAAGACGACGACCAGCAGGCCTATCCGGGCGCGACCGGGGCGCTGCCTGCTCCGGCGGCGGCACTGCCTGCGCCGGCGGCCCGACCTGCTGCGGCCGCGGCACCCGCCGCGAAGCCCTCCGGGGGAGCCGCGCCCAAGGGCGACACCAACGCGATCCTTGCTCCGATCGCGGGCACCGTGCAGAAGGTGTTCGTGAAGGAGGGCGCCACCGTGGAGGAGAAGGCTCCGGTGGTGATGCTCGACGCGATGAAGATGGACACGTACATCTACGCGTCGAGGGCCGGCACCATCGCGGAGGTCTGCGTGAAGGTCGGCGAAACGGTCCAGGTGGGCCAGGCGATCGTCCGTTACCGCACGGAGGCATAGCGTGCACGAGCTGTGGATCTCGAGCGGCATCGCGAACATGAGCCTGCGGGAAGCGGGCATGATCGCGGTGGCCTGTCTGCTGCTGTGGCTCGCCATCAAGCGAGGGTTCGAGCCGCTGCTGCTCGTTCCGATCGGGTTCGGGGCGCTGCTGGTGAACCTGCCCCTCAACGGGCTGCACGATGCGCCCGGCCCCGGCACCACGGGCGGCATCTTCTACTGGCTGTTCCACGGCGTGAAGTACGAGATCTTCCCGCCGCTGATCTTCCTCGGGCTCGGTGCGCTCACCGACTTCGGTCCGATGCTGTCGAATCCGAAGACGGTGTTGCTCGGGGGGGCGGCGCAGTTCGGCGTTGCGGCCACCTTCCTCGGCGCACGCTGGATGGGCTTCAGCAGCGGCCAGGCCGCGTCGATCGGAATCATCGGCGGCGCCGACGGTCCCACGTCGATCTACCTGACCATGAAGCTTGCCCCCGAGCTGCTCGGCCCCATCGCCGTGTCGGCGTACTCGTACATGGCCCTGGTGCCGCTCATCCAGCCGCCCATCATGCGCGCCCTCACCACGCGCAAGGAGCGGCTCATCCGCATGGAGTCGGTCAGCACCGTCCCCAAGTGGGTCCGCATCGTCTTCCCCATCGCGGTCACCGTCGTCTGCGCCATGATCGTCCCCGCCTCCACAGCGCTCGTCGGCCTGCTGATGTTCGGCAACCTGATGCGCGAGTGCGGCGTCGTCGAACGCCTCAGCCGCAGCGCCCAGAACGAGCTGATCAACCTCATCACGATCGTGCTCGGCCTGTGCGTGGGCACCAGCATGGACGGCAACTCCTTCCTGCAGGCGGGGACGCTGAAGATCCTCGCACTCGGGTGTGTGGCGTTTGCGCTGTCGACCGCAGGCGGGGTGCTGCTGGGCAAGCTCATGGCGAAGCTCCCTGGCAAGCCGGTCAATCCCCTGATCGGGGCAGCCGGAGTGTCGGCCGTGCCCATGGCCGCACGCGTGGCCCACAACGTCGCCCAGGAGGAGGATTCCGGCAACTACCTCCTCATGCAGGCCATGGGCCCCAACGTCGCCGGGGTCATCGGCACTGCGATTGCCGCTGGCGCCCTGCTCGCGCTGCACAAGTAGCGGCGGCCCACCCCCTCCCTCCCCCTCCACGAAGCGCGCCCCTTCGGACGCAGCGAGCGTTCCGCGAGGTCGCGGAGATCTTCCTTTCGCCCGTCACGGACTCCAGCCTCGGGGACAACGGGGGATCGGTGCGACAAATGCGCCGCCGGGGGAGAGGTCCGGGGCGCCAGCCTCGAACTGCGGTGCTAGGCTGACTGCTCGATTCAGCTATGAGCACTGGCAATATCCATCGAATCACATCCTACGTCGAGCAGCGCAAGACACCGTTTGCGATCTCGCGTCTCATCATGATGACCGGCTCGAACCTGCGAAGCTTCGGCCCGGATGTCGAGGATGATCCCGCGGTGATGCGCAAGCTGCGCGGCGCCCTCGGGGCAGTGCTGACCGACGCTGAGATTCGCGAGCTCGAAGTGCAGCTCGCCTCTTGAGTTGACACGCGTGACCGGCGCCCTTCATGGGGCAGGGAGGATGAATGGCACGTCTGCATGCGGGAGCGGGTTCGAGCAGCGCGCAGGTCGCGCGCGACGCCGTTCGTGAGGCGCTGACACAGGCGCGCAAGGAGCTGGGCGACGTTGCCCCGCGGCTCGCGTACCTGGCGTGGAGCGTGGAGCATGACGCATCGGTTGTGGTTGCGGCGCTGCGCGAGGCGCTCCCCGGGGTCCCCATCCATGGCGCCAGCTCGTCGCTCGGCGTGTGCGGTCCCCAAGGCATCACGGCGGGAGCCCATGGAGCTGTCGGCATTCTGCTGATTGGCGCCGATGCCGACGTCGCGCTGCACGTCGCGTACGCGCCGGTCGAAGCGGACGGGCGCGAAGCGGGGCGCAAGGCCGCCGCGGAGCTCATGTCCAAGGGCCAGCCCAAGCTGATCTGGATGCATGCGTCGCCGGGCAAGGAGGAGGACGTCCTGCTCGGCATCGCCGACGATGCGCCGGGGGTGCCGGTGTTCGGAGGGAGTGCGGCGGACAACGCGATCGCGGGCGAGTGGAGAGTGGTCGCCTCGCCCGAGCCGATCGCCTCCGGCGTGTCGCTCGCCGCGATCTACGGAGAGCTGCGAGCGGGCGGAGCCATGCTTGCGCCGCACTCACCCACGGGTCGCAAAGCGGTCGTGACGCGAAGCAACGATCGGCTCCTCGAGACGCTCGACGGACAGCCTGCGGCGAGTGTGCTGCGGGAGTGGATCGGGGAATCGATCGGGTCACAGGTCGAGGAGGGAGGGAACATCCTCGCCCAGACTTCTCTGCACCCCATCGCCTTCCCGCGGACCGGACGCTTCGGCGTGCATCACGTCACCGTGCATCCGGCCGTCATCCACGTGCCCGGAGGCGAGGTGGATCTGTTCGCGCGCGCCCCGCAGGGGAGCGAGCTCTGCCTGATGCAGGGTACGCCGGAGCAGCTCGTCGACGGCTTGGACCCTTTGATCACCGCGGCCCTTGCTTCGATCGGTGCCTCGGCGTCGGAGGTGCGTGCGGGCGTGCTGATCTACTGCGCAGGCTGCGCCGGGGCCGTCGGTCCGTTGCTGCACGAGGGGCTGACCCGTCACCTCCTCGCACGGCTTCCCGGCGTGCCCATCCTCGGGATGTTCACCTTCGGCGAGCAAGGAAACGTCCCGGGGCTCGGCAATCTCCACCAGGACCTGTCGCTCAGCCTGTCGCTGATCGCTGACTGAGCGCGCACCCGTCCCGCCCTCTGGTACGATCCCGCCCCATGATCCGTCCCATCCGGTGGCTGAGAGCCGTCGCAGCTCCTCTCGTGCTGTTGCCCGTCCTGTCCGCGCACGCCGATGACACCGTGTCCGCGCCGGCCGCCGGGATCCCGCCGCAGTCCTCGGGCTCCGCGCTACCCGTCGCTGCTCCGCCGCCCGCATCCGTCGCGAGCGTGCCGGCGGCGCCTTCTTCTCCGCCACCTGCAAGCTCCACCTCCGTCGCCCCTGCAGGCAGCGTCCTGGTGCGCTTCGAGCCCTCCGAACCCCACGTCGTGCTCGAGCGTCGCCCGGATCGACGCCGCGGTGACCAGGTCGATTCCGAGGGGAGCACCGCGATCTGCCTCGCGGGGTGCACCGTGATGCTCGATCCCAAGGCGACCTATCAGGTGGGCGGAACATGGGTGAGCCCGACGATGGTTCGCTTTCCGAACGATCGCCCCGGACCGTTCCTCGTGCGCGCCCGTGCGGCCTCCACGCGCAGCGACGGAATCGGCACGGGGATGGTGCTGTCGGGCGGGATCCTGCTCGGGCTCGGCGGCGGCGTGCTGGCGGGGCTGCTCGGCTCCGGCGCCATGAAGAACAACGAGTCGGGAGGGTTCGCCGACCACCTGCAGACCGCGTCGATCACCATGGCGGTCACCGGCCTGGTCCTCACGCTGATCTCGCTGCCGCTGCGATCGTCGGGCGTCACGACGGTCACGGTGGACGAGGTGAGCCCGGCGCCGCCGGCTTCACGCGTCAGGTGAAGAACGAGAGGGCGAACATGGCGGCGAGGAGCGCGAGGGCCACGACGGGGTACACGGCGGCGTAGACGTGGCTGGGGATCCTCTCGCGGTAGCCGTCCTGCACGTTGGTGAGAGCCGGGGTGTTGAGGGCCACGGAGGGCAGGAGAGACAGGACGGTGAGGGGGCCGTAGTGAAAGAGCCTCCCTGCGAGCCCGACGAAGAGGGCGATGAGGGCGACGGGGACGATCGACAGGGCGAACAGCAGGGCCCCGTGATCGGCCCAGGACTGCTCCAGCCCCACGTAGGATTCGTTGCCGACCTGCGCGAGGAACAGGGGCAGGCCGATCTGGGACATGAGGCTCGTCGTGGGGCCGGACTGGCTCCAGACCATGGGACCGGTGCGGTGGAGTGCGGCGGTGGCGAGGGACACGACGAGCACGCCGAGGGCCGGGCCGAGGCGCAGCGAGCCGGCTGCGCCGAGCTGTATCGGGGCGGCGCCGATCATCCCGCCCACGAAGATCACCAGCGCTGCGCGAGGAAAGGCGAACTTCTCGAGCCCGTGCGCTTCGTCGCCGAACAGCTTGCGCAGGCTCTCGATGTTGTCGTCCGGGGCGCTGATCTGGACGCGATCTCCCCATCGGAAGCGAAACCCGTGGCGTGCGCGCAGGTTGATGCCCGCACGACGAATCCTCGTCACGGTGGCGCCGTATCGCTCGCGCAGCAGCAGATCCTCGAGGCGAACCTCGATTGCCTGGGCGTTGGACACGAAGAACTTGTGGACCGCGACCGGCCCCCCCTCCTTGTCATCGCGCCCGGAACCCGGCCGCCCCAGCACCGCCACCGTCCTCTCGATTCCCTCCGGAGAACCGCTGATGTGGACCACGTCACCGCGCGCGAGCACCGTGTCCGCAGAGCCGGGGAAGCTGGTGCCGTCGCGATTCACCCACAGCACCTGGCTCTCGAGCCGGAGCTGGCGCAGGGCAAGACCCGTGGCCGCGTCCTTGTCGACCACGACGCGCGCCACCACGGTGCTCTCCTGCTGGCTCTCCATGTTCTTGTTCCACGCGTCGATCTCGGCGGGGACGTGTTTGCGCACCCTGGCGTGCCAGATCTGGACGAGGAGCATGACGAGGACGGCGCTGATCGGGGCGGAGATGGCGAAGGCCGCGGAGGCCCCGCCGTTGCCCGCGCCGCGCTCGAGCAAGGCGAGCGCGGCGCCCGAGCCGAAGAAGCCGGCGAAGGAGCCGAGAGACATGACGGGTGGGAGGCCGAGCGCGAAGCCGAAGAGCAGGACGCCAGCGAGGATGAGCGCAAGGATGCCGACGCCCACGGTGGCGAGCTGCAGGTCCTTGCGGTGCAGGTTGCGAAGGGCCGGACCGGAGCGGACGCCGACGGTGTACAGGAAGAGCAGCAGCCCGAACAGGCCGAGCGCCGGGGACAGCGAGATGCCGAAGTGGGCCACGGCCACTCCCAACAGGAGCATGGCGGCCACGTCGAGACGCACCCCGCGGACCTGCACGCGTCCGATCAAAGCGCCGGCCGCGATGACGGCCATGGTGGCGAGCAGCTCGGAGGAACCCGACATCCCGTGCCCATAGTCCACGAGGGCCCCTGTGTCGACCGCCGACCATGCGCCGGGGGGGGGCACCGGACCGTGCGCAGCGTTGCCCGACCCGATCCCACCTGCCCGCAGCAGCCAATCGTGTCGTAATACGAACTGTCAGCCGGAGCGCGCCTGCTCCACCCGATGCAGCACCTCGAGCAGCTCCGCGTGAATCGCGCCGTTCGTCGCCACCACGTTGCCCGTCCGCACGTCGGCTGGGCCGCCGTCGAACCCGCTCAGCGTGCCCCCCGCGCACACAACCGCGGTCGCTCCCGCAGCCAGATCCCACGGCTTGAGCTTGCGCTCCCAGTAGCCGTCGTAGGTGCCGTCAGCCACGAGGCACAGGTCGAGCGCGGCCGATCCGCAGCGGCGGATCCCTTGTGCGACGAGCTTGACGGCGACGAAGGCGTCGAAGTTGTTCTGCCGGGTGGTGCGACGGTCGTAGGGAAAGCCGGTGGCGAGCAGCGAGTCGTTCAGGGTGGGCGCAGCGCTCACGCGGCACGGCTCGCCGTTGCGCAAGGCGGGGCCCGCCTCGGAAGCCGACCAGGACAGGCCGAGGGAGGGCGCGACCACCGCGCCGGCGACGGGACGTCCCTGCAGCAGCAAGCCGATCGACACGCACCAGAACGGGTGTCCGTGCGCGTAGTTCGTCGTGCCGTCGATGGGGTCGGCGTACCAGACGAGGTCTCCGCGAGGCTCTCCCCCCTGCTCCTCCGCGACGATGGACAGTCCCGGGGTGAGCGAGGCGACGCGCTCGCGGATGTGCTCTTCGGTGCGGGTGTCGAAGTCGGTGACGAGGTCGATATCGCCCTTGTGGACGATGGACTTGGGCTTGCGGAAGCCTTGTGCGGCAATCTGTCCGGCGCTGGATGCCACCTCGAGGGCCACGGCGGCGAGGCGAGCCGCCTCCGCGCGCGTCATCGGCCGAGCGCCTCGAGCAACTGGCCGTGGATGCCGCCGAAGGCGCCGTTGGACAGCAACGCGACTACGTCCCCGCTCCCGGCCTCGCGCGCCACCAGCGAGATGATGTCACCGACGTCGGTCGCCGCATGAGCCGGCTTGCCGCTGCTGGCGAGCTCCGCCGCGAGCTTGTCGACGTCGAGCCGCTGATCCGCGGGGATGTTGGAGCGACCGAGGGGGGCGAGGATGACGCGATCGGCAGCGCCGAACGCGTGAGCGTAGGCCTGCTGGTGCATGGCGCGGCACGCGGTGGCGCTGCGCGGCTCGAAAACCGCGAACATGCGTCCACCGGGGTGCTTGGACCTCAGCGCGCGCAGGGTCTCGTCGACGGCCGTGGGGTGGTGGGCGAAGTCGTCGTAGACGAATACGCCCCGCGGAGTGCCGAGCAGGTCCTGGCGCCTGCGCACGCCCTGGAAGCGCGTGAGCGCGGCGCGCGCCTCGCGCATCGGCATGCCGAAGCCCTGGCAGACCGCGGCGATCGCCGCGACCGCGTTGCGCACGTTGTGCTGTCCGGGCGACGGCGAGCTGAAGCGACCGCTCATCACGCCGCCGGCGAACACGTCGAAGGGCTGCCCGGTCTCGTCGGCGGGCGCGGGAGCCGCGAGCCAGTGCGGCGACTTGCCATGCGTATCGTCGCCTTGCAGCGCGAACCAGGCGACCTCGCACTTCGCGTTTCCCTCCACGATGCGCACGACGTGAGGGTCGGCGGCGGCGGCCACGAGGAGCCCGTGCTCCGGGATGCGCGCCACGAACTGCGCGAAGGCGTCGAGGTACTTGTCGAAGCTCGGGTAGATGTCCACGTGGTCGTGCTCGATCGACGTGACGATCGCGACCTCGGGGAGGTAGTGCCAGAACTTGGGCGTCTTCTCGAAGAACGCGGTGTCGTATTCGTCGCCCTCGACGGCGAAGGGGGTGCGGCGCAGGGCACCCGCACGGTCGGCATCGGTGACCGGGAGCTTGCGCTTGCCGGGGGCGCGGAAGCTCTCCTCGAAGTTCTTGGGCAAGCCGCCAATGAGGAAGCCCGGGTCCCGTCGGGCCTCGTGCAGGAGCCACGCGCACATGGCCGTGGTGGTCGTCTTGCCGTGGGTCCCCGCCACCACCAGCGGCGAGGTCTCGCGCAGCGCCAGATCGGCCAGGCCGTGGGCCATGTCGGTCACGCGCAACCCGCCGTCGATGGCCGCGCGCGCCTCGGGGTTGTCGGCCCTGCAGACATTGCCGACGACGACGAGGTCCGGATGCGGCTCGAGGTGGGCCGGATCGAAGCCTTCCATCCGTCGGATGCCCCAGCGCTCGAGCGCGGGCCCCATCGGGGGATCGAAGTGCACGTCGGAGCCGGACACCTCGTGGCCCACGGCCTTGAACAAACCCGCCAGGGCTCCCATGCCCGTCCCGGCGACTGCGATCAGATGCACGTGCATGTGCCTCTTGTAGTCGAACCGCGGGGGAGGGCCAACCTCGGGGACCTCGCCCTTCGGGCGGGAAAACAGTCAGTCCGAATCGGACTTGGGACCGGCCTTGCCGTCGCCGAGCAGCAGCGCCTCCTGCACCTCCACCCCTTCGGTGTCGATGACGTCGCCATCCCTCGCAGCCGGATACCGCGGAGACAGGTCGGGCCCCGCGTCGAAACCGGGATCGCCGATGGAGAAGGTGGCGAAGGATGCTACGTGCGCGAGCCCCTTCTCGACCTTGCGGGCGATCATCGCGCGGATGCGCTCCGCGGCGATGCGTCGCGTGCGGGGGGCGATCAAGGCAATCCCGACGAGGTCGGTGAGCAGCCCCGGGACGGCCAGCAGCGCGCCGCCCGCGAAGATGAGCAGCCCGTCGATCACGCCCTCCTCGGGCATCCTGCCTTCTTGCAGCGCCGCCCTGCAGGAGCCGATCACGCGCAAGCCCTCGCGACGCGCGAGCACCGCGCCCGCGACGGCCGCGGACAGCAGCCAGAGCAGTGTCCAGCCGAGCCCGATCCACGAGCCGATCTGCCAGAGGAGCAGGGCCTCGGCGATGGGCACGAGAATGACGGCGGCGATGATCCAGCGCACGGCCCAGGCGGTATGCCACGTCTGGCAGGCGCGAGACAGGGGGATGCGATCTGCGCACTGGCGGGGCGCCCGTCGGGGCGTCCGCCGGGCAGGGGCGACCTTCCAGTGCGGCTCTTCCGCGTGCGGCGCATCCCTGTTAGATCTCCGGAAGCTCGCGGCGCACGATGAGCTTCGCGTCGGGGGCCCGCGGATCACCATGAAACGTACCTGCCAAGTCGCTGCGATCGCCGGCGCGGCCTTTGCCGTGCTGTTTTCCGCCCCATCGGAGGTGCGCGCGCAAACCGCCGACACCCACGGCGGCGAGACGGCGCCGAACGACGCGCTGCGCATGGGCGAGTGGTCGTTGCGTCCGCTGCTCGAGCTGCGCACTCGCGCCGAGGCCCGACGCAACCCGTTCGACACGGGCGGGTTCGTGCAGGCCAGCGACACGCAGACCGTGATCGGCGGGCGGCTCTGGACCCCGGCCGTGGAGAACCAGTGGTTCGTGCACGAGCGCGCGCGGATCGGGCTGGCGGCCGAGCGGGGAGCGCTGCGCGCAGTGGTGCAGATGCAGGACGCGCGGGCGTGGGGGGACACTCCGCCGATGCAGATCGACGGGCGCGACGTGTCGCCCGCGACGTCGGTGAAGCTCGCGTACGCCGAGGTGCGCGAGCAGACGCCGAAGGGATCGTTCCTGCGGGTCGGGAGGCAGGAGATCCAGTGGGGGGAGGGGAGGCTGCTGGGCCGGTCGGACTGGTCGTTGACGGGGCGATCGCTCGACGCGGCGCGGGGCGTGTACGTGATCGGGAGCTTCGATCTCGAGGGATTCTCGAGCATCCTGTCGATGCCCGGGGCGCTGCCTCCTGCGGTGTCGCGCAGCGGCGAGATGGCCCCGACGGCGACGGAGCCGGAAGGCCCGGGCGCGCAGTTGCACGGCGCACGCATCGCGTGGCACGCCACTCCGTTGCTCGCGATCGAGCTCCAGAGCCTCGCGCGTTTCGTGCGACAGCCGGCGCCCTCGCAGCTCACCCCGAGCGATCTGTTCGTCGCCGGCCTGCGCGCTTCCGGGCGCAGCCAACGCTTCGAGTACAGCGCCGAAGGGGCCTATCAGTTCGGCCGCGTCGCGTCCGTCGGCGAGAACGTCTCCATTCGCGCGTTCGCGGGCGCGGCCCGTGCCGAGCTCACCACCGGCCCGTTCTGGAAGATGCGAATCGGCGTCCAGGGCGCCTATGCCAGCGGCCAGAAGCCGGGCGAGCAGTCCATCACGCGTTTCGATCCGATCCTGCCCGATGTGCACACGACCCACGGCCCGATGGGGCTGTACGCCTGGTCCAACGTGATCGAGGGCGCGGGCTGGCTGCGCTTCGTGCCGTTTCGCGAGTCGCAGCTCCTGCTCGGCTATCGCTATGTCGCCCTCGCGCGTCCTTCGGACACGTGGACGAGCGCGTCGCTGGTGCGCATCGGAACCCTCGAGGACAACACGTCGCGACACCTCGGCCATGAGATCGACGCCGGCTTCCGCTGGTCACCCTGGGGACCGTTGGCGTTGGGCGCCGGGTACGGGGCGTTCGTGACAGGGGAGGGAGCCAAGGCGATCCTGCACGCCCAGGGGAGGGGGAGCCCGGAGCTGCAGCACTTCGGGTACGTGCAGGCGACGATGGTGATGAAGTAGGGCGGGGGCTGTGCGTGGGGTGCATCGGCGAGCTGCGCGGTCTTCCGCACGGCCCGCCACGCGCGGGGGCAGGTGATGCAGAGGGGCTCTTGCCACCCATCGGTAAGCCGTGGATGCCAATCACGATAGGGCGCGAGTCCCCCAGAGCCGTCCCGGGGCGCTCTCGGGGCGAGGCTGTTCGAACATTTTGATTCGACATCTCATCAAGAGGCCAGGAGTCCGACGGCAACAGCCTCTGTCCGGACAACCTCGCAACGAGCGATGAGCGTCTCGAGGCCACCCCACCGATGCGGAGATCCCAAATTTGTGCGCGAACGCGCAAAGTGCGAGGTTGCTTAGGATTTCGCTTGCCTCGAGAAACCGCAGGAGGTAGAGGCGATTCGGAACTGAAGGACATCGTGGATGCCCCGACCAGCTCCGGTGGCGCAGGGCCCTGACCCGGTCTGCCCTCGCACCCGCCATGGCCGGTGGTCTCGAGTGCATGGGAAGCGGTCCGCGACCGTGACTGCGGACAAGCCGCGTCCTGACCCGTTGGTGTTGGCGAATCAGAGAACCAATTGGGTAATCCCATTCATGACCACGCCTGCCGTGCGCAACCGCTCCCGCAAGCCGAGCTTCGTGCCCGTTGACGACCGAAGGGGGCGCGGCTGTCCCGCCCGCCGCGCTGGACGTCTCGGCCTGCTGCTGCTGACTCTGGCGGCCGCCGGCTGCAGCAGCGCTGCGGAGGAATCGTCAGAGCCGCTGGGTAAGAACGCCTCCGCCCTGTGCATCACCGGCTTCCCCTGCACGACGACCCTCGGGAGCTGTACCGGCACCGGAGTGTGCAACAGCTCCGGAACCTGCGTCGTTTCGCACTGGTGCAACGACAACAACGCATGCACCTCCGACACCTGTCTCTACAACATCTTCAACGGCTCACGGTATTGCGTCAACACTGCCGTATCGAACGGCACGGCCTGCAACGACAGCAACGCATGCACGCAGAGCGACACGTGCCAGAGCGGGACGTGTACGGGGTCGAACCCGGTGCCTTGCACGGGCACGAACCAGTGCAAGACGTGCAATCCGAGCACCGGCACCTGCTCGGTGAACAAGACCAACGGCACGGCCTGCAACGACAGCAACGCATGCACGCAGAGCGACACGTGCCAGA
>CAYMUE010000044.1:35637-36217 GCA_964393505.1 uncultured Polyangiaceae bacterium
GCGGGACGTGCACGGGCAGCAGTCCGGTCGTGTGCGCCAGTCCCTGCAGGGAGTGCAACACCTCGACGGGGACGTGCGTGGACTTCGCTGCGGAGAGCACGCCCTGCGACGACGGCGACGAGTGCACCTGGCCCGACCAGTGCTACGTCGGCGCCTGCTACGGAGAATACGAGACCCAGTGCTCTGCCTCTGACCAGTGCCACGAGGCCGGCGTGTGCAACAGCGCCACCGGCCTGTGCTCCAATCCCGCGAAGGCAAACGGAACGGCTTGCACCGACAGCAACGCGTGCACCGTAAGCGATACATGCCAGTCCGGTGCCTGCGTGCCCGGGACGCCGGTGGTGTGCGCAGCATCGGACGCGTGCCATGTCGCCGGCGTGTGCGATCCGGGCACCGGCGTGTGCTCGAATCCGACGAAGGCCAATGGCACGGCGTGCAACGACTCGAATGCGTGCACGCAGACCGATACCTGCCAGAACGGCACCTGCACGGGAGCGAACCCGAAGGTCTGCACCGCCCTGGACCCGTGCCATGTCGCCGGCGTGTGCGATCCGGGCACCGGCGTGTGCTCGAATCCGAC
>CAYMUE010000044.1:36317-41043 GCA_964393505.1 uncultured Polyangiaceae bacterium
GCACGGCGTGCAACGACTCGAATGCGTGCACGCAGACCGATACCTGCCAGAACGGAACGTGCAGCGGCGCCAATCCGGTGGTCTGCACCGCGCTCGATTCGTGCCACGACGTCGGAGCCTGCGATCCGGCCAGCGGTGCGTGTACGCAACCGTTGAAGCCGAACGGCACTTCCTGCTCCGACGGCAACGCCTGCACCGTGGGGGACGCCTGCCAGGCCGGCAACTGCGTGCCCGGGACCCCCACCGAATGCTGGCCCGCGGACGAGTGCCACGCCCCCGGAACCTGCAACCCCGCCACCGGCGTGTGCTCGCAGCCGTTGAAACCGGACGGCACCTCCTGCTCCGACGGCAACGCCTGCACCGTGGGGGACTCCTGCCAGAATGGCGCCTGCGCTCCCGGCACTCCGCACGTGTGCGTGGCCGTGGACTCGTGCCACCTCGCGGGCGAGTGCATCCCCCAGTCGACCAGCGGTCCCGAGTGCACGAACCCACCGAAGGCCAACGGGACCCCTTGCGACGACGGAAGCTCCTGTACCCTGAGTGACGCGTGCCAGAGCGGGCAGTGCACCGGCGCCGCGGTCGTGTGCGCGGCCCTCGATGCGTGCCACTACGCCGGCGTGTGCGACCCCGCAACGGGGCTGTGCTCGAATCCCGTGAAGTCCAACGGGTTCCCCTGCGATGACGGAAACGGCTGCACGACCGGCGACTCCTGCCAGTCCGGAAGCTGCGTCGGAGGCTCGCCCGTCTCCTGTGCCGACGATGGCAACCCGTGCACCGGCGAGGTGTGCGAGCCGTCCACCGGCGACTGCCTGCACCCGCCGCACCCTGCCACGCACGGGTGCGACGACGGCGATGGGTGCACCTCCGGCGACCACTGCAACGGCGTGGGCGTGTGCGATCCGGGCCAGGGGTGCGACGACGCCGATGCCCTCAACGGCTACGAGCTGTGCGACTCGCACGTGTCGTGCAAGCCCGGCGTGATGGGCAGGCCGGTCCTGCCCTTCGACGAGGAGGTCATCGAGCGCAGGCTCGGGACCGGGCGGCATCCGGTCGCGGTGAGCCCGCAGCGCCTGGCCGTGGCGTTCGTGGAGAAGATGAAGGACGCGGAGGCGCCCCCGCGCATCGGTGTGGCGACCTTCGATCGTTTCGGCGCGCCCATGGGGGCAAGCAGGTTCGATGCGGGCGTGATCGATTCGGGGCCGGTGCTGGCGGGTCTGCCCACGGGCGGCTTCGCACTCGCCTATGCGTCTCTCGGAGAGGAGGGGGGCGACGGTCTCGACGTCGTGCTGCGAACGGTGTCCGCGGAAGGCGTCATCGGTGCGGCGAAGGTGATCGCGAACGCGGTCACGTCGATCGGCCAGCGCGCACCGGACCTGGTGTGGGCCGGTGACCATCTCGTGGTGGGTTGGGAAGACGAGAGCATCGCGGGGATTCGGCGAGTCTGCTGGCGCGAGCTCTCCGGCGAGCTGACACCGCTCGGAGGCGCGGAGTGCGACGGAGGCAAGGCGATCGCGTCCTCGCTGACGCTCGCGTCGTCGGGCACGCAGGTTGCGAAGGCGTGGCGCAGCGACGGCGCGAGCGGTCCGTCGGTGGTGGTGCAAGCGCCTGCGGGAAGCCGGACCTTTGCGATGGCGGAGGCGTCGCCGTCGGGGCCGCCCGCGTTGATCGCCGTGGGAGCGTACTGGCTGGCAGTCTACACCGAGGGGTGTGGCGTGCAGCAGGCAGCGCTGCTGGACGACGCTGCGGAGGTGGTGTCGCAGGTGCCTCTCGGGACGGGCACGCCGGAGCGCTACGAGCCGTCGTTGGCGGTGACGCCGGCGGGGGTGTACCTGTCGTGGCGCGAGCCCGCGCAGCTCGAGGGCGGGGTGTGGGCGTCGAGCCTCGACGAGGTGTATCTGCAGCAGCACGCGTGGGAGAGCAACCTGCTGACGCCGGGAGCGAAGCACACGTTGCCTGCGGGGACGGCGCTGTTGCAGGGGGATCAGGCGAACGCGGCGATCGTCGCGGCGCCGATCACGGACGACGGAGCGTTGCTGGCCGCGTGGGAGGATTGGAATCCGAACGTGGCCGGGCACAGCAAGCATGGAGATGTGCTGGTGTCGTTGATTGTGACGCCGGTGGTCAGGTGATGAGCGGCCGAGGTGGGCTCGGCGACGGAAGGATGAGTTCGATGAGAGCATTGGCGAGCGGGAGCAGGCTTGTCCGGGCGAGTGGAATCGTGGCGGCGGTCTGGGTAATGATTCCGGGTTGCTCGGGAGATGAAGCGAATCCTCCGTCGATCGTGTGTGGCGAGGGGACGACGTTGAAGGACGGGGTCTGCGTGGCTGTCGGCACGGGGGGAAGTGGCGGCGTGGCGGGGGGATCGCAGGACGCCTCGGTGGAATCGGGGAATGGGGGCGCGGGGCAGGGAGGCACTGGCGGGGGCACGGGCGGATCGATGGACGGGGGCACCGGGGGCGCACAACCGTCGGACGCGGCAACGGATACGGAGCCGGATGTGGGACCGCCGATCTGCGCGACGACCGCGCAGTGCGAAGCGCTGTGGGCCAATGAACCGTGCAAGGGGAACATCGAGTGCGACAGTGTGACCGCGACGTGCAAGTTCGAGGTGCTGGACAACGATGGCGACGGCCATTCACCGCCGGTGTGCGGAGGAGATGACTGCGACGATTCGTCGAGTGCAAGGTTCGCCGGAAACCCCGAGATCTGCGACGGGATGGACAACGACTGCGACAACGCGATCGACAACAACACGGTCTGCAACGTCCCGGAGGGACCCTCGTGTTCTGGGGGACTCGACTGCGGCGGCGTGAGTTGCTGTGAGAACCGTGCCGTGCCCGGCGGTGACTTCATGATGGGAAGGAGTGCCGCGGAGACCGCGTCAGCCTGCTCGAACCCGGACGACTGCCCGCCCGACGAACTGCCCGAGCACACCGTGCACGTCTCCAACTTCTTCCTGGACACCTTCGAGGTCACCGTGGGGCGTCTGCGCAAGTTCATTGAAGCCTACGACGGCAAGCCACCAGCCCCTGGGGCAGGAGCGCACCCGCTGATTCCCGCGACGGGCTGGCGCGCCGAATGGAACACCAAGGTCAAGACCAAGGCGGAGGTCATCGAGGACATTTCGGCCCCTGGGTACTACCCGGTGTGGAGTCCCACCCCGGGGGCAAACGAGAACAAGCCGATGAATCACGTCAACTGGGTGCTTGCCTTCCAGTTCTGCGTGTGGGACGGCGGAAGGCTGCCCACCGAAGCTGAATGGGAGTATGCGGCCTCCGGGGGAGCGGAGAACAGAGTTTACCCGTGGGGCAACGATGCGCCGTCGGCTGGGCATGCGGTCTACGGTTGTCTATTCGATGGGAACGCGTACACATGTGCAGGCCACTCGGACATTGCCAACGTCGGAAGCAGACCGCTCGGGGAGGCGCGATGGGGTCACCAGGACCTCGCCGGGAGCATGAGGGAACACGTGTTCGACTCTTACGATTCCGGTTGGTACTCGAACGGTGGGGCGGTGTGCATCGATTGCGCAAATGCCCAGGTCGCGGGCCCAAGAATCATTCGCAACGGATCCTGGAGGTCTACCCCAACCGCAACCCTTCGGGCTGCGAGGCGGTGGCTATCCAGCGTTTCAACGTCCGCCGACAGCATCGGCTTCCGTTGCGCACGGGATTGACGAGGAAGATCTCCAAAGGAGTCAGGAATCATGCACACCAGAGGACTTGTATCTGGGGTTTCGATGCTCCTCGTTCTTGGCATCGGGGCGAGCTGTTCCGACGGCGACAGCCCCGGGAGAGAACCCAAGGCTGCCGGTAGGGGCAGCGAACTGCAACAGGAGGAGCGTATCGCGATAGACGTACGCGTCGACGGCGAGTGGACGACGATTCATCCAACGAAGAGCGGGCTGCAGGACGTTGCGCGCTGGTTCTGTGCAGCGGAGGTGCGTGAGGACGACAGCTCACCCTGTCAATCTTCACCGGCCTCGGGTGGGTACGTGCTGGATTCCGAATCGGACGGGATTCCGACCTGAGGGAGTCTGGAGGCTTCGTCAGCAAGCGAACATGACTGCAGGGATGCCGCATGCCACGCGAGAAAGGAGAACTGCGCCGGGGCACTGCTCGAGGAGCTCGCCGTTTCGCCGGTCCCCAGGGAGATACGCTTGACTGCGCCGATCGGTACGCAGCTCTTGCAGCTCACACCAGAAGAGGCCTCCGGAATCCCCGAAGCTCACACGGAGCTCAGGCTGGGTCCCGCGTTGGGATCCGCGGGAGCGTCGGCACTTCGCGCAGCGCTCGAACACTACGCGGAGAGCGGGAAGCTCGCCCACATCATGCGGACGACGTTGCCGGGGAGTTCGATTGACGCAGGCGCAGCCACATCCACCTGCGTGGAAATACTCGAGCAGGCCGGCCCCAGCTCGGGGTGGTTGAAGCTGTACCTCTCCAGCCTGATCGAAGCCGCGACACGCCATGCCAACGTCGCTCGCCAGGCGACAGGCCAGACCAAGGCCGCGGCGATGACCCGCTCGCTCGGTGCGGATTCCCCGGCAGTCCAGAGCCGCAAAAGGTGGAACTCCGGACCCGACAGCATCGTGGCGACAGCTCGAATCCTGGGCCACGGAAAGCTCTCTCCGAACGCCTCGACTGTGGCTCCGAACCTGATTGAGTACATCGGCGCCACGAGCTTTCACAAGTTCTTCAATCCGCGAACCCTGCCTGCATGCCCC
>CAYMUE010000045.1:0-40013 GCA_964393505.1 uncultured Polyangiaceae bacterium
GCACGAGCCATGCTCCGCGGACGTCGCTACTGCATCGCCGACGACGTCCACGAGCTCGCCGTGGCTGTGCTCGCCCACCGCGTCCGACTCGCCTCCCACGTCGAAGGCTACGTCCCCACCCGCGACGAAACCGAGACGGCCTTGCGAGACATCGTGGCTCGCGTGCCCGTCCCGCTGTGAGAGGCGCGCGACGTGGCACCAGCGGCTGGCACCCAACCCGACGCCAACGCCGTCGACCCCGGCGTGCTCGCGGTCGCCGCCCGGAGGTTCCGCCAACGCCGCAGGCTCCGCGTCACCCGTGAGGGCAAGTACTTCATCGGTATCACCTTCGGCGTCGGCATGGCAGCCATCAATACCGGCAACAACCTGCTGTACCTGCTGCTCGGTCTGTTGCTCGCGCTGGTTCTCGTTTCCGCTGCCATGAGCGAGCTGTCCCTGCGTGGGCTGACGGTCTCCCGAAGGCTTCCCGCCCGAGCCCAGGCGGGACGCGCCCACCTCGTCGAAATCGAGGTGTTCAACCACAAGCGCAAGATGCCCTCCTACGCCATCGAAGTGGAGGACCTGCGCGCAGGGCAACCCGCCGACAAGCGGTGCTTCTTCCTCAAGATCAGCCCGCGATCCGCACAGGTCGCGGCGTACCGCCGCAAGCCCCACCGGCGCGGACGCGACAACCACACCGGGTTCCGGGTCGCCACACGGTTTCCCTTCGGCCTGTTCGAGAAGTCCATGACGCTCAACCTGCTTGGCGAGCTCATCATCTATCCCGCCGTCGATCGCGTGCGCCTCCCCCCCGACCACTCCGGCGTGGACCGCGGCAACGCCGAATCCTCTCGACGCGGTGTGGGAGACGAGCTGCTCGGTCTCCGGGCGATGAGGGACGGCGACGATCCGCGAGACATCTACTGGCGCAAGAGCACAGTCCCCGGACACTTCGTGCTCAAGGAGCGCGCGAGCGAGGCCAGACCCCAGGCCGTGCTTTCCCTCGAGGACGTCCGCACCACGGACGCCGAGGAGTGGAACGCCGAGTTCGAGCGCCGCATCCGGGAGGTCGCTTCCCACGCCGTTGCGCGGCTGCGTCGGGGAGACGGCGTGAAGGTCGTGACGGCGTCCGGGCGCAGCGCGCTGACGAATCCCTCGCTCGGGGCGGATCCGGTCCTGCGGTTTCTCGCGCTCATCGACGCCGTCGACGAGGCGACCGCGGCCAAGATGAAGACCGAGGCGCGCAGCCGTCGCGCTCCAGTCGAAGGCGGAGGCGCGTGATGCGGTTCGGGTTGGTCCACCGCATCATGACCGATCTGCTCGCCGTGCTCGGCGTCCTGGCCCTGGTCAGCTCGGGGGAGATCACACGCGCCGTCAGCGTGGCGATCCTCGTGTCGCTGGCGGCTGCCCTGGCGGTTCCCGAAGCGTGGCAAGGCAAGCCCGCCATGGCGCGGCTCGCCACCATCACTCCTCTAGCGGCACTCATTATCCAGGTCGCTCGGCTTGCGTGGGGGGCTCCGCTGCTGCAGACGGCGGTGGAGTTCGCGATCGCGCTGCAGATCATCCGGCTCGCCACGCGTCGCGGCGCTGCCCAGGACCAGCAGGTGATCGTGCTGGCCTGGCTCCACTTCATTGCGGGTACCGTTCTCGGGGGAGGTCTCGGCTACGCGTTGGCCCTGGCCGGCTTCCTGATCGTGGCCCCGGGTGCCCTCGTGCTGAGCCACTTGCGACGGGAGGTCGAGGGCAACTACCGCCAGGGGGCACGGGACCGGACAGGTTTGCCCGTGGACGTCCCACGGATCCTTCGCAGCCGCAGAGTCGTCGGAAAGACCTTCCTCGCTCTCACCTGTCTGCTCTCGCTTCCCATCTTCGTCTTCACAGCCGCGCTATTTGTGCTGTTTCCGCGCGTGGGGCTGTCGCTCATCCTGCTGAATCGACCCACGACCGGCCGAATGGTGGGGTTTTCAGATCACGTGGACTTGGGCGGCGTGGGCACGCTGCGAAGCGACCCGACGATCGTGCTGCGGGTCGAGGTGCCCAACCTCCCCGAGCCTCCTCCGCAGCGGTTGACGATGTACCTGCGGGGCACGGCGCTGGACGCCTACGACGGGCGAGCGTGGACGCGATCGATACGCGCTCGTGTTCCGGTGGAGAAGGGAAGCGCGCTGATCCCGATCGAGCGAATGCCGGTTCCGGGCTTGGACACCGCGATGAAGCTGGATCTGGAGCCGATCGAGCCGACAGTGATCTTCCTGCCGCCCGACGCAGTCGGCATGCGCATCCGTCCCCGAGGCGAGCCCCTGTTCGGCGGCGCCATCGAGGTGCTGAGGGGATCCGAAGGCGAATACCAGTACGCGGGACCGGATCAGCGAGGGATCGCCTACGAGGTCTTCCTGAGCAGCGACGTGACCCGCACGGACCGACGCTTGCCCGACCGCGACCGCGCGCGGTACCTCGCTGTCCCAAAGCTCTCGCAGCGCGTCGTGGACCTCGCGCAGGAATGGACCGCCGCAGCGAGCACTCCCTCGGAGAAGGCGAACGCCATCGAGACCAGGCTCAAGACCAACTACGGCTACGATCTGGGATCGCCGTCGGGTGGCACGGCGGACCCGCTGGACCACTTCCTGTTCGAGTCGCGACGTGGTCACTGCGAGTTCTTCTCGACCGCTCATGCCGTGATGCTGCGCGTGTTGGGGATCCCGTCGCGCAACGTCACGGGGTTCGTGGGTGGCTCCTACAACCGGTTCGGCCAGTACTACTCGGTTCGCGAAGGCGATGCTCACAGCTGGGTGGAGGCGTGGATCGAGGGCGTCGGGTGGAAGCGATACGATCCGACGCCTCCCAGCGGAGCGCAGCCGCTTGCGGCGACGGGGGGCTGGTTCGCAACGGTTCGGGACATGCTGGAGGCGATGGGCCGGACCTGGGATCGGCGCGTGGTCCGCTACGACTTGCAGCAGCAGGTCTGGCTGCTCGGTGGCATGCGGACCCGGGCAGCCGACGCGACGATGTCGATCCGACGGTTCACCTCACGCGCGACGACTTCCAAGGGGGGAATCGTTGCCCTCACGATCGTGGGAGTTGCGGTTGTCGGGGGGGCCATCTGGTACGTTCGACGACGGCGCCGCGGAGAAGGGCCGAGGAAGGTCGATCGACCGAGCGCAGCGGCGAAGCGGGTGCGGGAGGCGACGGCGCTGTACGAGGCGCTCGACGCGGCGATGTTGCAGGCCGGGGTGGGGAGGACGCCGGGCATGCCTCCGTTGAAGCACGCCCAGGGGTTGCAGACGGCCCGGCATCCCCTTGCAGGCGACATCCGCGCGGTCACCGATCGCTACCTGCGTGCGCGTTTTGGAGGGGAGAGCCTCGAGCCGGGGGAGAAGCGCGAGTTGGAGCAGCGAATTGCGCGCATTCGAACCCGGGGGGCCGACGCCGCGCTGCGGGTCGTGCGGCCCCCGGTCAAGTCCGGCGGCGCAGCAGCGTGACTTCGACCGACTCGGACCCGGCACTCATGCGCGTTTCCCCCATGACCGAGCAACCGTCGGGCCGCGCATCGAAGGAGTCCACGTCGAGATGCGTCTCGCCCGGAGCGACCCAGGCGACGACCGCGAGCGAAGAGCCGCGGGCAAGAGCGGGGTCGATTCCGAGAAGGGGAACCTGGATTCCACGGCGGAGCTGGTCGACGGAGACGATGCGTTGCTCGGATGTAGTTGGAGCACCACGCCGGATGACTCCGTCGGAGGCGACGGGATACACCTGGACGATCACGCGATGGAAGGCTCCGCCTCGAAGAGGTCGGTCTGCATCGTCGAGAGAGACTTCGGCGACGACCGAAGCTGCGCCAGCACCGAGGGTGGCGGCAGCCAGCAGCGCCAGCCACGAGCCCGAATGCCCGGAAGACCGTGGGGTGACTGCGCGCTGGGGTCGTGTCTTGGGGGAGCGCATGGGGATCGTGGGAGCAACCCGGTGTCGAACCGGTGCATTCCCGCATCCAATCCCCGTGCCAGGCTAGCGAGACGAGACGATCGCCGCGGCCCAGCGACGCGCAACAGCGCAAGGCGACGGTTCCTGCGAGGAATCGGCGGTGGCCGGCGCGGCGACGAGCGCGACATCGCGGTCGCGGATCAGCGCGAAAAGCGCGGTGCCGCCGGGCAGCGGGTGGCAGATTTCGCGAGCGCCGGTCTTCGCGTTCCCCCACGCCGAGACGATCGCGTCGAACGCCTCCCGTGCCTCGTCGCTACGCGCGGGGGGCTCCCCCCGCGGATCGAAACGGATGCGCCAGGCGGCCATGCGTCGGGAGCCAGTGGTGGAGGCGGCCAGAACGGCGCGATCGCCGGCCCACCCCTGTGCTGCGCGACCAGCGACACGTCGGGGCATCCACTCCTCGAAGGCGAGGCGGACCCCCTGCTCGCCGTAGACGTCTGCGTACGAAACGCTCCAACCGGGTCCGAGGGGCTCGATCGAAGGCGGAAGAACGGCTTCGGGGGCTTCTCGCGCGTCGAGCTTGTCGAGGTGTAGGAGCTGTTCGGTCGTGGCGGGGGGGTTCTTCCAGACCGTGTCGACAGCGGCCCAGCCCCCTCTGCGACGCAGGGCATTCACTAAGCGGACGCCGTCGAGATAGGGGGACATGAGGGAGTTGCGAAGGATTCCGGGGCACGAAGCGAGCTCCGGGGACAGCATCACGCCGGCGGCAATCTGGGCTTCCAACACGGCATCGGGCAGGTCATCTGCCGTGCCGCCCTGCTCCGCCAAGAGATAGTCCATCATCGCGCTCGTGGCGTCGCCCTCGGCAAGGCTCTGCAACGCGCTCTGCGCGTCGTTCGCATCCGGCCGGTAGCGCATGCGCGGAGCGAGATCGTAGTGCTGGTCTTGCAGCGCGTGGACGAGCTCGTGGGCGAGCGTTGCATCGGCCTCGGACGACGACAGGTCGTCCATGAGGAACATGGCTTTCAGGTCCGGGTCGTAGTAGCCGGCGAGCTGACCTTCGAGGAGACGGAAGAGGCCGGCCTCGAAGTCATAGTCGGGCGGGAGGAAGCCGAAGGCCCGAAGGAACTCGCCCTGTCCGTGGACGACCTCCGCGGGGATCTCCTCCCGGAGGTTCTGCTTGAGCTGGGCGACCATGGTTGCGCGATCAATCGTGGCAGCGCGCACCTCTCCCCGCACGGGCAGCGAGCGGAGCCGGCTGACGCGATCGAGCATGGCGCGGACACGCTGGGTGGCAGCGTCGGGCGCGGGGTTGACGACGGGTGAGGCGCTGGCGGTAGCGCTGGGGGAGGGCCGTGCGGGACGGGAAGGCGCGTCACCGGCAGAGGATCGAACCGATGCGGGCGAGCAGGACCACAGCGCGAGAAGGGCGAGCCAGACAGCGACTCGTTTCATGCGGGGGTCCCGTCCAGCGTTCCGAGGGCTTCGTTGCGCAGCGCACGGATGGCTGACGCGTAGTCGGGTTGGGAGAAGACGGCGGAGCCGGCGACGAGGGCGCGCGCACCAGCGGAGACGACGGGTGCCACTGTGCCTGGGGCGATGCCGCCGTCTACCTCGATGCAGGCGCTGGCGGAGTGCGCCTCTATCATGCGGCGCACCGCGGCGATCTTCCGGACGACCTGGCCGAGGAAGCGTTGTCCGCCGAAGCCCGGGTTGACGGTCATAATCAGCACGAGGTCGCAGTCGCGGATGACGTACTCGAGGACGGACTCGTGGGTGTGGGGGTTGAGGGAGACGCCTGCGGCCTTTCCCAAGGCGCGGATGCGGGAGAGCGTGCGCTGCAAGTGCACGCATGCCTCTGCGTGCACGGTGATGATGTCGGCTCCGGCCGCAGCGAAGTCGTCGATGAAGGCGTCGGGGTTCGAGATCATCAGGTGCACGTCGACGACGCGGTCGGTGGCCTTCCGCACGGCTTTCACGACCGGGGGACCGATGGTGATGTTCGGGACGAAGTGGCCGTCCATGACATCGACGTGGATCCAGTCAGCGCCGTCGCGCTGGACGGCGGCGACTTCCGCGGCGAGGCGACCGAAGTCGGCGGAGAGGATGGACGGGGCGATGACGGGGGCGTTGTTGGCGACAAGAGGGCGAGCGATCACGGGGGATGGGTTAGCACGTGCGCTGGCGGTTCCGCCAGAGAGGGTGAGCGCGTGCGCGGGAGGCTTGTGAGAGGGGAGGGGGCTCAGGTCGTGGTGGGGCGCCAGCGGAGCACGGGCTTGCGCGCCGCGCGGGCTTCGTCGAGGCGACCGATTCGAGTGAGCTGCGGCGCCTTACGCAACTCGTCGGGGTTCGTTTTCGCCTCTTCGAGGATGGCGTTGAGCGCCGCGGCGAACGCCTCCATGGTCTGCTTGCTCTCGGTCTCGGTGGGCTCGATCATGAGGGCGCCCTTGACGACGAGGGGGAAGTAGACCGTCGGGGGATGGAAGCCGTGATCGATGAGGCGCTTGGCGACGTCGAGGGTCTTGAGGCCGGTTTCGGCTTCGAGGTTCTTGTCGGAGAAGACCGCTTCGTGCATGCAGGTGCGGTCCTGGGCGATGGGCCAGGTGGGGCGCAGGAGGGCAGCCATGTAGTTGGCGTTCAAGACGGCGAGATCGGTCGCGTGCTTGAGGCCATCGGGGCCGAGTTCCCGGATGTAGGTGTAGGCCCGGATCATCACGCCGAAGTTGCCCAGGAAGCTCCGGACCCGGCCGATGGACTGGGGGAGGTCCGAGTCGAGGACGAAGCCGCCGTCGGAACGGCGGACGATCGGCACGGGTCGGAAGGGAGCGAGGAGCTTCTTGAAGGCGACGGGACCGGAGCCGGGGCCGCCGCCGCCGTGCGGTGTGCTGAACGTCTTGTGCAGGTTGAGCTGCATGACGTCGACACCTGCGTCGCCCGGGCGCGCACGGCCCATGACGGCGTTGAGGTTGGCGCCATCGCCGTAGACGAGACCGCCGCGATCGTGCGTGAGGCGAGCGATCGTAGGCAGAGCGGATTCGTACAGGCCGAGGGTGTTGGGGTTGGTGATCATGATCGCGGCGAAGTCGTCTCCGATGCGATCGATGGCCTGAGCGACCTTATCGGGGTCGATGACACCGCCGGAGCTGCTCTCGAAGGGGGCTACTTTGAAGCCGTTGGCAGAGCAGGATGCGGGGTTGGTGCCGTGCGCGGTGTCGGGGACGAGGACGGTGGACCTGTGGCTGCCGCGGGCCTTGTGATAGGCGCGGATCATCATCAGGCCGGTGATCTCGCCCTGGGCGCCTGCGGAGGGTTGGAGCGTGACCTCGTCCATGCCGCAGATTTCGGCCAGCGCGCGCTCGAGGCGCCAGATGAGCTCGAGGGCGCCTTGCGCGAGCTCCTGAGGCGTGAGGGGGTGGAGGTTGGCGAAGCCGGGGAGGCGAGCGCTCCACTCGTTGACCTTCGGGTTGTGCTTCATGGTGCACGATCCGAGGGGATAGAACTGGGAGTCGATCGAGAAGTTCTGTTGTGAGAGCCGGAGGAAGTGGCGCACGACCTCGGGCTCGGACACCTCCGGGAGCGCGGCGGGCGACTTGCGCGCGAGGGCTCCGAAGGAGGTCTTGGGATCGATCTCGGGGACCTCGAGCGGGTCGAGGGAGACGCCATTGCGACCCTCCGCACCGCGTTCGAAGATGAGGGGTTCGACGAACTGCAGACCCTGCGAGGCTTCGCCGGCCATCTACTTCCAGCCTCCGACGGTGGCTTCCGACTCGCCCTGGATGGACTTGGGATCGGGCTTCATGTTGCGCTGCTTGACGGAATCCCACTCTCCACCGCCGACCTCGGCATCGTCGAAGCCCCACTGGCCGATGATGCGGTCATCGACGTTGTCGCCCTGGGGGCGCGTGTAGCGGAAGTAACCACGGCCCTTGGTCGTGGCCGAGGGACCGACCATGCCGATCTTGTGTTCCTTCCAATCGAAACGCGCGATGTCACCCGTGATCGTTCCGTGCATCTCGCCCCAGGCGGACTCGTCGGCGCGCTTCCAACGCGCGTCGAAGTTGCCGCCCTGCTGCTGCAGATGCAGGTAGCCCCAGATGGGGTTGAAGTAGACGCCATCCCACGAGGCACCGGAAGGCATGCTGCCGGGCTGGACGTTGGCGGTGGTGGGTTTGCCCTGGGTTCCTCCGCACCCTGTGGTCACGAGGGGAAGGGACAGCAAGGCAGACGCGAACACGGCGAGGAGCACAGTCGTCTTACGCATGGGCGGGAATCTACCACCGTCTCCGTGCGGGGATCGAGTCGTAGCGACGTTTCGATTTCCCAAGCCGGGGCGCCCAGGTCGAGGCCAGACAGGTGCGTGCCGCACTTCGGCGTCACCAACCAAGCGTCGATCCGTGAGATTCGCGCGGCGCGGCGAATCGCGGCCCGGGCGAAGCCCCCCGGGGGCTGGTGATCGCCCCCGAGCCACGCCGTCTCCCAGCGAACTCCGCAACGCGCGAGCGAGTCGAGGATCCGGCGGGGGCGTCCCACGAGCAGCAACACACCCAGACGCAGGGAGCGGAGCTGGTCGATGGGGAACAGGGTGGTTCCGGCGCGAGCGCCCGCGATGCGGAGCTCAGCGCGACAGGCCTCCTCGACGAAGGGGGGCACCTCCAGGTCGCTCTGGCAGTTGGGGTCGCTCACGAGCACGACGCAGTCGGCGGAGCGCAACAGGGCTCCGGGCGGGGCGCGCAGATCACCCGCCGGAGGGCAGGCCCCGGCGCCCCAGGGCAGCAGAGCATCGAGCACGAGCAGCGAGCAGGACAAGCGCTGCGGAGTGGACTGCAGGAGACCATCGACGACGATCACCGAGCAGTCCCGGGCGGCGGCGTCGATCGCCAACTGGCGGTCTGGAGCGACCCACGTTGGGATTGCCCATGAGGACAGGGCGCGAGCGGCGACCAGGGCGTCATCGCCGACCAGCCCGACGGGGTCGTCGACGAGGACCTGGCGAGCGTGGTGGGGGCGAGCGCGGTATCCGTGGGAGACGAGGGCGACGCGGGCCCCTGCGCGGGAGAGAGCCTGTGCGACAGCGACCGCGACGGGGGTTTTCCCGGAGCCGCCGAGGACGGCACCGCCGACGCCGACGACGGGGACAGGGGGGAGGCGCAGGGGGCGATCGACACGATTTGCGGAGAGGCTGCCGTACGCGCGAGACAGAGGGAGGGCCACCGGGCCGGGCAGACGCCCGCGTTCCAGCAGATCGGACAGGTGGTGTCGCAGGGACAGGGACGAGGGCATCGGCGCGAGAGCGCTTTCCTCTACAGGCGGTTGAGCGCCGCCTCGAGGCGAAGCTTCCAGGGGATGCGGATCGCCTCGAAGAAGATCCGGCGGCTCATCTTGGAATGGCCGACGCGTCGATCGACGAAGACGATGGGGATCTCGATGACCTTGAGTCCGCGGCGCAGGGCGCGAAAGGTGGTTTCGATCTGGAACGCGTAGCCGTTGGAGTGGACGCGGTCGAGTCCGATCGCCTCGAGGGTGCTGCGTTTGTAGGCCTTGTAGCCGGTAGTGAGGTCGTGGACGCGGACGCCGAGGATGGCGCGGGAGTAGAGCGTGCCGCCCTTGGAGAGGACTTGTCTGCCGATGCCCCAGCCCTCGACGCCTCCCTCGGGGATGTTGCGAGAGCCGACCGCGAGGTCCGCACCGTCATCGAGCGCCGCGATGAGCGCCGACAGATAGCGCGGGTCGTGGGACATGTCGGCGTCCATTTCGATGAACAGGTTGTAGGTTTTCGCGAGGCCCCAGGAGAACCCCTCGACGTAAGCGGAGCCGAGGCCGCGCTTGCCGGCGCGGTGCATGACGTGGACGCGTGGGTCGCGCTCGGCCATTTCGTCGGCGAGCCTGCCGGTGCCATCGGGCGAGGCATCATCGACGACGAGGATGTGGGCCTCGGGCTGGATTGCGAAGACGGCATCGACGAGGATCGGGAGGCTGTCACGCTCGTTGTAGGTGGGGACGACGATGAGGACGCGAGGATCATGCATGACGGAGCAGGACTATCCGAGGTTTCGGTGGAGGGCAACGGGGCCGGGAGGGCGTGTTGCGAGGGGCGGGGGCGGGGACTACTCGACGCGACGGGGTGCGGAAGGAGGCAGCAAGGCGAGGAAGGCGCTGCACGCGGTCTCCACGGCGTCCGCGTCGAGGCCGTCGAACGTCAGCAGCGTGCGGCAGTCGGGGTCGCGCCACTTCGGATAGGAGCCGACCTCGACATGGGGGAACCGGGCCACGACGTCATCGAGCAGTGGCACGAGGGAGGGCTCGTCGAGCTGGGTGTACACAGCGCGGGAGAAGAAGGGCTTGCCGCCGGACAGGTGGGAGGTGACGACAGCGAGCTTCATTTTGAAGACTTCGGGGACGCCGGGCAGGACCCAGACGTTGTGCATGCGGACGGTGGGCCAGCGGATTCCCTCGCCGCTGACCAGCTCGCAGCCGCGCGGGGCGCGGGCCATCAGCAGGTGGCCGGGGGTGAAGCGCTCGGCGAAGTGGGAGCGGATGAGAGCTTCCACCTGAGGGGCGATCTCGACCTGGGTGTCGAAGGCGCGGGCCACTCCCTGGATCGTGAGATCGTCGTGGGTGGGGCCGACGCCTCCGCTGGTGAAGACCCAGTCGTGGGAGCGGGACAGGGAGCGGATCTCCTCTGCGATGACCTCGACGTCGTCGATGACGACGACGACGCGGAGCAGGCGGATGCCGAGGACGCGCAGGGCTCGCGCGAGGACGACGAGGTTCTGGTCATCGACCTTTCCGCTGAGGATTTCGTTGCCGATGATGAGGGCGGCGGCGGTGGCGGGAGGCGGAATCGACACGAGAGTCCTCCACGAGGGAGCATGGTTGCGGCCGGTGCAGGAAGCCTCCTGACCGGGCGGGGACAGGTTCAGTAGAGCGGCTCGATCCCGAGGACGGCGCTGACGCGAGCGACGACGGCGTCCGGGTCGAAGGGCTTCACGAGCAGATCGTTGGCGCCGGCGGCGAGCCACAGGTCGGCATCGACCTCCTGTCCCTTGTCGTACAGCATGATGATGTGCAGCTCCTCCACGCCCTCGAGGGCGCGCAGCTCGCGGCACAGCGCCGAACCCGACATCTCAGGCATGGTCGCGTCGATGATCGCCAGGTCGGGAGCGCGCTCGGCGGCGGCCTCGATGGCCCGGACTCCGGAGTCCACCAGGGCGATCTCGATTCCGACGTCGAGCAGCGGCTCGAGTGCGCTCTGCAGGAGCGTTCTCACGTGTCGCTCGTCGTCTACGATCAGGATTCGCTTCGGCATGCCGAACTCCCGGGCGAAGAGACCGCTCCGGGGAGGGTCAGAGTGAACACGGTACCCGCGCCGGGCATCGACTGGACGCCCACCGAGCCCCGGTGGTCTTCGATGATCTTCTTGACGATCGCCAGACCGAGACCGGTGCCGCCAGGCTTTCCCGCGGTCACGAAGGGATCGAACAGGGCGCCCTTGATCGACGAAGGGATTCCGGGTCCGTCGTCCTCCACCACGATCGTGGCGTGCTCGTCGGTTCTCGACCCGCGCACCTTGATGCAGCCGGAGCCGTTGATCGCCTCGCAGGCGTTGCGCACGAGGTTGACGATCGCGCGCTCGATCTTGCCCGGGTCCACGTTGATCTCACCCAGCTCACGCAGGTCCACGTCGAGCTTGACGCGGCTGGGGATCGTGCCTTCGAGGGCGGCGCGGAGCCGCGCCGAGAGCGCGTCGCCGGACACCGGCTCGATCTGGAGCGTCGCGACGTTGCCTCGTGCGAAGTCGAGGATCTCCTCCGCCATCCGCCAGAGCCGATCGGCGGCGTGGATGATCTGATCGGCCAGCTGCCCGTGCTCGTCGGGCGGGATCTCCGGCATCTGGATCATCTCCGCGAAACCGCGGATGGCCGTGAGGGGGTTCTTGAAGTCATGCGCGATCGCGGTGGCCACGTGGCCCAGAACGGTGAGCTCGCGCTTGCGGGCGTCGGCCTCGATCGACTGCGCCAGGTCGAGGCGCATCGCGGCGAGGGATGCCAGCGCGGTGAGCAGGCGCTGGTCTTCCGGACGCAGCTCGCGACCGGGGCCGGCGAGCACGACGAGGACACCGGAGACACGGCTCGGGGAGCGGAGGGGGACGCACGCGAGGGTACCGAGCCAGGTATCGCCGGAGACCTCGTGCAGGGAATTGCCGGTCATGCCGACCCAGGTCTTGCCGGAGGAGACGACCTGGTCGACGGAAGAGGCGGGGACTTCGGGGACGGTGCCGACGCTGGTGATGACGCGGAAGCGGGAGGCATCGCGTTGGAGGACGAGGAGCGAGGCGCCGGAGGCCTTCACGACGCTGACGGCCTTCTTGAGAGCGGCGTTCATGATCTCGCTGAGCGAGGTCAGCGTGCCGGCTTTCTCGGAGAAGTCGTAGAGCAGCGACAGCTCCCGATGGCGCTCGAGCGCGTGGTGTGACAGCTCGTCCATCTCGGCGTCGGCGTCGGCGACCTCGAGGACGAGGGACTGAACGGCGTCGGACGCCACGGGATCCGACGCATCGAGATCACCGACGAGGCGGGCGACGGCGGGGGAGCCGATGTCGATGCTGCGCGGAGAGGCTCCGCAAGTTGCAGCGTTGCGCCAGCAAGCGAGCAGGTTGCCCTCGGTGTCGAACAGGGAGATGCCTCCGTCGCGAGCGAGCGGCAACGCCTCGGCAATGCGGCGGAAGGAGCCGGTCTGCCATCGGCGCAGGAAGGACCGCGCGCGACGAGAGACAGCAGGCTCGCTCCAGTGGGATGTCATCGAGCACACCATACGGCGGCGGCGGCTTGCGCCACAAGACGATCGGTCGCGAGGGCCGTCGGCTCACTCCTGATCGAGGTCGCGGGTGACCGGGTTTCCATCGTCCTTGACGGCGAGCAGCTCCTCGACCCGTTTCTCGACGCGGTCCAGCTCGGCCTGGGACTTGCGGGCGAGTTGAATGCCGTCCTCGAACAGGGCGACGGACTGCTCGAGGGGGAGATCGCCTTTCTCGAGGCGTTCCACGATCTCGGCGAGGCGGCGGATGTCATCCTCGAAGCTGGGGGGGGGCGTTTCCGGGGTCGCAGATCGTTTCATGGCGTCGCAGCCTGGGGTGATGCGGCGGTGGGCGCAAGGTGGATTCTCATGTCGCCGGCCGGAAGGCCGGGCAGCAACACCATCCCGTCTTCGTCGGAGATCGCGCCCAACGCGAAGTCCGAGGCGGGAACCACGATGAGCGCTCGCGACAGCGAAGCCCGGGCCGCAGGCGCGTTCGGGGAGAGGGAGATCCACGCGGTGCGCGTGCCTCGCAGCGGGCGGTCGAGTCGCACGCCCGCGAGCGCAAGCCGGGCAAGCTCGCGCGCCGTGTCGTCGGGATCGAGGCGCATCGTCTCGCGCAGGAACCCGATGCGTTGCGGCGCAGTCGTCGCGGATAGGGCGCGCACCATCGCGCGGCGCACGGCGGGATCGAGCTCGAACTCGGCAGACTGGACCACCAGCGACACCCATGACGGACTTGGGCTTCGGGCGAGACCGAGCGCGACCTGGCTGCGCAACAGCGCGTTGCCCGAGGCCAGAAGAAGGCGCAGTCGTGGGCGCAGCGCCTCGTCGTCGCGCGCTCCCAGTGCGCGCGCGTAGACCACCGCCAGCGGGTCCGCGCTCTCCGCCCACGAGACGAGCGTCGCAGCGGAGAGCTGCGAAGGCTCAACGTCGCCCATCAACACAATTGCGGCAGCACTTCGCACGGCGGGCGGGACGTTGTCGCGCACGAGGGACGCACACGCCTGTGAGGCTTCGGGACCGAGCAGGAGCGCGGCGCGACAGGCGCCGCGGACCTTTGCCGGGCTCTGCGATGACACGAGGTCCTGCACGGAGCGATCGCCGAGCATCGCAAGCCCCTGGGCGCCGACTGCCTGATCCGACGGATCGGGGGAAGCCAGCAGCGACTCGAGCAACGGCACCAGGCCGTCGATCCGATCCGCCAGGGCGGCGAGACGCACCAGGGCCGCGCGCGCACCGAGCCTGCGGGTGGTCGGCTGCGCCGCGAAGCGCTGCAGCGTGCGGCGCGCATCGTCGCCGGCGAGGTGCGCGATCGCGAAGAGCGCGTCGGGATCCGGGGACGCGGCAGAGCCCGACATCTTGTCGAGGGTGCGAGCGGCGACGGGCCCACCGGAGCGGGCGAGCGCGAGCAGGGTCGAGGCTCGCTGCGGCGGAGGGGAGATCGTGAGGTAGCCAGCGAGGGAAGGGGAGAGCTGCGGCGTGGGCGCATCAAAGGCGAAACGCAGCGCGTCCACGCGAGTCGAAGGATCGGCCAGCAGGATGGCCATGGCACGGGGTGCTTCCACGGCGCGGGCCCGGACGAGCACTTCGGCTGCCGACGCGCGCAGCGCGGGAGTGGCGCCGGGTTCGTCGAGCCACTTGCGCCCGGCCACGACGGGGAACTCGTCACCGAGGCGGGCGAGCGCCACGGCGGCGGCGGTCCGGACCGCGAGATCGCCCTTGTCGACGAGGGGACGGAGCTTCGGGATGGCGCGAAGATCGCCGATCCTTCCGAGGAGCTCGACGACGCGGGGGGAAGCGAGGCAAGCCTTGGAGAGGAGGGGAGCGAAGTTGGAGGGCGGGTGTGCCAGCAGGGCATGGGCCGCTGCGTCTGCGGCCGAAGATCCGGAGAGGATCGCGGCGAGCAGGGCCTCGGTCGCCCGGGTCTCGTCGGCGGCGGCGAGGGCCATGGCTGCCTCGTCGCGGGCGCGGACGGCGGTGTCCGAGAACAAGACAGTGGCAAGGCCGGCGCCGTCGTTGCGGGGTCCGTCCATGGCGCGAAGCAGGAAGTCGCGCACTGGGTCTCGCGCGGCGAAGGGGGAGACCGCCCGGACCGCGGCCAACCGGATCCGCTCGTCTCCGAACAACAGCGAGGATGTCGAAGGGTCTGTGCAGGCGCGCACGAGGGTTTGCGCGGCGGCGAAGTCACCGAGGGCGGCGATTCGTTGGACGCCGCGCACGCGGTCTTCGCGCGACGACGCGGACAGGAGGCGCTCTGCGGCGGCGAGGCCAGCGCGCGTGGTGAGCGAAGATGGGGCGGGAGGTTGCTGCCGGGTTGCGGTGGGGGCAGCGTAGCCCGTGCGTGGCGGGCGACTCTGGGCGCGTGCGGGCGAGGACAACAGCAGCGAGGCGGTCAGGCCGCAGGCCAGGCTGAAGAACCGGACGAGGGAGGGAGTACTCACGGCTGTTTCCCTGGGGGCTCGACGGCGAGGGAGGGGGGTGGCGGTTCGGCGCCGAGGACGAGGAATCCGAGCCCGGAGCCAGCGGCGCCTGGCTGGTCCTTCACGGCGGACCAGCCGACGGTTTCGGCGACGCCGTCGCGGAAGGTGAAGGTTCGCAGGGCGAGCACGACGGCGAAAGCGCGGGCCATGGCGTTGCTGGAGGCGAGGTATCCCTGGTGCGGCAAGGGGCGCGAGCCGACGGCGACGATCCAGGCCGGGTGGTGGTTGAGCGCATCGGCGATGGCGCGCACCATGGGAATGCTCGCGGCGTCGAGCTCCGGAGACTCCGCAGGGCCCTTGAAGCGCAGTGGTTTCGCCAGCACGAGGGCCGGGCCGGTGGCGTTCTGGCGCACCACGACGAGGGGCTTGCCCCCGCGATCGGGGCAGCCGTCGAAGTCATCGACGCCGTTCCATGTCTCCGGCTCCGTGGGGCAACGGTCGTCGTCATCGGCGAGCGTGTCCCCGTCCTTGTCCGGAATCGGACAGCCGTTCAGCCTCGCCACCGAGGACGCAGGTCCGGCCTCGCGCGGGCATCGATCCTCGGCGTCCGCCACGCCGTCGCCATCGTCATCCGTATCCGGACAACCGTCGAGGTCCTCGTGTCCGTCGCGGTCCTCCGGCTCATTCGGGCAGGAATCCCTCGTGTCGGGGAGCCCGTCGCCATCGGTATCCGGCATGGTACAGCCGTTCTCGGCTTCGAGCTTCGACGCGGGCCCCGCGGCGTCGCGACAGGCGTCTTCCGAATCCTGGATGCCGTCACGGTCGTTATCCGTATCAGGACACCCATCGTCGTCCTCGAACCCGTCCTCGTCCTCCTGCTCCTTCGGGCACCGGTCGTCCCGGTCGGCGACGCCGTCGTCGTCGTCGTCCAGCTCGGGGCACCCGTCGGCATCCTCGAAGCCGTCCCGGTCCTCCGCGAGGTCCGGGCATTCGTCCTGCTCGTCGCGCACACCGTCCCCGTCGAGGTCGCGGTTTCGCGGCGCCCACTGCAACGCAGCCACAGGCCGCACGACCGGCACCCCCACCCCGCTGCCGACAGGCGCCTCCAGGCCCGCGAGCACTGAGATGTCGTCCACGGAGTAGCGAGCCGACGCGCCGATCAGCGTGGGTGACAGGGCCGCGTTCGTGAAGGGCGCGTCGGGACCCGCGGGCAGCCAGCCGTGCGCCTCGGCCACCCACGTCCACCGCCCCTTGGCGTCCCAACCGAGCGCCTGCGGCCGCAACGACACCGCCGCGCCCCACGGAATCTCGTCGCCCCAGGTCTCGTGCGCAAAGTCCCGATGCGCCGTGCGAAGGCGGAACCCCGCGGTGGCCTGCAGGGCGACCGCCACGAGGCGCAGCTCGGCGAGCAGTCGCGCCTCGGTCGTCACCGCACCCTCGCCAAGCATCGACGTCCGCGAGCCGGTGGGCAGCGACACGCGACCGAGGGCGGCGAGGCCGAAGCCTCCGAGATCGCCCTGGGGCACGAGCGTGGCTTTTCCGACCAGCGCCAGATCCCCTAGCGCCTGACCCGGCAAGGCGGTTCCGCCGGTCATCCGGTCCACGGTCGGGTTGCTGTCGCCCGACTGGTACACGACAGCAGGGATCGCGAGCCCGATCGCGACCCGTTTCGACAGGCCCACGTTGCCGACCAGGTCGAACGAGGTCTGATGGCGCAGGATCAGCGAGGTGACGTCGCCGCTGGCGTTGCGCAGCGCCACCGAGCGATGGGCGTAGGAGAACCAGCCGGCGAAGCTCCACTCGCCGGCTCCGGGCGTGGAGACGGGCTCCAGGTACAGCGAGCCGCGCGGGTCGAGGGAAGGCTGGAAGTAGCGCAGATCGAGGGAGGGACGCGGCTCGGCGCGGGCTGGTGTGCCGAGCGAGACGGCCCACGCCACGAGACCGGCGGCGATCGCGAGACCCCGGAGACGCATGGGCGGTCAGAGTAGACCAGAAGCCCCGGGCTGTGGCGACAAACGGGCACAGCGCACGACGCGGCCGCGTTGACCCGAAGCCCCGAAGGTTCTAACTCCAGGGCTGGACGCGCGCAGGAACGGTCCACCACAACGAGGCATTTCACTATGACGATGGCGGTGGTTTCCGGAGCTCCCGGCTGGCTGGGTACCCCTCTGGTCGAGGCTCTTGCCCAGGGCGCTTCGTTTCGCAGCATCCGCACCGAACCCCGGAGGATCCGCTGTCTGGTCCATCCGTCGGCCGATGCCTCCTCCCTCGCCCGCTTCGGCGACCGCGTGGAGATTGTCCGCGTCGATCTGCGCGACGCCCGCGCGGTCCGCGACACGTGCCGCGACGCCGCCACGGTGTTCCACTGCGCGGGGATCGTGCATCCGCGGCGGGTGCGGGATCTGTATGACGTGAACGTGGGCGGGACGCGCAACCTGATCGACGCGGCCGCGGAGGTCGGCGTCGGTCGGTTCCTCTACATCTCGTCGAACTCGCCGGCCGGCCTCAACGTCGCGCCCGACACGCTCATGGTCGAGGCCGATCCGCCGCGACCGTATCTGGGATACGGCTTGTCGAAGCTGCAGGCGGAGTGGCTGGTCAACGACGCGTTCCGCGCGGGGAGGCTCGCGACCACGATCGTGCGGCCCTGCTGGTTCTACGGGCCGCACCAGCCGCTGCGTCAGACGCGGTTCTTCCGGATGATCAAGGAGGGGCACCCGATCGTCGTGGGACGCGGCGACAACCTGCGCAGCATGAGCTACGTGGACAACATCGTGCAGGCCTTGCTGCTCGCCGAGGACAAGCCGATCGCCGCGGGACGCACCTACTGGGTGGCCGATCGGAGGCCCTACTCCTTCATCGAGATCATCGAGACCGTCGCCCGCGTGCTCGGAGTCGAGGTTCACCCCCGATACCTCCCCACGGTGACCTCGGCCCTCGCGCGGTTCGCCGACTCGATGCTCCAGATGACAGGCCTGTACAACCAGGAGGTCCACGTCGCCGGCGAGCTCGCCGCCACGATCGCCGTCTCCATCGACGCCGCCGTGCGCGACCTCGGCTACGACCCCGAGATCGAGCTCGAGGAAGGCATGCGCCGGTCCGTCGCCTGGTGCCGCAGCCAGGGGCTCGACCTGTGAGCGCCCATCCCAAACCCGCCCCCTCGCCCCGCGCCCTCGTCACCGGCGGCTCCGGCTACTTCGGCGAGCTCGTCGTCCGCGCCCTGCTCGCAAGAAACTACCGCGTCCGCGTGCTCGACCTCGTCGATGTCCCCGACCGCCCGTCGCAGGTCGAGTTCGTGCGCGGCGACATCCGCGATTCGCGCCTCGTGACCGACGCCTGCGCCGGCGTCGAAGTGGTGCATCACAACGTGGCGCAGGTTCCCCTCGCCAAGGACCGCGACCTGTTCGAGAGCGTCAACGTGGGCGGGGCCCGGAACCTGTTCGAAGCCTGCCACTCGTCCGGCGTTCGCAAGGTCGTCAATGTCTCGTCGAGCGCCGTCTTCGGCGTTCCTCCTCGCAACCCGGTGGACGCGACGATCGCCCCGCGGCCGCAGGAGGCCTACGGGCGGGCGAAGCTGGCGGCCGAGCGGGTGGCTGCGCAGTACGTCTCGCGCGGGCTCGATGTCACGACGATCCGGCCGCGGACGATCCTGGGGCACGGGCGCTTGGGGATCTTCCAGATCCTCTTCGAGCTGGTGCGGTTGGGCAGGCCGCTGTACGTGCTCGGACGCGGGGCCAACCGCTACCAGTTCGTGCACGCCGACGACCTGGCGGACGCGTGCATCCGCGCGGGGGAGCGCAAGGGGCCCGCGATCTTCAATGTCGGCGCCGAGCGCTTCGGCACCATGCGCGGGCTGCTCGAGTCCCTCGCCCGCCACGCCGGGACCGGCAGCGTGGTGCGATCGCTGCCCATGCGCCCCACTGTGGCGCTCATGAACCTGACGAGCACCCTCGGCCTGTCGCCGCTGGGGCCCTACCACGCGCTGATGTACGGCCGGGAGATGTTTTTCGACACGAGCGACGTGCGCGAAACTCTCGATTGGCGTCCGCGCTGGTCCAACGAGGAGATGATCTGCCAGTCGTACGACGCGTACCTGGCGCGTCGCGACGAGGTTCTCGCCCGCACCGGGGCGTCGCATCACCGGTCGCCGGTGCGCTTCGGGGTCCTGAGCCTGCTCAGATTCCTTCCCTGATACGGATCCTTCAGCGATGGCGTGCTGCACGGTGCCCTGGGCAGCGGGCGGTGCTATAGGGCGCGGCATGGGTGCCCGAACCAGTAGCCGCGAAGCGGCCCTGCAAATGCTCTTCGGAATCGAGGTCAACGCCGTCTCCGCCGAAACGGCCATCCGCAACTTCTGGCGGGAGTTCGAAGGCGACCCCGAAGGCCGCGCCTATGCCGACGAAATCGTCGCCGGTGTCGTCTCCGACCTCGTGCGCGTCGACGACCTCATCCGCAGCGCCAGCACCAACTGGAGACTGGAGCGGATGGCCCGCGTCGACCGCAACCTGCTGCGCCTCGCGTCCTGGGAGCTGCTGTCGCGACCCGACGTCCCCCGCGCAGTCATCCTCGACGAAGCGGTGGAGCTCGCGAAGCGTTTCGGCGGCGAGGACTCGGGGGCCTTCGTCAACGGCGTGCTCGATCGGATCGCCGAGGAGTGCGGGCGTCACGACGAGGTGCCGGCGGAGAGCTGAGCGGATGGATCTTCGCTACATCGCGCCGGATCTGCGCCAGCTCGACACGGCCGGGGCGGAGGTGCTCGCTTGCGCGGTGTTCACCGATCTGCTCCCGCCCAAAGGACTGCTGGGGCTGGTGGACTGGCGCATGGCGGCCCGGGTCTCCCGTCACATCGAGACCGGCGAGATCTCCGGGCGTCCCGACGAGCTGGTGATGATCCCCGGCAAGCCCCGCATCCCCTTCGAGAAGCTGCTGCTCCTCGGGGCGGGTGAGGCGCGCGCTTTCGACGAGGCCGCGTACCTCGACGTCATCGTGCGCATGCTCGCCGTGCTCTCCTCGCTCAAGGTCCGCATGGCCGTGGTCGAGCGTCCCGGGCGGTTCCTCGGGGTGATCGACACCACCCGCGCCATCGAGCTGCTGCTGCGGGCCAGCGCCGAGCAGGGCGAGCAGGACACCTGGACGCTCGTCGAGGAAGGCGAGGACCAGAAGCTGATCGCGCAACATCTCGCCGAGGAGCGCCGTCGTAAGCGGATGCGCTGACGACGGCCAGAGCTTTCACTGGACCGATGTCGAGTCAAGCTCGATTCGAGGGCGGCGACGTCGTAGAGGGGGCCCCGTGACTGATACCAACACCACCGAAACTCCGTTCGATCCAGCACCCCAGGCGGCGTCGGATCTCAACCTCGACCCGCGCTCCGTGCGAGCCGTGATCCAACTGCTCAGCGAAGGCGCCACCGTGCCCTTCATCGCCCGCTACCGCAAAGAGGTCACCGGCACGCTCGACGAGGTCGCCATCCGCAACATCGAGGAGCGCTGCGCGTACCTGCGTGAGCTCGAGGAGCGGCGCAGGAGCATCCTGCAGGAGATCGAGGGGCAGGGGAAGCTCACCGACGAGCTCCGCGCCGCCATCCTCGCGTGCTCCGAAAAGGCCCGCCTCGAGGACCTGTACCTGCCCTACAAGCCCAAGCGCCGAACCCGCGCCACCATCGCTCGCGAGCGCGGCCTCGACCCGCTCGCCCAGCGCATGTGGGCCCAGGCCGACGGGGACCCGGCCGCCGAAGCCCAGGCTTTCGTGAGCGAGGAGAAGGGCGTGGCCGACGCCGAAGCCGCCCTCGCGGGTGCGCGCGACATCTGTGCCGAGCGCATCGCCGACGACGCGCGCGTGCGCGCCATGGTCCGCAACACGTTCTCCTCCGACGGCGTGATCAAGGTCGTCAAGACCAAGGAGCACGCCGAGGCGGTCACCAAGTTCGACATGTACGCGTCGTTCGAGGAGAACGTCGCGACCATCCCCTCGCACCGCTTTCTCGCGATCCGTCGCGGCGAGGCCGAGAACGTCCTCAAGGTCTCCATCGAGATCGACTCCGAGCGGACCGCGACCCAACTGTCCGCGCTGCTGCAGATCAAGCCCGCAAGGCCCTGGGGCGCCCAGCTCGACCTCGCGGCCCGTGATGCCCTCAAGCGGCTCGTCCTGCCGTCGGTCGAGAGCGACGTCCGCATCGATCTCAAGCTCGCCGCCGACCGCGCCGCCGTCGACATTTTCGCCCAGAACCTGCGACAGCTCCTGCTCGCTTCCCCCCTGGGCGCCAAGACCGTCATCGGGATCGACCCCGGACAGCGCACCGGCTGCAAGGTCGCGGTGATCGAGGCCACGGGCAAGATCGTCGAGCATACCGTCGTGAACCTCGTGCACGGCGACTCCGCGATGCAGCAGGCCAAGCGCACGCTGGCCGCGCTGTGCCGCAAATACCAGCCGGCAGCCGTCGCGATCGGCAACGGGACCCACGGACGGGAGACGGAGGCCTTCGCCCGCGAGGTCCTCTCCGAGGAGCAGCTCACCGAGATCTTCGTGGTCTCGGTCAACGAGGCGGGAGCGAGCGTCTACTCCGCTTCGGACATCGCGCGCGAGGAGTTCCCCGACCTCGACCTCACCGTCCGCGGCGCCATCAGCATCGCCCGACGTCTCCAGGATCCCCTCGCCGAGCTCGTGAAGATCGACCCCAAATCGATCGGCGTCGGCCAGTACCAGCACGACGTCCACCAGCCGATGCTCGCCCGCAAGCTCGAGGACGTCGTCGAGGATTGCGTGAACGCGGTCGGTGTGGAGCTCAACACGGCGAGCGTTCCGCTGCTCTCCCACGTTGCGGGGCTCGGCGGCTCCTCGGCACGCCGGATCGTGTCCCACCGCGAGAAGGAGGGGCCGTTCCGCACCCGCAAGCAGCTGCTCGATGTCGCGGGGGTCGGGCCGAAGACCTTCGAGCAGGCGGCGGGCTTCCTGCGCATCCAGGGGGCCGACAACCCCCTCGACGCCAGCGCGGTGCACCCGGAGCGCTACGCGCTGGTGCAGCGCATGGCCGAGGACCTCGGCGTGCCCCTCGGGGAGCTCGTCGGCAATACCCAGCTCGCCGACAGGATCGACTGGCGCCGCTACGTGACCGAGGCGGTGGGCGAGCCGACCCTGCGGGACATCGTTGCGGAGCTCAAGAAGCCCGGCCGCGATCCCCGCAAGAGCTTCGAGCCGCCGGCCTTCCGGGAAGACGTCCGCACGATGGAGGATCTGCGGGTCGGCATGGAGCTCGAGGGGGTGGTCACCAACGTCACGGCGTTCGGGGCTTTCGTCGATGTGGGGGTACACCAGGACGGTCTGGTGCACGTGTCGAAGCTGGCCGAGCGATTCGTTCGAGACCCGAATGAAGTGGTGAAGGTGGGAGACCGGTTGAAGGTTCGGGTGCTCGAGGTGGATCTCCAGCGCAAGCGCATCTCGCTGACGGCGCGTCGGGACGAGAAGATAGAGAATCGGGGTGCGCAGCCGTCGCCAGCTGGAAGGCCGCAGCCGCAGGGGCGTCGTCCCGGTCCGGCGGCGCAACCCACCAACGACAAGAAGTTCACGAACAACCCCTTCGAGAAGCTCCGGATGCGGTAGAGCCGAGCCGGCGGCGATCAACGCCTCTGGTTCGAGCTCCGCAGCGACTACCCCTTCAGCACCGCCAGTGGCTTCATCCGCGCCACGATGCGCGCCAGTCCGGCGCCCGCCACCGTCTCCACGACCTGATCGATGTCCTTGTAGGCCGCGGGCGCTTCCTCCTTGATGCTGCGCCGATCCTCGCAAAGCAAGTAGACCCCTTGCATCGATTGCCGGAACTCGAGATCCGAGATCGCCGCCGGCATGACCGTCGTGCCCCGACGCCCCACCCCCGAGGCCGCCGCCCGACTCATGCGCCGTCCGGCGCCGTGATTCACCGAGTAGAGCGACTCGAACCCCGTCTCCACGCCGACCAGCAGGTACGAGCTCGTGCCCATCGAGCCCGGGATCAGCACCGGCTGGCCCGTCGCCTCGAAGGGCGTGCCCGCGAGCAGCTTGCCCGGAAACGCACGCGTCGCGCCCTTGCGGTGAACCCACAGATCCTTGCGGTGGTGTCGCTCCTGCTTGGTGATGTTGTGGGCGACGTCGTAGACCGTCGGCAGCTCCAGCCCCGCCCCGAATAGCTGCCGAATGCTGCGACGCGCGAGCTGCGCCATGAGCTGGCGGTTGGCGAACGCGTAGTTCGCCGCTGCGTGCATGGCGTCGATGTAGCGCTTGCCCTGCTCCGACCCCGCCGGCATGTACGCCAGCTCGTGGTTGGGCATGGGCAGCCGCTCGCGACGGCACAGCTCCGCGGCCTCCCGCATGAAGACCCCACCGACCTCGTGCCCGAGACCCCGCGACCCCGAGTGGATCATCACCACGAGCTGCCCTTCGAACAGCCCCCAGGCCGCGGCAACCGCTGGGTCCGCGATGTGATCGACCCGCTGCAGCTCGATGAAGTGGTTGCCTCCCCCCAGCGTGCCGAGCTGGTCCCGCCCGCGTTCGATCGCGCGCGCCGGAACCGCGGCGTGCCTCCCGGGCAGCGCTCCCCCGCTCTCGATGTGGAGCAGATCCCGCTCGAGATCGCTCCGCTCATACCCCTTCCGCAGGCTCGCTTCGCTGTCCACCAGCGACAACAGCGCGGGGACCCCCTCCTGCAGCACCCGCTCCACGGCCCCGGCGCTGACCGACAAGTTGCTCTTGCCCTCCCCGAGCGGGATCTCGCGCCGGATCGCGTCGGCCAACCGCGCGACGTCCACATCGCGCGCGTGCAGCGGCGTGGTGAACAGCCGCATCCCGCAGTTGATGTCGTAGCCGACTGCCGCCGGGGAGACGTAGTGGGGCGAGGCGAACACCGAGCCGATCGGGACCCCGTAGCCGCAGTGGATGTCGGGCGTGGCGAGCACGATCGAGTCGGGATCGAGCGTGGCGACGTCGGAGAGCTGCCGGATGGCCGAGTCTTCGGCGATCAGGGTGGGCGGCAGGAAGACCGTGGCCGGCACGACCCGGCGGGAGTCGGTCTCGAGGCGCAGTCGGTAGGGGTCGATTCGATGGAGCACGGCGAGCTTCCCCGGCCCGGATCCCGTCCGGGCACGCTCGCATCATGGGGCGAAAAGACCAATGCAGCCAGCGTGGCCGCCGGTCGGGTCTTCCGCCCTCCGTGGCGGCTGATATGGGTAGGTGCGTGCTCATCGCGCTGCTCGTCGCCGCTGCGTTCGTCGCCGGTCTGGTGGACGCCATCGCCGGTGGAGGCGGTATCATCACGCTCCCCGCGTTGCTCGCGGCAGGACTCGACCCCCACGTCGCGCTCGCGACGAACAAGGGGCAGTCGATCTTCGGCTCCGGCTCCGCGGTCGTTCAGTTCGCTCGCGGAGGAGAGGTCGATCGGTCGCGAGCGATCGTGTCGTTCCTGGCCGCCCTCGTCGCGTCCCTCGCCGGGGCGCGCATCGTGCTGTGGATCGACCCGTCGCTGCTGCGGCCCCTGGTGCTCGTGCTGCTGCTCATCGCCGGGGCCGCGGCCCTGGGACGCAAGCCCGAGGGGGGCAGGCCGATCGGGTTTGCGACACGTCATCCGCTCTGGCTGGCGGGGATCGTCGCCGGGGTCGTGGGCGGATACGACGGCTTCTTCGGCCCCGGGACGGGCACGTTTCTCATCGTTGCGTATGCGTGGCTCTTCGGAGATCGTCTCGTGCGGGCATCGGGCAATGCGAAGGTCGCCAACTTCGCATCGAACCTCGGGGCGTTCGCGCTGTTCGCCGCAGCGGGGGCGATCCGATGGGAGCTGGCGATTCCCATGGGGGTGGCCCAGGCGGTGGGCGCCTGGGCGGGCACGAAGCTCACCATCAGGCGGGGGGGGGGGCTGGTACGGGCCGCGGCGTTCATGGTCAGTCTGGCGCTGGCCGCGCGGGTCGCCTGGCAGCTCGTGCGGGGGTGACGCTCCCGAGCCGGTCTGCCGCGGGTCCTCGCGTCGGGGCACCGCTCCCGCTAGACTGGCGACCATGCAGCAGCCGCCAGGCAACTGGCCGCAAGCTCCCCAGGGTTGGGGAGCTCGGGCCGGGCAGGTTCCCTACACACCGCAAGTGCCGGCCCCGGAAGAGACGGGAGACGGGCAGGTGCGCGCCTTCGACGCGCTCAAGTTCCTGTTTCGTGACTCGGACTGGCAGCACAACCTGCTGATCGGGAGCGTGTTCTACATGATCCCGATGGTGGGGGCCCTGGCACTGATGGGCTGGCATTGCGAGATCATGCAGCGGCTCGTGCGCAAGCACCCCAAGCCGATCCCGAAGCTTGAGCTGTCCGATCTGACCCACTACCTCGGCCGCGGCGTCACACCCTTCGTCGTCTCCTTGCTGACGTCGCTGCCGATCTCCATGGGCATCGGCGTCGTCGCGGTCGCCATCATGATGGTAGGCGCCGCCGGCGCGGCGACCACGCGCGAGCCGGCCGTGATGATCCTCGTGGGCGGGGTGGGGTTCCTGCTGTCGTGGGTGGTGGGCCTGCTGCTGGGGATCTTGATGAACGCAGCGATGACTCGTGCGGAGCTGACCGAGGACTTCGGCTCTGCGCTGGCGCTGGGCAGGATCATCGACTACGCGGGCAAGACTTGGTGGCGCGTGTTGCTCTCGAACTTCGTGTACGGGCTGGTCGCCGCGCCCCTCATCTTCATCGGCTACGCGCTCTGCTTCGTGGGGATGTACCCGGCGCTGATCGTGATCGTGACGGGCATGACCCACCTGCGGCACCAGCAGTACGCCAGCTATCTCCTCGAGGGCGGGGAGCCGGTGGCGGTGAAGCCGGCCGCGTCCATTCCTTCCGAACTGCAGGCGGCCGGCCCGGCCGGCGCATACCCCCAGCGCTAGTCGGCCTCACCCCGGCGTCGAGGCTGCGACCTGTCGGACCAGGGCATCGAGCCGGGTCTCGTCGCACGCTCCTCCCCGCGTGCGGGCCCCCTGGCCGAACCCGCAGAGCGCGAGGTGGGAGGGCTGCGCGGGGTCGAACGGGGGGACCCGGATCTGGCGCAGGAGGGTTCCGATCTGGAGGCGGGCGGTGACGGCCTCGACGGTCCTGCGGACTGAGGGGGCGTTGAGGAAGGCGCAGAGGTAGTCGGCGGGCTCGAGCTGGGAGAAGGCGGCGAAGTAGAGTTTGTGGTCGGGGACGGCGGGGAGGGGATCGAGTCCGGGCCCCGGAGGGCAGGGGAGGGAGACGGCAGCGCGGAACTGGGATGCGATTTCTGGCCAGACGACCTTGAAGGGGAGGAAAGTGTATTCTCCGACGTTGTAGACAGCAAAAAATGGGGCAGATCCCTTGCCGAAGGCGCGTCGGAAGGTGGAGCGACGGGACAGGGCGCGGTCGAATCCCGTCTCGATCCGGTCGAACCAGGCATGGGCGGCGGGATATCGGGACGCGAAATCCTCCGCGCTCTGCAGTTGTTGTATCCCTGTATTCGGGACGATGACAGCCTGGGTGAGCGGAGCGCAGTGGAAGGGTCGAATCTGACCCGCCCCCTTCAACAGCGGCCAGAGCAGCTCGCGCTCCACGTCAAACTCCTGGGACGGGAGCCGGCTCCGTCGCCCCGCCCCCCCGGCCCGGACCCGTATCAGCCCGGGCTCGCTCCCTTCCCCAAGAACCTCCACGAAGTAAGCGTCGTTCAGATCCGTCGTGAGCCCCTTGCGCCCTCGAACCCACTCGGTTTCGCCCATCCAACTCGCCGCGGCCTGCGTTTCCCCGCCGACCAGGCACCACCGGCCGTCGGCACGGGATGCGACGCAGGTGCGCTCCAGGCGCTCCATGTGCAACGACGCTTCCTCCCAGGGGGTGGACGCGTCGGGCTTCCATCTGTCGCGGAGCTCGTACCTCGCGCACACCGGGACAGACTCCAACGCGGGATTGCGGCTCCACACCACCACCGCCGCCGGCGCTGCCGCTCCCCGGAACGCCGGCACGGTCTCGAAGTCCTCGATCGCCTCGAGACGGAGCCGGGGCCCGTCGGGGAGGGCGAGCTGTCGGAACCGGGACGATGACGGGGCGTGGAGGTGGGACCGCGGCAACACGAGGCTGCTCCGGCCCCCGTCCCGCAGCAGACGCTGCGTCGAGGCCATCGCGATGACCGCGGACAGGTCCACCTCCGAGCCGCCGTGCCACACCTGCCGGGGGATCAGGTCGAGGTCCCGGGCTGCCCGTCGAGTCCGCTCCCGTTGCTCCTCGGGGACATCGCACCACCGGATCCAGGGAGGATTCCCCACGACGACGTCCGCCTCCCGGGGCGGCGCGTCGTCGGCCAGGGCATCCGCGACATCGGCTCGAATCCGCAGCAGCTTGCCGGGCAGCCAGGGGGCGAGGGCCGTCAGACAGGCGACGCGCGTAGCGAGGATCGCCAGGGGGGAGAGGTCGGCGCCGCGCACGTGCTCGACGACGTGGGATACGAGTTCTCTGGCGGGGGCACCGTTTCGCGCAAGCCGTGCTCCTTGGGAGCGAATCGCCGCCACGAGCATCGCTCCGGCGCCGCAGCACGGATCGACGAGGGTTCCTCCGGCTCTCGTGGGCCAGCCGGACAGCAGCACCGTCCGCTCCGCGAGCCAGCGCGGCGTGTAGAACTCGCCCCCGCGCCGACGCTCCGCCGCGGGGAGCAGGTCCTCGATGAGCAGTCCAGGCAGGTCCGCCAGCTCCGGCTGGGCTTCGATCGGGGGGATCGGCACCTCTGCCAGCGCCTCCAAGATGATATCGAGCAGGCGCGCGTCCAAGTGTATCCCAACAAGTTCGTGGGCGTCGGTCCCCATCACCCCCGTCTCCCCCAGAGGACCCCGGGACAGCGCCACGATAGCGTCTTCGAGCCCCAGCGCCTCGGCCGCTCCCCGCGCCCCCAGCGCCTGCTCCAGCCGCCACGCGAGCACCACCAGCGCCAGCGCGAGGAAGCATCGACGCGCCGCGCGGTCTTCCGGCCCTCCGCTCGGATCGGCGAGCCTGGGCAGGGCGCGCGCGATCGCGACGCGGTGTGCGTGGATCGGGGACTCGGCCGCAGCGGTCAACGGACGCTCTACAGGCAACGTGCCGTGCACGTGCGAAAGCGGATGCCGCAGGTGGTGCGGCACTGTTGGCGGCTCTTCTCCTCGCACCGATCCACGCACTTGCGCCAGCTCTTGCCGCACATCAGGATGCAGTTCTGCCCGGGGGGGCCGTCGAGCGGGTCGATCTCGCACCCGTCCAGCGGCACGGCGCTGCCTTTCGACAGCGCGGACGAGGATGTCGCCGGCGACGCCCCATCGCCACCGGCATCGCGCAACGGGGCGGCCACCACGGCGGGGGGGGGCTCGAACCGGCTCGTCGGCGACGGAGTGAGGTGGGGGGTCGAGGGCTCCGAGCCCGCTTCCGCGGCGACCGAGCCGGCGTCCGCGTCACCGATCTGCGCGGAGAGCTCCCGCGCCCGACGCAAAGCGAACTCGATCCGATCGCGCGTCTGACCGTAGGTGTAGAACTTCGTCCACTCGACCCAGCACTCCCGCCGGTGGTTCAGCGACACGTCGGCATCCAGATCGAGACGGTAGCAGTGCTCGAAGCGCACCTCGCCTTCGTGGATCGACTGGTAGCTCGCGCCGCATCCTTGCGTGAGGAACGCGGGAGCCGCGAGGGAAGCGATCGCCGCAGAGATCGCCGCGACGCGCGCGCGCGACGGTGTCGGTCGAAGGATGGAGGATCGCCCCGCCAAGATGGGCCGACTATAGCAGAAGCCCCTGGCGCGGCTAAGGCTCAGAGGCTCGGGGCCGCACGGCCTGCGGTTCGGACGATCGCGACGCCTCGCGCTCGCCCACTCAGAAGCTCACCTGCATCACCGCGTCGTGGAACAGGTACCAGCCGAACCCGTCGTTCGTCTCCTCGTAGGCCAACCAGAGCGTCACCTTCCCGCACGCCGCGTTCGACAGCCACCCGTCCTCGCACAGCCGCGCGATTGACGATCGCACCAGCGGACCGACCTTGCCGTCGACCCCCACCACGCGCAGCTTCGGGTGCTCGTGCAGCGCGCCCACAAACAGCGCGGTCCGCCACTTGTCGAGCAGGTTCGGAGCGCCGGTGCAGTGGTACACGTCCTGCCCTCCCGACGTGTGGGGACACACCGATCGCGTGTTGTTGTCGAGGGTCCCGCTCTGGTAGTAGGCCACGTCGAGGTCGAAGCCGTTGAGGTGCGTGTTGGGCGGGTGGGAGAGCGTGTTGCTCGCCCACGGACCCGGGGCCGCGCCAGTCGACGTGCTCATGTCCACCAGCCCCAGGGGCATGCCGTTGCCGGTGTTCCATTCGGCGGTCTTGCAGGCGACGAAGGCCGTGGCGTACTTGGCAAGCATCATCAGGTCGCGTCGCAGGTAGCTCCTCGACTGGTTGCCCCAGCTCTCGCCTCGCACCGGGTAGTCCACGTACCCAAGGGTTGCGTCGTAACCCGAACCATCCGGGTCGTTGTCCGGGTCGAAGGGCATGAGCTCGCCGCAGAACGCATCGCTCCCGGTGCAAGCAAAGGGAGGCAGATTCGGGCACAGCGGGCCAGGGCCCGGACCCGGGCCGGGGCCCGGATCCGGCAGGCACTGCTCGTTGATGCACACGAGCCCGGACCCACACGACGTGGGCGTGCACGGCGGCTCCACACACTGGCCGTTCACGCACTCGAGCCCGGCATCGCACGATCCCGGTGTGCACGGGGGCTCCACGCAGTACACGCTCGCATAGTCGACCGCGTAGCCGCAGACGCCGTCCATCGTGTCGCATACGACGTCGTGCAGCTCCCACGTGCCGCTTTCGTCGTCGCACCAGTACACCGTGTTGCCGGAGCAGCAGCCGTAGAGCTGGGAGTTCTTGTCCGGGCCGATGTCCGCGCAGACCAGGGGGGACACGCTGCAGTCCACGGTCTTGACCACTCCACCCGCGCCGGCCGAACCGGAGGAGCCCCCGCCTGCCCCGGCCGCGGCGCCCCCGCTCCCTGCCTGGCTCCCACCATCTCCCCCGCTCCCGGCGGCGGACCCTGCATTGCCGGCGTTGCCCGCCGTCGAACCGGCGCTCCCCGCCAGCGAACCCGCGTTGCCGGCCGAGGAGCCTGCGTTCCCGGCCGAGCCTCCAGCCAGCCCGCTTCCGCCGTTGCCCGTGGCGTTTCCGGCTTTGCCGCCCCAGGTGTCGTCGGTGTCCGAGCCGCCGCAGCTCGCAGCGATCGCGGACACTGCTGTGATTCCGAGGGCTGCGAGCCGTGCGCGGAAGCCGGGCGTGCGAAGAGTTTGGTTCATCGGAGACCACCCTGGGAAAGCGCAGCGGGGCAGACCAGGACACCAGACGACATGCTCCTGAGGATAGCGTCAATCGACGGCTTCGACGACCGCGTCGGGCGAGAGCAGCCGAGGGGATCGCGTGTTCACCTCCCGCGTTGCGCGACCGGGGCGCGTTGCGGACGAGTCGGTCCGGCGCTAAAGCCTTCGCCGTGTTCACCGGGCTGGTCGAAGACGTTGGCAGGTTGGTCGCGCGCACGGCGCGAGGGCCTGGTGCGCGACTCACGGTTGAAACGAAGCTCGCACCGTTGGTGCTTGGCGAATCGGTCGCGGTGATGGGGGTGTGCCTCACAGTCGATGCCGTGGTCGCAGGCGGGTTCGAGGCCGACGCGTCGGCGGAGACGCTGGCGCGGTCGACGTTGGGGGCGCTGGCGATCGGCTCGGGGGTGCACCTCGAGCGGGCGATGGCGATGGGCGGGCGTATGGGCGGGCACATCGTGTCGGGCCACGTGGATGCGCGCGCGAAGCTGCTCACGCGCCGCGCGGTGGGACAGTCGGTGGAGCTCGCCTTCGGGATGGATCTCGCCGTGCGTCGATACGTGGCCGCGAAGGGATCCATCACGATCGACGGGGTGAGTCTGACGGTGAACGAGGTGGGAGCGGACCGGTTCACGGTGATGATCGTGCCGCACACGCAGGGGGCGACGTTGCTTGCGTCGCGTCGGGCCGGGGAGATCTCCAACGTGGAGGTCGACGTGCTTGCGCGCTACGTGGCGCGCTGTCTCGACGTGGCGGCAGGCGAGCGGGGGTCGGGGGAATCGACCGACGACGGGCTGAAGAGCAGCCTGGCAGCAGCAGGATTCCTATGAGTAACGATACCGTGGTGACCGTGAGCGATCGGCAGGAAGCGCTGCAGGAGCAGGACATGACGACCCGACGACACACGATCGAGCCGGCACTGCTGGAGAGGGTACATCGGGCGCTGGACGAGATTCGCGCCGGGCGCATGGTGATCCTGGTCGATGACGAAGACCGGGAGAACGAGGGCGATCTGACGATGGCAGCGGAGCGAGTGACGCCGGAGGCGATCAACTTCATGGCGAAGCACGGTCGCGGGCTGATCTGCGAGACGCTCTCCGAGGAGCAGATCGAGCGTCTGCGCTTGCCGCTGATGGCCGCGCCCGGGCACGCGTCGCCGCCCCTGGGCACCGCGTTCACGGTGTCGATCGAAGCGCGTCACGGGGTGACGACGGGGATCAGCGCGGCCGATCGGGCGCACACGATCCGGGTGGCGGCGGATCCCGCGTCGCGACCGGAGGACCTCGTGATCCCGGGGCACGTGTTCCCGCTTCGCGCGCGCAAGGGCGGGGTGCTGGTGCGCACGGGGCAGACCGAGGGCTCGGTGGATCTGGCGAGGATGGCGGGGCTGGGTCCGGCGGGTGTGATCTGCGAGGTGATGAAGGACGACGGCACGATGGCGCGGATGCCGGATCTGGAGGAGTTCGCGGAGCGTCACGGGCTGATGGTCCTGACCGTGGCGGATCTGATCCAGTACCGGATGCAGACCGAGACGCTGGTGAAGTGCGCGGCGACGCACCCGTTGCGGCTCGACGAGACGCAGACGGAGTGGACGGCGCACGCGTACGAAGAGGTGATGCACGGCCAGAAGTTCCTGGCGCTGGTGAAGGGCGACGTGGAGGGGGGAGACGAGCCGGTGCTGTGCCGGGTGCATCGCGGATCGATGCTTGCCGATCTGTTCTGCTCTCCGTCTTCGGAGGGGGGGCATCACCTGCGCAAGGCGATCCGGATGATCGAGGCGGCGGGGCGCGGCGTGGTGCTCTACCTGCCGAGCGACGGCGACGTCGTGGCCGAGCTCGAGGCCCTGGGCGCGTCGGCGGACTCCAAGCCCCACGGGCCGCCTCCGCTCCGGGAGTTCGGGCTGGGGGCGCAGGTGCTGTCGGACCTGGGGTTGCGGAGGATCGCGCTCTTGACGAACAATCCGCGGAAGATTGCGGGGCTGGCGGGCTATGGTCTCGAAGTGGTCGAGAGCGTCGGGTTGAGCGACTGAGAAGGTTTCGGAGGAACGACGATGAGCGACGGACAGGGAATCAAGCCGCGGGTAGTGGAAGGGGCACTGGTCGTGCCCCCGGGTGCGCGCTTCGCGATCGTCGCGAGCCGCTTCAACTCCTTCATCGTGGATCACCTGATCGACGGCGCGCTCGATGCGTTGTCGCGACACGGCTGCGAGGCGAAGAACGTCACGGTCGTGCGGGTGCCCGGATCCTGGGAGATCCCGCTGGCGGTGGCGCGCCTGGCGAAGCCCGGCAAGTTCGACGCGATCGTCGCGCTGGGCGCGGTGATCCGCGGCTCCACTCCGCACTTCGACTACATCGCAGCCGAGGTCTCCAAGGGGCTGGCGAACATCTCGATGTCGAGCGGAATGCCAGTGGCGTTCGGCGTGCTGACGACCGACACCATCGAGCAGGCGGTGGAGCGCGCCGGGACCAAGGCGGGGAACAAGGGGTTCGACGCGGCGGTGAGCGCGATCGAGATGGTGTCATTGGGTCGCGAGCTGGCCGAGCAGGGGCTCTAGGCGCTGCGGTCCTGCGCCCTGGCGTGGCGTCGCGGCGGCAGGACGCCTACACTCGGTCCCACTCATGATCCCCCTGCGCGACAGGCTGCCCACCCGCCAGTTCCCGTTCGTGAACTACGCCCTGCTGGCGCTCAACGTGATCTCCTTCCTGTGGGAGCTGGCGAGCATCGAGGCGGGCTACGCGGAGTTCGTGCAGGACTGGGGGTTCGTGCCGGCGCGGTTCCTCGCCAACCCGACGGCGGACGCGATCACGATCTTCACGAGCATGTTCCTGCACGGCGGCTGGATGCACATCGGGGGGAACATGCTGTTTCTCTGGGTGTTCGGCGACAACGTGGAGGATGCTCTCGGGCACGCGCGCTACGTGCTGTTCTACCTGGCTGCGGGGGTGCTGGCGGCGGGGGCGCAGATGTTCGTGGACCCGGCTTCGGTGGTGCCGATGGTGGGGGCATCGGGCGCGATCGCGGGCGTGCTCGCGGCCTACGTGTCGCTCTACCCGCGCGCGCGCGTGCTCGTGGCGCTTCCGATCTTCATCATCATCACGTTCTACGAGTTCCCTGCCTGGCTGGTGATCCTCGAGTGGTTCGCGTTGCAGTTGCTCTCGGGCATCGGCTCTCTGGCGGTGCCGAAGTCCGGCGGCGGGACCGCGTTCTTCGCGCATATCGGCGGGTTCGTCGCGGGTCTGCTCCTCGTGCGGCTGGCCATGCTGGGCAAGCAGCCGGTCGCCTATGAGCCCTGGAGAGGGTGGCGCGTGCAGGAGCGCAGGGCCGGACGCTATCCGAGACGGGAGCCCACCTGGTGGGACCGGCGCTGACCCCAGGCCCCGATGCGGCAGGCCGAAGACCCCTCTCGCCGATGCTCCGTGCTAGGGTTCCCTCCGTGAGCGGCTCCCGGGTTTGCCTCCTGATCTTCGCACTCGCGTGCCTCGCCGCGGCCTGTGGGGCGAGCTATCAGGGGCGCGTCTATCGCGGTGGGGGGATCGAGTTTCGGACCGGCGAGATGCCCACCGGTTGGCGTCAGATCGACGCGAAAGGGGCTCTGCTCACGTTCCGAGACGACGCGAACGACGCGACGATCGCGGTGGGAGGGCGTTGCGGCAGGGACGCGGAGGACGTGCCCTTGGAGGCGCTGACCAGCCACCTGTTCCTTCGGTTCACCGACCGCGAGCCGGGCGACCAGCGGAAGGTGGCGTTGGACGGCAGGGAGGCGTTGCGCACGGAGATGTCCGCGCGGCTCGACGGGGTTCGCAAGGGGTTCGTCGTGTACGTGCTGAAGAAGGACGGCTGCGTCTACGACTTCCTGTTCATCACCGACGCCGAAGGGGTCACGAAGAAGGCCGTGCCGTTCGACCGTTTCGTCGAGGGGTTCCGCGCGAACCGCGACGCGGTGGCGGAGGACTGACGGCGATGGTCGATCGGCCGTCGGGGAGCGGTGGGCCCGATTCGGGGTCGATGCTGGCCGGCGGACCGCTGTCCACGCCGCTGTTGAAGAACGTGCCGCCTCCGGTGCCGGGGCCGGGGTTGTGGCTGCGCAAGGTGTTGTTCCTCGTGGACCAGATGGGGATCGTGTCGCTGCTGACGGTCCGCACGGCGCGCGCGTTTTTCTCGCGCCCCTTCGAGGCGCGCGCGATCGTCTACCAGCTCGAATCCGTCGGCGTGAAGTCGGTGGGGATCGCTTCGGTCACGGCCGTGTTCATCGGCATGGTCATGGCCGTGCAGTTCGCCATCAGCCTGCAGAAGTTCGGCGCCATGGAGTACACAGGGCGCGTGCTCGGCCTGTCGTTTGCGCGCGAGCTCGCCCCCACGCTCACTGCGGTGATCGTCGGAGGTCGCGTTGGCGCGGGGATGGCCGCCGAGGTCGGATCGATGGCGGTGACCGAGCAGGTCGACGCCATCCGCGCCTTGGGCGCCGACCCGGTCAAGAAGCTCGTGCTGCCACGCGTGGCCGCCTCGGTCATCGCCATGCCGATCCTGGCGATGCTGGCCCTCGTGTTCGGCTTCTCGGGCGGCATGGCCGTCACCAGCTCCCAGTTCGACATCCCGCCGGAGTTCTTCTTGCGTACGGCCCTCAACTCGGTGGCCATGTCGGACTACCTGTCGGGGATCTGCAAGACGCCATTTTTCGGCGCGATCATCGCCCTGGTGGGGTGCCACTTCGGGTTGATCACGACGGGCGGCACCGAGGGCGTGGGAAAGGCGACCACCCGTACGGTTGTGGTCATCTCCATCGCGATTCTCATCGCGGACTTCTTCCTGACCAAGGCGCTGTTCTGGGTGTTCGGATGACCTGGATGCGTTGCTGGGCCCTGCTGATCCTCTCGTGCTGCTTGCAGGGATGCAGCGACGACGAAGATGTTCGTCCTCCGAACTATTCGCCGGTGGTGCCGTCGGACTCGCTGATGCCCTGCGATGCCCTGCGAGACCTCGCCCTGGAGCTCGACGGGATCGGGAGGATTCGCGTGGATGCGGGAGCTGCGGCGTGTGTGCCCGACGGGCTGCAGTGCACACTTGGGGCCTGCGATGGCGGGCTCGGAGTGGCGACGTGCTGGAACAGCTACTGGCGATGGGACTGCGTGGCAAGCGCGAGCGCGCAGGATGCGAGCGTGGACGTCGCGGGCGAATGAGTGGACCGTCGTTGGCCGGGCCTTGCGCGCACGAGACACTCGGGGGCGCGGCTTGACATCCCGATAGGCGGCTTCCAGGATCGACGGCGCCATGGACAGCGGATCGGAGACAGATCAGGAGCCGAAGCGCGGGAGCGCGAAGCGCAAGGAGCGCAAGGACGGTCTGCTGACGACGGGCGACATGGCGCGTCTGTCCCACAGCACGTTGCGCACCGTGCGATTCTACGAAGAGGAGGGGCTCCTGACTCCGGTGCAGCGGAGCGACGGCGGGCACCGGCTGTTCGGGCAACGCGAGCTCGACAAGCTGATCCTCGTGACCGACATGCGCGAGGCGGGTCTCTCGCTCGAAGAGGTCAAGACGATCCTGGAGCTGCGCCGCTCGAGCAAGACCGGCGCCGCGGCCTCGAAGCGCGTGTGCGAGTTTCTCGAGCAGCTCACCGAGGAGATGCAGCGCAAGATCTCCGTGCTGCAGCGTCTCAGGCAGGACTTCGAGCTCGCCGCGCGGGTCTTCGCCGGCTGCCGCCACTGCGAAAACGAAAACGCTCCGCCGAGCCAGTGCAAGCTGTGCGGCGTCGAGAAGAAGCCGCCCGAGCTCCCGCGCGCCGTGCGCGTCCTGTGGGGGCTGGAGGCGACGGAGGCCGGACCCAAGGAGACGCCGGAACCATGAGCCGATCGATCGACATCCAGCGGGCAAGGCGCGGAATCGACGAGTTCCTGCGGGGACTCGGCCACGATCCCGACGCGAACCCGGATCTGCGGCGAACCGCCGAACGCGTCGTGGAGGCCTGGACCAACGATCTGCTCGCGGGCGAGACGCGGGACGTCCCTGCGATGCTGCGGGAGGGATCGTCGCCTGCGGGCACGGGCGACAAGGGGCTGGTGGTGCTGCGCAACCTGGCCACGGTGACGGTGTGTCCGCACCACCTGATGCCGGCTGTGGGGAGTGCGACCGTGCTTTACCTGCCGGGTGAGCGGATCGCGGGCCTCGGCACGGTGGCGCGGCTGGTGGACGCGTGTGCGCGCAGGCTGGTGCTCCAGGAGGAGATCGGCGAGCGGGTCGCATCCGCGCTGGTGGAGCACCTGGGAGCGAAGGGGGCGCTCTGCCGGTTGTCGATGCTGCACACCTGTCTGGTGGCGCGGGGAGAGCGCAAGCACGACGCGCGGGTCGATACGGTCGCGTTGGCGGGCTCTCTGCTGCAGGCCGGACCGGACCGCGATCTGGCGATGGCGGAGCTGCGCGGCTGACACGCGGCGTCAGATACACGAAGGCCCCACCACACCCGCTCTCTGCTACCGTTGCTCCCTTCCGGGCCTGGCGGGGTTCACAGCGCGTAGTCGGTGAGGCCACACACGCTTTCGCGTATGCGAGCTTCTAGCGCAGACCCGTGGGGTTGTCGAGCACGTTGCGAGCCTTGCCTGCGCCTCCCCAAAGGGCCATCACTTCTTTCGGAAGCACGTAGGACGACCGTCGTGGTGAACCCGCTCGAGCAGACCAACCCCTGGGTGCGCTTCTTCCGGCGCTCGCTCTTCGTGTGCTCTGCCGCCCTCGTCGCCCTCGCCCTGCACCAGTCCGTCGACCGCCCCTGGGTCTCCTTCCTGCTCCTGGTCGTCGCCCTGCTCGCGCTCATCCCCCCGTGGATCTCCCGTCGCAGGTTTCGCAGGCTGCTGCTCTCCGGCGATGCACAGGGCGTCGTGGACGCATGGCGGCAGGCCATTGAGAGCGGTACCCACGATCAGGCGGTCGTTGCGCTCGTGTCGGCCACGGCCTTCGCCGCCTACGGCTGGGTCGAGGAGGCGCGAAGCCACCTCTCCAAGCTGCGGCGCGGACCGCTGTGGCTCGCGTCCACCGAGCACAGGCTCTTCGTCGAGACGCTGCTCGAGGCCTTCGACGGCGACCGCGATCAGGCCGTGCGCCTTGCGGAGGCGATGGGACAGCTTCCGGTGCCGCCCGTCAACGCGAGGCTCCGCAAGCAGGTCTTGACGCTGCGCGGATCGCTTGCGGCGCTCACGCGAGCCTTCGCGCACTCCGCCCGCCAGGGCGACCTGGAGCTGCTCGAGCACGTGGCGAAGCGCAGCCCAATGGTGAGCTGGGCCATGCGCTACGCAGCAGCAGTGATCGCCGTCGATCGCGGCGAGCGGTGGCGCGTGCCGCGCCTGTTGGCCGACGCGCCCGCATGGCCCCCCCAATCGGCCTTCAAGGGCTTCCATACCGAGCTGCTCGAGCAGATGCGGCTCCCCGAAGAGGCCGCGGATTCGAAGGTTTCTGCAGGGGATCGGATCGAAGGGGCGTGAGGCGGTGATCGGCGCGGCCGATCACTTCTTCGCGGGATCGTTCACGCGCCCCATGAACAGGATCATCCCGGAGCGCACGTCGCGAAGGAAGAACAGGAACGGGTGATCGGCCCGGAACTCGACCGTCTTCTCGGGTTCCATCTTGGCGCCCGATCGCGGCATCACCACCGCCGTCGCCGCCGCCGCCTCGGTCCCCTTCTCGTCGACCCGCACGAACGCCTTGTGGAACACGTCGCCGATGTACAGCCGGTCCTCGGGGTTCGGCGGATTGGCGATCCCCGAGAAGTCCGCCCTCCCGTTCTGGAACGCCACCGGCATCCCCATCTCCTTGAGGGTTTCCTTGAGCGACAGCGAAGTGCTCGGATTCACCTCGAACACCGGCAAGGTGACCTGCACCCGCTGCGGCGACATCGCCCCGATCCACGCCGAAATCCGGTCCGCCGTCAGGTTCTGCTCGATCGCGTCGAGCCCTCCCTTGTCGTCCGGAAGCACCAGCGTCATCGCCAGCTCGTTGCCCACGTAGGGCATCTCGAGCACCTTCACCCCGGCGTGCGTCCCGTAGGCAAAGCGCATCTCCTGGCTCATCATGGGCACGTCGCTCGACTTCGCCGGGGTCGCGAAGAACGGCAGCGGGCGCGTGCGCGCCTTGACGAAGGGGTGCAGCCAGTCGCCGAGGAAGTAGACCGCGTTCACCAGCACGAGCCGCGTCTGCGGATCGATCGATCGGGGCGGGAGCAGGTCCTTGATGCGATCGCGGGTCTCTCCGGCCACCCAACCGTTGATGCGCTGCCGGCCTGCCTCGTGCGCTCCGCGGAAGTCCACCGGCTCCAGCGGCGCCTTGAACGAATCGCTCGAGAGCTTGAGAAACGCCGGATCGAACGTGTAGCTCTTCTCTCCGAAGAGGCGGTTGGCCACGCCGAGCGTGTAGGTCGTGCGCGTCGGATCCTTCCAGGTCGCGAGCTGGCGCGCGGCGCTCTCGACGACCTCGTTCTGCGCACCCGAGAAGTGAAGCACGCGGGCCATCTCCCTGGCCGTGTCGCCGCGAGCGCCGGCCCACGTCATGGCGAGCGCGAGGGTGATGCTGCCCGGGGAGACGGCGAGGTTGCCGGGCTGCTTGCGCAGACGCGCGTACAGGTCAGTGGCGAAGGCGTTGCTGCTGGTGGCCAGGGCAGCGGCCTCGGCGGGAGAGGCAGCCGCCGGGCTCGCGGTGTTGACGGGAACCATCGCGGAGGTGCTTGCGGAGGTCGCGGAGGAAGAGGCGACCGGCGACGGGCCGAACGCGGGTTGGGCAGCATCTGCCGCCTGAGGGGCAGGTGTGTTCGATCTGCAGCCCACCGTGAGAAGCAGCGGGAACAGGCAGCAAGCGAATCGCTTCATCGAGGGTTCCTCTGGGTTCTTGGAGAGGCCGCGAACGCACCGGGCCGGAGCAAGAAGCTCGCCGGAGAATACGCCCGAGCGGCGGAAAAATTCCGAGGTCGTCGGGCGGCCGGCTCGCTGAGCGCCTCCGGTCGAGGTGAGGGGGGCAAGGCGCGTCAGGGCGCCGGACGACGAAGCGGTGTGGTACCAGAGAGCCGGGCAAGGAGTCCAGGACCCTCTGCATGCTGCGGATGTTCTACTTCTCCGGCACCGGCAACGCGCGAAACGTCGCGGGTTGGATCGTCGCGGCGTTCCAGGCCCGGGGGCATGCCGCCGAGGCGATCGACCTCGCGAAGCTCGAACCGGCCGACGTTCACATTGATCCGGACGACGAGGTGGGGCTGGCGTCGCCGACCCACGGCTTCAACTTCCCGCCAATCACGCTCGCGTTCCTGTTCGCCTTGCCGCGAGCGAGAAACGCCAATCGCGCGTTCGTCGTCAACACGAGAGCCGGCGTGCGCTTCTTTGGCGTGTGCCTTCCGGGGCTGAGCGGTGCAGCGCAGCTTCTCGCCGCGCTGGTCCTGCTGCTCAAGGGGTATCGGGTCGTGGGGATGCGGCCGATCGACCTGCCCTCGAACTGGATCTCGCTGCACCCCGGGCTGCGGGAAGACAACATCCGCGCGATCTACGCGCGCTGCGAGTCGAAGACCCGTGCGTTCGCGGACCGCATGCTCGACGGCCGTCGCGATCTGCGTGCCTTGTGGGACCTGCCGCAGGACCT